>JBBDSK010000259.1:0-15865 GCA_040904985.1 Woeseia sp. | reverse complement strand
CGGAGGTTGGCGCGGATCGACTGACTGGACTCCATTTGCACAATACGCGCGGGCTTGGCATCGCGAATGCCCTCATGGCCCTCGAGGTCGGCATCACGACCCTCGACAGCTCGCTCGGCGGACTCGGCGGCTGCCCGGCAGCCCCCGGGGCAAGCGGCAACATCGTGACCGAGGATCTGGTCTTCATGTTGAATTCGATGGGATACGACACGGGTATCGATCTCCGAAAGCTGCTCGAGGTGCGTCGCGCCGTTGCGAAGTCCCTTTTGACGGAGGCGTTCTACGGATTTACGGCTGACGCGGGGCTGCCGTTGGGGCACAACGGCGGCAAGTGGGGCTGAAAAGCAAATTACAACTAAGATAACTCGGTCAGGAATAGTATACGCTCGGCCGGTCGCATCGGCCAATGGTGTGGGAGACTAAAAATGGAAGCGTTTAAACATTCGGTGCTGATGAGCCGATGGACTTCGGCGAACCACGCGCAATGAGCATGAATGACAAAAGGACTGACGACGCTTATCCGTCCCCGACCTATGCTTGGTATGTAGTTGTCGTTCTCACTCTTGCCTATACGGTCTCCTTCATTGACCGCCAGATCATGGCACTCATGGTGGAGCCGATTCGCAGGGACCTTGATATCTCGGATACGCAAATGAGCCTGTTGCTAGGCCTTGCCTTCGCGATCTTCTACACGCTGCTAGGGATTCCAATTGCACGATTGGCGGACCGCTCCAGCCGCCGCGGCATCATTGCCGCCGGAATCGCCATCTGGTGCCTTATGACGGCGGCCTGTGGACTGTCCCGCAACTACTTCCAGCTTTTTCTCGCGAGGGTAGGCGTTGGTGTTGGCGAGGCGGCATTGAGCCCAAGCGCGCTGTCGATGATGAGCGATTACTTCCCAAAGGAAAAGCGAGGCCGTGCGGTGGCCTTTTACACGATGGGCATATCGATGGGGGTTGGACTCGCAATGATCCTTGGAGGGCAGGTGATAGCACTGGTGAGCCAGGCGCCCCCGGTTACCCTGCCTGTCGTCGGCGAACTATACGCATGGCAGACGGTATTCATCGTCGTTGGCCTGCCGGGCATTTTCGTCGCTGCCCTGATGCTGACGGTGAAAGAGCCAAAGCGCAAAGGCCGGATGTCCGCAGAGGACGGGACCAACGCCAACAGCCATTTGTCGCTCGCCACGGTCGCCCGCTTTTTCCTCCAGCGTTGGCGCATGTATGGCAGCCACTTCTTCGGTATGTCGACCGTAGGCATCCTTTCGTACGGTTTCTTTGCCTGGATTCCGACGATGTTTATCAGAACCTGGGGCTGGTCCGTCGCGGATATCGGTTGGGCTTACGGTATTGTTACTTTGGTCGCGGGACCGGTGTCGATCGTTCTCGCTTCGTGGCTCCCCGAATACCTGATGAAGCGCGGCGCAGAAGACGCGCACATGCGGGCAGCGCTATACCTCAACTTGATGGGAGTAGTCTGTGCAATACTGACGCCATTGATGCCCTCGCCGACGCTGGCACTCGTGATGCTCCTGCCCATGACGGCGGGAGTCCTGGCATCGACGTCCGCCGGTATTTCTGCGCTGATGATCGTGACACCGAACCAGATGCGGGCGCAGGCGTCCGCCCTCTATTATTTCGTCGTAAATATTCTCGGCCTGACAGCGGGCCCGACAGGTATTGCTGTGTTCACGGATTACGTGTTCAAAGATGAGTCCATGTTGCGCTACTCGGTTGGATCCGTTGCGTTACTCGCCGGGCTGTTCGCCACAGGCATACTTGCCTACAACCTCCGGCAGTACCGGTTATCGTTCAGGGAATCCCAGGCCTGGGACCCAACGCTACCCGACTCAAAGACTTTCGAGCTCCCACATCGAACCGACACGTGAGATTCGACGAAAGTAGTGGAGCGACAACGCTACTGTTGCGTTTGCCGACGGGCCGACTATTAAACCGACTGCTCGTATTAGACCCGGATCGAGTTTACCGGACGCGGTTTTCGAACGGTCGAATCGCGAGACGAGGACCAGATAGAAGACTAATTTGTCCGTCGTCGCCTTCGGCCCGCGAGTAACGTATCAGCTCGCTATCCGGTTACGAGTGCTTCACTCACGAAGCTTACTTCTGAAATCGAATTGCGGACGGCAATTGGCTCCCTCGTCCAGGGAGCGTGGGATTCGTGAATAGCCGGGAGTCACAGCGACGCCGCGAGAAAAAATCAATTGGCGTATCAATAGTTCCCCCACTCGCAGCATCCTCAATGGCTGCTTGCGCCAAATAACCAACCAAGGTAACCTAGTTCTCGAAACACTTATGGGGGAAACTGATGTGTAATGTAACTTTCGGTCGCAAAGCCGTCAGTCGTCTATCGACCGCGGTGATTCCAGCTGCCGCATCGATCGCCACTTTTTGTACTGCGGCCGAAGAAGGCACGAAAATTACGGCGGGTGCGCTCCAGCGCAACTAGTCGACCAGTGCCGCAGAATCACGCCGGCGCCGCCGGAACCAGATCCCAGTATTTGACCGCTGCCTAGCCAGGGGAGAGTAAGACAATGAATAGAGTTCCAACTACGACCCGATCCGTCGCCGGCCTGCTGCTCGTGGCCGGGCTCGTCGTCTCGCCAGCAAGCGCTATGGCACAGCAGGAAGAAAACGAGCGGGAACAGGGCAGCCGCGCAACCTCCCTGGAGGAGATCGTTGTCACGGCTCGCCGCCGCGCCGAAAACCTGATGGAAATTCCAACGGCCGTGACCGCATATACGTTTGACGAAATGGATCGCAGCGGATTTACCAGTCTTGAAAACCTGTCCGATGTCACCGCTGGTATGAGCTTTAGCAATCAGGGCGGTGCCGTGCCTGGCAGATACAATGATGCCGTCCGGTTTCGCGGCATGAATACAAACCAGACCGCTCCATCGCAGCAGGTCGGCACGGTCTTCCTCGACGGCGTCTACATGGCGGGCGGTGTTGCTGGCATCGATTTCTCCAACATTGAACGTGTGGAGGTCATCAAGGGACCGCAGTCGGCCACCTTCGGTCGTTCAACTTTCGCCGGCGCTGTCAATTACGTCACCATTACGCCGGGCTTCGAATACAAGGGTCGGGTGTCCACGGATCTTTCCGAATATGGTGGCTATGACGTCTCCTTCTCCCACGAAGGACCGCTCATCGAAGATAAACTCTCCTATCGGGTCAACCTCCGAGGTTACGGCACCGACGGCCAGTATCAGTCAAACGCGGATGGCGGCGATCTCGGCAGGGAGCAAACCGAGACAGTTCAGGCGGTGCTCTTCGCGCAGCCGACGGATAACTTCAGCGCGAAATTGCGGTGGATGTACTCCAAGGATAACGACGGACCGTCGACCGCACTTTTCCTCGGCGGGCCCCTCTCGGCCGGAGGAGACGGTTCCATGAACGCCGGCACGAATTGCTTCGATGTAAGGCCGGAGGAGCAGGCAAATGGCGCTGTTGCGGATTATTACTGTGGTGAGCTTCCGCAGGTGAACGTGGAGGATTGGATACAACCTAACACCACTGTAGATCCAGTCACGCTCGCCGCGTTCAATTCCAATACTTACACGCCGCTCAGCACGGGCGTCACTCGCCTCAAAGTGGACGGCGTTCCGACTGTCGTTGCTCCGGGATTGAAGCGGAACCAGCAAAACTGGGCCCTGGTCATGGATTACGACCTCGATGCCGGGTTTCTGGATGGTTACAGGGTGTCGTCTCTGACCGGCTACAGCAACACGCGCGCATCGTGGGTACGGGATTTCGACTTAACACGCATCAATGGCAGCATGTCACAGGATCCTTACCTGTATGAGCACGTCAGCCAGGAAGTACGCCTTGAGTCGCCCGGAGATGATCGGTTTCGATGGTCTGTCGGCTACAGCTATTTCGATGTCGACTACATTCGGGAGGGTAACCTCGGCATGACCGTGACTGGTGCGGATTCGGGATGCCAGATTGTAGGTGGCGTTTGCATACCATGCCCTTGCGTCGGCGGCGCGACGGATTTCCCGGAAGAAGCCGGCACGACGCACGGCGTATTCGGGGCGTTCTCTTTCGATTTTACTGACACCTTGACCCTCGACTTCGAGTGGCGCTACCAAGAAGACGAAATTTCCCAGGACGACCGAACCACGCCCGGTGTTGATTTTTCCGATACCTTCACCGCGTTCTTGCCGCGATTGACCTTGTCATACCACCCAATGGAGAACAGCACTGCCTGGGCAACGTACTCTGAAGGCAACATGCCAGGGTTCTTCAATACTGACATCGTGCCGCTCAGCGCCAGCGAACTGGCGGCGCTTGAGGCCGTGGTCGGCGAAGTCAGCCTCTTCAACGAGGAGGAAAGTCTCGAAAATTATGAGATCGGCTGGAAGCAGCAGCTTCTGGAGGGCAGGTTCCAGTACTCATTGGTGGCATACCAGCTGGATTGGGTAAATTTGAAGACGCGGCAAGGCGTGCCAATCGTCCTGGATACGGGCAACGAGCGCACCCTGAACGTTCAGTTCAACTCGGGAAATGCAGAGATTCTCGGCATTGAGTTCGAGGGTGGATTTGCGTTCAACGATAACCTGAGCGGCACGATCATGGTCGAAAGCGTTGACGGGGAATATGGCGTATTCACATGTGGCTTCTCGCCATTCAAGCGACCGATTGACCCGACCAATGCCTTCGGGCCACGCGACTGCAGCGGGCTGACGCCGGCGCGCTACCCGGATTTGAGTGGTGCTGTCGGTTTGAATTGGTACGATCAGCTGGGTGAAAGCCAGTGGGAGTACTATATCCGAGGACTTGCGTCGTATTTCGGCAAGGCTTACACAGAGGAAGCCAATTTCGCATGGTACGGCAAGTACTGGCGCGTAAATCTTCGTGCAGGCTTCGAAAAGGAGGGTGTGAGGTTCGAAGGTTACATCGCGAATCTGTTCGACGACGACAGCTACGAAGCAGCCTCCAGGTGGTCGGACTTCTCGACGGGCATCAACGCTGGCTTCCTGTTCAGTCAGGGTGTCGCCATCACGCCTGCTACGAAGCGCACCATTGGCATAAAGATGGTGTACGAATTCTGACGGGGTACTATTTTTACGACGTTCATTCCAGCCACCGGCGAGAGAGGTTTATGAGTATTCGATACTTGACCGTAATTCTGCTGTGCGTACCGTGGATACCAGCGCCAGTCGTCGGCCACGCTGGTCCGGCTGTGGATGACCCGAGATTTGAGCGCCTGGAGATACGGAGGACCCGCTTCAAGGAGGCGTTCGTGGCGGCCGACGTGGCGGTCCTTGAGTCCATCGTTGCCCCGCACTATACGCACACGAATGACAAGTCGGAGCCGCTCGATAGGGCGGGTTGGCTGGATTCGATGCGGCGGAGGCAGGATGCCATAGCCGACGGCGACTCGAGGATCACGCAGTTCGACAGTGAGTACTTCCCGCTAAAGATTCACGGAGATACTGCTGTCATTACCGGCATAACGACAATGCGCGGTATTCGGGACGGTTCGGAATACGGCATGCTCATCAATTTCACTCATGTGTGGGAATGGGATGGGAATGATTGGTACCGAATCGCTTTTCACGATACTTACCAGCCGCTCGAGAAATAACGCTTTGCAATCTTTGGTCAGGCTGATGCTGGCCGACTCGTTGGTTTGCGTCAAAGGAGCTTTGGCTGGTGATGCAAAACGTGCTTTGGCCCTACTGAGCCCTGCAACAGCCGGTGTGCGAAACTCAGTTGCGGTAATTGAATGGGCAAATGTCTTATCGAAAAAAAGCGGCTTCAGCTTATAAGTAACGATCCAGAATAGGGACCACCAATGATAACGAGAATTCGACCGGGGTCACGCCTGCTCCTGTGCAGCGCGTTGCTGATCACCACGATGGCGTTCGGGCAAGACTTCAGGATACCGGAGTCCCGCGACCGCGCTACTGAGTTCGTCGGCTTTGTACAACCAGATCGTTTGTATTGGCGCCCGCTCACGTTGTCGGGCGTGCAAACCGTCGATTTCAAGCAGCTGAGTTTCGACGACAAGACGGGTGCGAGAACGATTCTGGTCAAGCTTCCGCCAGGCTGGAAACAGGCGCCTGGATTCCATTCCGCGGACTTGGAGATGATTGTCGTTGAGGGCGGCATCAGCATTGGCGACAAGCCGATGGGACGATACTCTTACGCCTACTATCCGGCGGGCTATGCACACAGCTACAGTACCGAGAACGGAGCGACGGTCCTGCAGTGGTGGAGCGGTGCGCCCGACTACGTGGAGAGCGAAACGTCCCGGGCCGGAACCAAGGCAGGTAGTGCAATCGATGGCCTGCTCTACACCGACGTTCCGACTAAAGACCCCGGTAGCCTTCCAAAATTTCGGGACGAGCCGATCATGGAGAACTCACCGCTTCATGTAAAGCTGCTGCGCCTGGACGAGAGCACGGGTCAAAAGACCTGGATAGTGACCATACCTGGCGGCACACGGGAAATGACCGGGGAGGGGAACCTGCCGCTTTGGTCATCCAGTGCGAGTTGGCAGGAGGGCTTTCTGCTCGCCGGCGATATGACGATGGCCGAATGCTTGCCGCAAGGACAGGCAGCAGGCTCATACGCGCCGGACGGATATTTCTTTAGGCCGGCCGGTATCAGTCATGGAGGCCTAAGTCTGTACTCGGCCACATTTGCGGTCTGGCTGTATCGCACTGGACCGGGACATTGGGTGACTTACCACAATTCTTGTGCGGAGCCGTCCGCGACGACCTCGGGAGGGCCTACGCGATGAACTCATTGGGCTGGATAAGAGTGCCAGTAGCTCTGGCGGTAGTTTTTATGTGTGTCACACCGCCTGCATATTCCCAGGAATTCGGACCGCCGACGGTTGACCAGGCGCCGCCGTTCCCGGTACCTGAAGAAGGCTACGAGGTCGAGGGCCGCCCGGGATTAATGCTAAGTATTCCCAACATCAAATTCGTCGCATGGGAGTCGTTCGATGGCCCGGGTATACCTGCGGGCCTTCAAAGAAGACTGCTAAGCGAATCTCCGACCATGGGTGCCGTATCGCAGATCACCTATGTTCCTGCAGGCTGGAGCCACCCTGCGGGCTACCATGATGTCGACAATGAGATATTTGTTCTGGAAGGCGATCTCACCATTAGCGATGGCGCGGGCGATGAAAAGCTCACGAAGTACTCATACAGCTACATGCCGGCTGGCCAGATGCACGGGATGAAGTCCCGTCAGGGAGCCGTGTTGCTCCAGTGGTTGAAGGGAAAGCCGGACTTTGTGGCTTCCAATCGCGACAAGAAAGGTACGCGAGCTTACGCACGTGTTCGCGATTGGAATCGATTCCAGAAGCCCTGGTACGTGAATGAGCCCTTTCCGGATTATCGCACCGGCGGCAACTTCCCAGGCTACCTTCACGCCTTGATGCGGCAGGATCCCGATACGGGCGAAATGACCTGGATGACGTTTGTCTCCAGTATTCCGGCTCCGCCCAGCAGCGAAGCCGGAAACTTCGGCGGAGGTGCCGAAGTGCACCCAAGCTTTGAGGAGTATTTTTTCCCTGAGGGCAGCCGGTATACCGAAGTCGATGACAGGGAGCCTCACAAGAGCCAATATCGTGGCGAATGCGTCGAGCAGGGAGTGTCGACGTATAAAAGGGGAACCCGAGGCTACTTTTGGCGCGCGGCCGGCGTGGCGCACGGCACTGTTGCCCAAGCTCCTCCGCGCCCAAGAGATGGTGATGGCAATCTTGTAGGCGGTAACGGTGAAGCAGGCTGGGGTTGGACATTGGTCCGAACCGGCACGCAACTATGGGCAACGTACGTTACCGACTGTACATACGAGACCGGGATCGAATACATGGGTGAAGGCCGTTGGAGAAAGTACGATTATGATGTACCCCGGTATGACCCACAAAAATAGGTTCCTTGGCCACCGCGGCAATTGAGCGGCATACGGCCGTCATCGTAGCAATGTTGATGTTATCCAGGTATCAAATGCGGAAGAGCGGCCGTAGCCCAGGTACGTGAAATTTCCCGGTGCGCAAGCTGGACAGGCTACAGGCACCCTGCAGCGCAACAACGACCTGCTTCAGTCCTTCGTCCGACACAGCTCGCTTCGGTTTGCCCTTTATAATTCCTTTACTTTTATAGTCGAGAAACGGGCAGGAACTTACTGTTCGTTGCGGACAGAAGATTCGATGTGAAACGCCGTAAACGGCCCAGCAGTGCGTATTCCGGCCAAGCGGGCCACCCATTCCGGCTGAAGCCGGCCACCGATTCCGAACGATGCCGGGCCGGTGCGACACGGTAGTCGGACTATCGGAGATGACGACGTTGTCGTCAACGTTGTTTTGCTTTCGGTGATGCATTGACGGCGGCGACGGTGCGTCGTTTTCGCATCGATTCACCTTTGAGCACGAGTCGGTAGCTGTTGTGCACGAGCCGATCGAGGATCGCATCGGCGACGGTGCGATCGCCAAGGTAGCCATGCCATTGGTCGACGGGCAGCTGACTGGTGATGAGAGTGGATTTTCGATCATAGCGGTCGTCGAGGATTTCCAGCAGGTCGCGCACAGTTGCATCGGCGAGTGGCGTCAGACCGAAGTCGTCGATGACGATCAGGTCGGCTTTGGCGAGCTGCCGGTACAGCGCCGAGCGCTTTTGCATCGCGGCATAGCGGGCAAGTTCTTCGACCAGCCTGGGCAGGCGGAAGCAGCGCACCGAGAAGTCGGCACGACAGGCGGCGTGGGCGAACGCGGCAGCGATGAAGCTTTTGCCGACACCGGTCGGCCCGGTGATCAGCAGGTTCAGATGCTCGCGCAGCCAGCCCAGATCGGTGAGTTGGCCGAGCTGACCGGGATCGATGCCGCGGGCGCTGCGGGTGTCGAGATCTTCGAGGCAGGCCTGGACCGGGAGCTTCGCCCAGCGCAGTCGTTGCGCGAGGCGCGCGTTGCCGCGCTCGACGATCTCTTGCTGGAGCATCAGCCCTAAGCGGTTCTCGAAGCTCTGTCTCCCGACATCGGGGGAAGCGAGCTGTTGCTCGAGCGAGGCCGCCATGCCTCGCAGGCGGAGTTCGGTGAGTTGCTGGATCAGCGGTTCGGTCAACATGCAAGGTTCTCCTTATTATGGATATCACGGGTTACTGGAAGTACTCGGGGCCGCGCAGGTTGTCGTGCACAAGATCGAGCCCGGCAGCCGCCGCGGGCGCTGCCGGCATCTCGATGAGGGTGCGCACGGCACGATAGCTGTAGCTCTTCAGTGCGAGCGCCCGCTGGCAGGCGTGTTCGAGGCACGCCGGGGTGAAGTCCTGCGCCAGGCGCAAGATGCCCTGGGCGCTGCGCAGTGTTTCTTCGGGATGCCTGCGGTGCGTGGCTTGTCGCTGCAGCACCTCGACGGCCGCCGGTCCGACGAGCGCGGCGCGCTCGAGGACGCGCGCAAGGCTCTGTTCGATGACCGCGACATGGCTTGCGGGCCGGTGACTGTCGTGCGTCGAACGCCGTCCGCGCGTTGCGGCTCTCGCGTGCGCGGCGATGAGCTTACCGGTGTGGAAGACCTCGACGGCGTGCGCCGTCAGCCGCACCTCAACACGCTGGCCGATCAGCCGGTACGGCACCGAGTAGTAAGCGCGCTTGACCTCGATGTGATAGTCGGGATGCACCTTGGCCTGACGCCACTCGCCGAACTCGTAGGCTCTGACCGGCAGCGGCCGCAAGGCTGGAGCATCGAGCGCGATAAAACGTGAGTGCCGGCAGCCCTCGAGCTTTTTGAACGGCCGCCTGTTGAGCACCTCCAGCAGCTCGGCGATCGCGGTGTTGAGTTCGCCGAGCGAGAAGAACGTGCGGTTGCGAAGTCGTGCGAGGATCCAGCGTTCGACGATCAGCACACCGGCTTCGACCTTAGCCTTGTCGCGCGGCTTCCGCACCCGGGCCGGCAGGATCGCTACCGCATAATGCTCCGCAAAGTCCTGGTAGCTCGGGTTGAGCTCGGGCTCGTAGCGGTGCGCGCGGTTGATGCCGGTCTTCAAATTATCCGGCACGATCGCCGCCGGCACGCCGCCAACGTAGGCGAGCATCCGCACGTGCGAGCCGAGCCAGTCGGGGAGCTGCTGGCTGAAGGTCGCCTCGGCAAACGTATAGTTCGAGCAGCCGAGCACGCCGATGAAGATCTGCGCCACACGTTCCTCGCCGGTATAGCGATCCGTGACCGGCACCGTCTGCCCCGCATAATCGACAAACAGCTTCTCGCCCGGCTCGTGGCTTTGTCGCAGCACCGGGTCCTGGGTCGCCAGCCAGCGCCGATACTGTTCGCAGAAGACGCTGTACTGCCAGCCCTCCGGATGCGCGGCCTTGTACTCCTGCCATAACAGCCAGCGCGTCACCCCCGGCCGGCTGAGCTCCGCGTGCACATAGGAAAAATCCGGTAGGGGTCGCTGCGACAGCGGCACTTCGCGTCGATATAAACGCGCCTGCAGCGCCGCCTCGTCGAGCTCCTCGGCCAACGGCCAGACAAGGCCGGCGTCACGGGATCGCCGCAGGCACTCCTGCACCGTCGAACGCGCACTGCCGATTGCTGTCGCGATCCGACGATCGCTCAACCCCGCGGCCTTCAGCCGCAATACCTCTCGTATCTTACGCACGGGCAACCTCGCTTGAGCCACCGTCGATCCCCTTCTTCCTCGAAAAAAGAGACCACGGTAGCCGTGGTTATCCCGCGTCGCACCCTATGCCGGCATGCTCCGGAATGGTGGCCCGGCATGGACCGGAACGGTGGCCCGGCATGCTCCGGAATCGGTGGCCGGCATGGACCGGAATACGCACAGCAGCAAGCAGCACCAAGCGATGATACTGACGCTACCCTGCATTGTCCGGTTCTAACGCTGGCTGGCCTACCGGACGCGTTTGACCTCTTCGATTCGCGTGCCCTCGCTATGCTCAAGTCCCTTCGCGTAGGTCACTTCCAGCCAGATGGCGCCGTGCTCACTCACCGGCTCGTCACCGTAGCCCCAGATCGCCCGCGGCGGTTGGTAGATGAAGTAGTCCTCTTTTACTTTCACCGCACTGCCTGGGTCGTTTGGTCCGGTGAACTGCCAGACTTTCATTTCGCCCCACACCATATAGCGAAGCCGGTTGGCCTGCTCGAAGTACGTTTTGCGCCATTCCGGCGGTGCGACCCAGCCAGGTGGCACTTTGACCAGCTGTGAGCGGAAGCCGTTCGCCAGGTCGTCGTCGAGCAGTTTAATGAAACGGCCTGGGACATCAGGATCCACTTCCCAGTCCAGGTCGCGCGTCGAGTCCACGAGCCAGGGCCTTGTAAATCGATCTACGTTCCGGTAGTCAGCATCCAGTCCCGGAGGCGGCGAATTGCCGTCGCGCCCTCGGAAACTGCCGGTCTCGCCATTCCTGCCTACATTGATAACGTGACCGTCACCTTCTTCGAAGATTATGAGGTGGTATGGTAATTGGTTGCGCATGCCCCCTGTAGCCCAGCTGCCTCCGTGCAGGGAAAACGGAGGTCGAGTCAGCCAGCCTCCCTCCTTCTTGCGATAGAGCATTCCGTTGAGCTGATCGGGGTGCACCGGCTCCGGCATAATCGAATCGCCCTTTAGCGTATACCCCCATTCCCAGAACTCGTGATAATGCGGGACGCCGGCCGGTGCCGGCATCTCAGTGCCAAAGGTTGGTCGGTACACGAGATGGATCAACTGACCTACCGGCAACGGGCTGTCGGGGCCGGCTTCGGGACTTTGGAAAATGGTCTTTGAAGTCGGTCCGAGCGGTGGTTTCGGGATAGCCGATTCAGGTGTTCCATCGTAGGGAAAATGGTGCACGTTAACGAACTCGATGCGCCCCCAAGAGTCCGGATCCGGATCGATGGTCCCGATAACAGGCTCCGTCACCTGCGGCGGCTCCGGCACGGCATCCATGTCCGCCGCGATTGCGTAATGGGCAAGCGAAACAAGTGCCAGGAGGGACAATGCCCGTGGATATAGTGATTGTTTTTTCATTTCAGCTCCCGGGGCAAAAGATATGAAGAACCCGCCTGCTTGCGCCCGGTACGGCGCGAACAGACCGTCGTCGAGGCGCATCTGGCCCAGGCATCTTCAACCCGCATTTTCAATAACTAAGATACCTAGGTTTATGAACCTTGCCGCAAGGTTGACTTCCTTGTCAAGCGTCAGGGTCATCCAGAGCGCAGTGTGTTGTACAGGGCTTACTTTCCCGGTTTCCGGCTGTGGAAGTGAGAACGCTCGGATCGTACTTTTTCCAGCGGTCATGAGTACGAACAAGAAAATGGTTATTGAGACGCACGAAACGCGCGAGCAATCTCAGTTCCGTTGGCAATCCAGACGTTCGGAGTTCCCACGACTAGTGCCAGCAGGCGTTGCAAATACCGAATGCGATGCGGGTGACCCACTACCCAGGGGTGCAGTCCGATGCCGAAGATGCGGCCGCCCTCGTCGTACAGGCGCCGAAACGCGCGCTCGGCGATGTCTTGCCACGTCCACGCCGGCAGCTTTCGAACTTCCATAACGTGTGCATCGTCCCATTCGACCTGATAAGGGATAGATACCAATTGCGGATGTGTTTCCAACAGGTATGGGCAATCATCGTTTGGCCAGTCACCCAACCAGGCGAAACCTGCCTCCGCCAGCAGGTTGGCGGTATGGGTGGATTGGCCGAAGTCCTGTGATATCCAGCCGGACGGCGCGACGCCGGAAACCGATTTCACGGCTCCGTAAGCCTCAATAATCCAAGCCAGTTCTTGCGATCGCGGTGTGCGACTGGAGACCATTCTGTTTGAAGCAATACCGTGTGCGCAAATCTCATGGCCTGCATCAACGCAGGCCGCGGCGAGACTCGGCCGTCTCAGCAAGCTCATGGCGTTCGCCGCGACATTCCCTCGAATACCGAACTGCCGGAGAGTGTCCAGCACCCGGAAAATGCCCACGCGATTACCATACTCCCTGCGGGAAGTGGTCCGGAAGTCAGGACGATAGTCACCGAACTCGCCGCGGAATCGGGGGTCCTGCAGAGCGTCATCCGGTGGTGCGAATTCGT
Organism: Woeseia sp.; assembly: GCA_040904985.1. Taxonomy (GTDB): domain Bacteria; phylum Pseudomonadota; class Gammaproteobacteria; order Steroidobacterales; family Woeseiaceae; genus IDS-8. Next base: position 2,815 of record JBBDSK010000259.1, on the reverse strand, counting down.
GGTATTCAAGATAGATAATCGGCCAGACGGCGATCCGTGCGCCATGCGGCCACAGTAAACCGGGACGTCTGGAATCCGCTTGATACTGGTAAAGATTATGATCCATTCCCGTGGGCGGCGGATTGCAGGTTTGTTTCATTTCCGGGCGCCAGTCAGGGTCACGACACTGCCGAACATTGTCCGGTAATACCAGTCCGAAATCTCAGCGCCGGTTGCCCACCACACAGAAGGTTCCCGTCTAAGATCATCGAATAACTTGTCGATCGTGTCGACCCAGTGTGGCTGACCCGAAACGTACGGGTGTAGGGCGATGCAAAGCACACGGCCTTGATCATTGCCTTCCTCCCACAGCGTGTCGAACGCATCGCGGACGACACGTGCAAAATCCACTGCCTCCATGCCACGCAATCTCGCCACCACATCATTGAGCTCCATTGAATAGGGCAAGGTGATAATCGCGCCCTTGTCGGAGAATATCGGAAAGGGCTGATCATCGTGATACCAGTCACAGAAATACTCAATGCCTGCTTCCGTGATCAGCTCGAGCGTATTGTCGGTGTGCGAAGCCGCCGGTGAAAACCAGCCTTTGAGCTTCCGCCCGAACTGAGATTCAAATACGGAACACGCTCTCTCAATCAGTTGCCGTTCCTCGGCCAGCGGCATGTCCCACAGGTAGCTTGTGTTCTCGAAGCCGTGACACATGCAGTCCCAGTCCAGTTCCAGACACTTTTCCAGAATCTCGGGATAACGGCTGAAACACGTCAAGCCACCCGACGCGGTCGCCCGTATACCGTGTTGCTCCAATACCTGGAACAGACGCCAGGTACCAACTCGGTTGCCGTAGTCCTTTTCCCCGTAGCCAAGAATGTCCGGGTGCGGCATACGCGGCCAAGGATCCCGTTTCGGCTGGGGTGGTGGCAGATAATCATAGTGTTCCAGATTGGGACAGACCCACACCGCTAGCCGGTGCTCTTCGGGCCATCGAAGCTGCGGCCGTTCAAAAATTGGAAGCCATGGAACCTGGTTCTCCATACTGTCAGCTTCCAAGGCTGCTGCTCCAGACCTCTATGAGTTCCTCGCTCATTGCCATGGGATAACGGGCGCGGAAAAGGTTCATTGAACCGTCATGATTGATTGGATTGGTGCTGCCGACGCAATCCTCGACCACGATCGTGTAGTAATCGTGGTAGGAGGATGAGCGTACGGTCGATTCGACACAACCTTCCGTAAGCACCCCCAGCACTATAAGTGTTTCAATCCCGTTCGCGCGCAGCAGCAGGTCGAGGGGAGTGCGGTGAAACGCATCCGGCCGAAATTTCTCAATCATTAGATCTCGCGGATGCGGTTCAAGTCCTTCGATCAGCTCTGATCCCCACGAGTCCTGCAGAGCGTAGTCGGCTGACTTTCCGTCACGAACCTTGAAGCGTATCCATGCTGGCGAATCGCTGCGGCCATCCGGCAAAGTCACTTGGCGGATAAATGCGCAGCGTATCCCAAGGGATTGAGCGTTCCGAACGAAGCCGACCGCACGCGGTAACATCGCGGTGATCTGCGTGAAGTCCTTTCCACAGCGGGCATAGCTGCCACCCGGGTGGCAGAAGTCGTTTTGAAGATCTACCACTGCCAGTGCACACAGGTCAGGATTGGTCATCTCCGTGAGCGTGTCGCGAACGGTAAATCGGCCTATGCTCCTCATCGATTACTGTCTGTTAGTCGAAGCATGGCTAACTCCTGCCTAGGGGGCAGCGACCGTTGCAGACCCGCCTTTGACAAGGGCCGCGGCGGTCTCGCCCGCCAACCTGCCGAAGGTTGTCGCAGTAAGCAGGCCGTTTCCGGCAAGGTAGCCCCAACCGCCGGGGCCAGACACACCGCGAGCGGCACCGCCGCCGGCAAACAGGTTGGGAAACGCTCTACCGGATTCGCGCAGCACCCGGCTGCGCGCGTCGACGACGAGGCCTCCCTGAGTGTGAAAGAGGGCGCCTGTGACCTTGGCTGCATAAAACGGAGCCTGCAAGGGAGGGTTAATTTTAAAGCGACGGCCATACGGGCACTCACGCTGGCCGCAAAGAATCTGCTCGACTTCTTCCAACGTTTCGAGCAGCGCTGCTGAAGGAATGTGGAGAGTTCGCGCCAGTGCCGGGGCATCCTCGGCAGTTGTGATCGCGCCGGCATCGTAAGCATCGCGATAGTCCTGGAACTCGAGCATGAGGTCGTGGAGCCGCCCGTCAAAGATGTCGTAGGCCACGCGATCCGGTTGCGCAATTACGGTTGCCGCCTGTTCCGAGTAACCAGCCGCCTCGTTGCTGAACCGCGTACCGCTCTTGTTTACCTGAATGCCCCCTTCCATGATCAGGGGCCACAATATCGGGATAGCATGGCCGGCGGCGAGGCCGCCGTGGCCCTGATATGCGCCAAGATCCATAATCGAGGCGCCAAGAGCACGGCCCCAGCGCACGGCATCGCCTTTGTTGCCGGGGTGACCAAAGAATTCCGCCTCCACCATCTCAGGTATGTACTCGGCGAGCATCTCGCGATTTCCAGCATACCCGCAACAGCTGAGGACCAGCGCTCCACAGCCTATATCCTCGTGCGCACCGTCAGGGCGGATAACGCGGAGACCGCGTACTGTTCCATCCTCGTCGACAAACAAATCGGTGGCCGTTGCGGACGTCAGGACATCGACGCCGGCCTTGTCGCCCGCTGATGCGAGCGCCGACATCAACTCCGTGCCCCTGCGCTTTGGAGTCCCGTGCAAACGGTAGACTGAGTCGCCCCGATAAAGAAAGCATTTTACCAGAGTCATAGGGACGTCATG
>JBBDSK010000258.1:0-16755 GCA_040904985.1 Woeseia sp. | reverse complement strand
TGCGTCATGTAATTTCTGTACTGCTGCAAAACGAAGTAGGTGCGCTGACCCGCATGACGGGGCTCTTTTCCACTCGCGGCTACAATATCGACTCTCTCAACGTTGCTCCGACCGACGACCCCCTCGTTTCCAGGGTTACGCTCGTGGTGTCGGGTTCCGACGCGGCGATTGCGCAGCTCAACACCCAGTTGGCGAAACTGGTCGACGTGGTGAATATCCACGATATGACGCTTGGTGAGCACTTCGAGCGAGAGCTGGTAATCGTCAAGCTCAAGCTGGCAACCGGCGGGCTTGCCAAAGTGCTGAATGTCGCCCGCCGGTTCGGCGCGGAAATTCTCGATGATGCGCAGGTTAGCTGTACCCTGCAGCTTACCGGCCAGCTGTCTGAAGTCGACGCGTTCGTGGAGGCAGCGGCTAAGGTTGGCACGCTGGCCGCTATCGCCCGCCGCGGAAGCGTTGCCGTCTCGAAGGGGGAGGTAACGTTGTCCTCGTACTCCCGGCAGCACCGGCTGACCGGTTAGCGCCCGCCGTGGCGGCCGGAGCAGGCGATATCGCCGAGATCGCGTCCTGATGCCCGGTTCGGGTTCGCATTACGACGTCATCATTGTCGGCGGGGGCATCAACGGCGCAGGGATCGCGAGGGATGCCGCCATGCGCGGGCTCGACGTTCTTTTGCTTGAACAAAATGACTTCGGTAGCGGAACGTCAAGCTGGTCGAGCAGGCTTATTCATGGGGGGCTTCGGTATCTGGAGTACGCGGAATTCGCGCTTGTGTACGAGTCGTTGCGTGAGCGACGGATTCTGCAGCGCTCTGCACCGCACCTCGTGAAGAGTATCCGTCTCAATATCCCGGTGTATGAGGGGAGCAAGCGCGGCATGCTTCTCCTTCGGGCGGGCATGATCGCTTACGATCTTCTGTCATGGCGCAAATCTCTGCCGCGTCACCGCGTACTCAGCAGGGACGAGTTTCTGCAAAACGAGCCGGGTGTGCGTTCAAAGGGGCTGCGCGGGGGCGTACAGTATTTCGACGCACAGGCCACCTTCGCCGAGCGCCTGGTTGTTGAAAACATCATCGCCGCAGCCGAGGCCGGGGCAATCGTCAGGAACTACAGCCCGGTGACGGCAATCGACATCGAAGAAGGGCAGGTGCGGTCCGTTCATTACATCGATGGAGAATCCGGGGCGCAATGCCGGGCCGGTGCGACGGTGGTCGTAAACGCCGGGGGGCCATGGGTTGACCAGGTGCTGTCGAAGGCCGGGCTTCCGATGTCGCAGCTGATGGGCGGCACCAAGGGTAGCCACGTAATCGTCGGCCCTTTCGCCGGGGCACCGAAAGATGCGTTTTATATCGAGGCGCAGGCGGATGCGAGGCCACTCTTCATCATTCCGTGGAACAGCCAGTATCTTATCGGCACGACTGACCTTCGTTATGAGGGCGATCCTGCACAGGCCAGCGCGAGCCGGGCCGAAATCCGCTATCTCCTGGCGGAGACCAATCGCATTTTTCCGCAGGCGCGGCTCCGGGAGCGGAATATCAATTTTGCCTATGCCGGTGTACGGCCGTTGCCGTACAGGAGTGCCGGCCCGGAATCTGCCATTACGCGCAAGCACATCATCCGGCGTCACCAGAATGCGAAGGGGCTACTGTCTGTCATCGGCGGCAAGCTGACGACCTATCGCAACCTCGCGGAGCAGATTACCGACCGCATTGTCCGCCGCTGCGGATTGAAAGCGGGTCAATGTCGCACCCGCGAGGTGAATCTGCCCGGCGCGAAAGATCTACAGGCGGCAAACGGGCAGCTCCGGGACAACGAGCTCCTCACTGCTGAGGGCACGGAGCGGCTACTGCGCATTTACGGCAGCCGGGCAGGAGGCATACTCGACCTGGCCCGACAGAGCGCCGAATCAATAGCGACGGTCGACCCGAAAAAGACCATCCTCGCCGCCGAGATCCAGTTCGTGATCCGCCACGAATTCGCGCGAAATCTTATCGACATCCTCCACCGGCGCACGATGGCCGGTCTTTCTCCGGACCTCGGTGCATCGGTAACGAAGGGTGTCGCGGCGGTTGCCTCCGCCGAGCTGGGCTGGGACGAGAGGGAAACCGAGAGGCAACTTCAGGCGCTCGAGAACTACAACGGGCGCCTGAAGCTGCAGTGAAAGGGCAGCCGTCCGCCCCGGGGATGGCTACATGTTGCCGATCATCGCCGTGGCAAACTCGCTGCATTTGACCTTCGTCGCGCCCTCCATCTGGCGGGCGAAGTCATAGGTTACGGTTTTCTGGCCGATCGTGGTGTCCATAGACCTGATGATGGCATCTGCAGCCTCGCTCCATCCCATGTACCTCAGCATCATTTCGCCCGACAGGATCAGTGAGCCGGGATTGACGACGTCCTGATCCGCGTATTTTGGAGCGGTGCCATGCGTTGCCTCGAACACGGCGTGTCCGGTCGTATTGTTGATGTTGCCGCCCGGTGCGATGCCAATGCCGCCGACCTGTGCGGCAAGCGCGTCAGACAAGTAGTCCCCGTTCAGGTTCATGGTTGCAATGACGTCGAATTCCTTCGGCCTGGTCAAAACCTGTTGCAGCGCAATGTCCGCGATAACGTCCTTTACCAGAATTTTGCCTGAGCCAAGCGCTTCCTCCTGTTCGGCGTTTGCAGCGTCCTGACCTTTCGCGGCTTTCGTCCGTTCCCACTGGTCCCATGTGTAGGTCTGATCGGCATACTCTCGTTCCGTGATGCCGTACCCCCAGTTCCTGAAGGCACCCTCCGTGAATTTCATGATGTTGCCTTTGTGCACAAAGGTCAGGCTCTTGCGCCTGTTGGCAATGGCGTAGTCCAGCGCGGCGCGCACAAGGCGATCAGTACCTTCCTGCGACACGGGCTTCAGGCCGATGCCGGACGAGTCCGGGAAGCGGATCTTGTCGTACTCCTGCGGGAAGTTCTCCTGCAGCAGCGCCATGAACCTTTCCATCTCCGGCGTTCCCCGCTCGAATTCGATGCCCGCGTAAATGTCTTCCGTGTTCTCCCGAAAAATCACCATATCGACGCTGCCGGGGTCGCGAACCGGCGAGGGCACTCCCGTGAACCAGCGCACCGGGCGCAGGCAGACGTAGAGGTCGAGGAGCTGCCGCAAGGCGACATTGAGCGAGCGTATGCCGCCGCCAATCGGCGTGGTCAGCGGGCCCTTGATCGATACCAGGTATTCGCGACAGGCGGCGACCGTCTCGTCGGGCAGCCAGCTGTTGTACAGATCGTACGATTTCTGGCCTGCGTAAATTTCCATCCAATGAATTTTGCGCTTGCTGCCGTACGCCTGTTCGACGGCTGCATCCAGCACCCGGACGGCGGCGCGCCAGATATCGGGGCCGGTGCCGTCGCCCTCGATAAATGGAATAACGGGATTATCCGGCACCTGCAGATTGCCATGGTCAATAGTAATTCTGGCGCCGCCTTGCGGCGGAGTCGGTGTGGCATCTGTCATTGTGCGCTCCGGTTTGGAAAGATGGCTTGCGAGGTTGCAAGAATCGCTTGCAGTTCCACATTATAATCGGACCGACTCGAGATAGCGCGGCGGGGAGCCGTTCCATGCGTCATTCAGTGCCCCGGGCGGGCCTATTTTCCGTTTGCATGGCAGCCGGGCTGTTCCTGTCGGCGGAGGCGGGAGCCGCGGAGCCTTCTGCTGCGGACCCCGGCGAACGCCTTCGAGTAGGACTGGTTCTCGGCGGCGGCGGTGCCCGCGGCGCCGCGCACATCGGCGTACTGCGCGAGCTGGAAAAGATGCGCGTGCCCGTCGACGCTATTGCGGGGACCAGCATGGGGGCGGTCGTGGGCGGTCTTTACGCGGCCGGGATGAGCCCGGGTGAAATCGAGCAGTTGCTGGCGGAGCTGGATTGGGCGGAAGTGTTCCAGGACACTTCCCGGCGCGGCGATCTGACGTATCGGCGCAAGCAGGACGACGTCGAGTTTCCGGTGGATTTCGAGCTGGGCCTGGTCGATGGGCGCCTGCGCCTTCCGAAGGGCCTCATCCAGGGCCAGAAACTCAATCCTCTGCTGCGGCGGCTGACGCTCGATGTTGCGCACATTCACAATTTTGACAGGCTCCCCACACCGTTCAGAGCCGTGGCAGCGGATATCGAAACCGGCGAACCGGTCGTTTTGTCCGAAGGTGACCTGTCGCTGGCAATGCGGGCAAGCATGTCGGCGCCCGGCATATTTGCACCCGTACTGGTCGACGGACGCCTGCTGGTGGATGGCGGGCTTGCGGGCAATCTCCCCGTCGATACGATGAAGGAGATGGGCGTCGATGTCGTGATCGCCGTCGACGTCGAGTTTCCCCTCTATACACGCGACGAACTCGATTCTGCGGTCGGTATAACGGCGCAGGTACTGACCATACTCATCAGGAAGGAGACGCAGCGACAGCTTGCAGCCCTGGATGAGGACGACGTCCTCATTCGCCCCGAGTTGGGCAACTTCGGATCCACCAACTTTGCCGGCATTACCGGAGCAGTGGAGCCGGGTGCGGAGGCGACGGTGGAGCACCGGGCAGAACTGCAGACCCTCGCGCTGAACGAGCCGGACTACAGGCGCTACCTGGCGAGCCGTTATTCGTTAACGGACAGGGACGTTCAGGTCGCCTTCGTGCGTGTGCTTGATGCGGGACCCTTGTCTGCGCGCGTCCTGGAATCGAGGCTGGAAACTACGGTCGGCAATCCGATCGATACCCGCACGCTGGCAAGGGACGTCTCTCGGCTTTACGGCCTCGACCTTTACGAGCACGTCGGCTACCGGTTGCTTCAGGAAGACGGCCAGACCGGAGTGGTGTTCGAAACCGTACCCAAAAGCTGGGGTCCGAACCTCGTGCAGCTAGGGGTATCGCTCGAGGACGACTTTGAAGGTTCAACGGCCTTTAACGTATCAGGCCGGCTGACGCGCGCCGGAGTGAATGCTCTGGCCGCCGAGTGGCGCACGGATCTGCAGATCGGCACCGAACCGTACCTGGCATCCGAGTTTTACCAGCCACTGAGTTTCGATTCGCGTTACTTTGTTGCGCCGCGAATCAGGTTGGAGCAGGCCAATCTGAAAGCGTTCGCCGCCGATATGACTGTTGCACGGTATCGTGTCGGTGAAGCCGAAATTGCGCTGGATTTCGGCCGCGAACTCGGGCGCTGGGGCGAAGTCAGGGTGGGTGCGTTCCGCGGGATGGGCGACGCCCGCGTCGTGGTCGGTGAGGCGGATATCCCCAACATCGATTTCCGCAACGGCGGTCTTTTCGCAAGCTTTGGTGTGGACACGCTGGATGACGGGCAGATCCCCCACAGCGGCATGCGCGTCGACACAACAGTCACGATGTCTCGGCCCGGTTTCGGCGCCGACAGCAGCTTCGATGCGGTCGAATCCACAATCTCGAGGGCGCTAACGTTTGGCAGGCACACCTTTCAGCTCGGCCTGGAATTCAACACGACCATCCAGTCCGACGACCTGATCCAGAACTTTTTCCCGCTGGGGGGCTTCCTGCGACTGTCGGGACTGGAACGAGGGCAGATCAGCGGGCCGCACGCCGGTCTGGGACGCCTCCTGTGGATGAGGCGCTCCGGCGAAACCGGCGGCGGGCTCTTCGATGTGCCGCTTTACCTCGGTGCCTCGGTGGAGGCTGGTAATGTATGGCAGTCGCGCTCGGACATTGCGTTCGACTCGCTACTCATCAACGGCAGTGCGTTTGCCGGCCTGGACACTTTCTTCGGTCCGCTTTTCCTGGCGGCGGGACTTGCAGAAGGGGGTGGCTCGAGCTTCTATCTGTTCCTCGGTACACTCCCGAGATAGGCAGCGGTACACTAGCGCACCAGCTTCTCCAAAATCTGCGTGGGTGCATCGGTATCGCGATAGTAGCCGTGCCGCGTGGCCATTTCTTCAAACGCGGCGTCCCGTTCCTCTTCAGTGGCGTACCAGTGGAATGCTTCCCAATCCATTCCGAGCAGGCGTGCGAACGGCTCATCCCGCGGCAGAGTTACGCGTATCCCGAAGCGCTTTTCGCCTTCGGGCGAGTCGGGGCGCACCAGATTGTGTCGATGAACGAAATCCACAGATCCAGGTTCCATTTGTTTGCCAGCTGCGCAGTATAGCGATTTTCACCCATCCCCCGCGCCCCGCTGGTCAGAGGCTGCGAAAGTCGCGCGTTGCCGTCGGCTCGAAGGCCAGCACAAAGTCGCCAGGTATGTCTTTTTTCAGTAACTTGGAAATCGCAGCTTGCAATCCGGCCGGTCGCGCGCCTGAATATGTCCCTGTTCTCACGGGCAGCAGACGATCCGTAACGTGAGCTTGGACGATGAGCGATAGCCCCGAAAGCAAAGCCGACCGCCTCGGTACGATGGGCGAGTACTTCACGACGGCCACCCCCTTGCACCCCGTGCGTCCCGGCTATATTCGCCGCGCGGCGGACGATGCGCTGTACGAGACCCTGGTCGCCGGCCATTATGCCCAAGTAATTGCACCGAACCGCAGCGGCAAATCGAGCCTCATCGCGGCGACCTCGGCACGGCTGCAGAACAACGGTTTCAAGGTTGCAGTGATCGACCTTGCGCAGATCAGCGAACGCGATGGCGGGTCCGATGCCGGTCGCTGGTACTACAGCATTGCGTATCGTCTCCTGCGGCAGCTGCGGCTCAAGATCGACCTGCAGGACTGGTGGCAGGACAAGTCCATCCTCAGCAACAGGCAGCGCCTGGTCGAGTTCTACAGCGAGGTGGTCCTGCAGCGCATTCCGGAGCCGGTCGTAATTTTCATCGACGAGATTGAACGGGTAGCAGACCGTCCGTTGTCCGCGCACTTGCTGGCGAGCATTCGCGCGGCCTGGAACGGCCGGATTGCGGAGCCGGATTTCGCACGTTTGCGCTTCGCGCTGGTGGGAGAGGGCGATCCCGTTAATCTTGTCCCCGACCCGTCATTTTCACCCTTTGCTATCTCGCGCGAGATTCGGCTCGGCGACTTTTCCCGAGATGATCTGGAGATCTTCAGCACCGAGCTCAACCTGTTGCCTTCGGATGCGGCCATCGCTCTCGACCGGATTTATTACTGGACCAGTGGGCACCCCTACCTGACACAGAAACTGGCGCGTGCGGTGGCGCGCGAGCGCATCTCCGGCAATATCAGGGAGCATGTCGATCGCATTGCGGCACATCGTCTTGCAGGTCGCGCCGCGATTACCAGTGAACCGCACATGAGCCACCTGCACAGGCGAATCGTCAACGACAGGAAGAACAGCGAAGCGCTGTTGAATTTGTACGGCCGCTTGCGCAAAGGCATTGAAGTCGAGTTCGATCCCGAATCACGACACCAGCGGATGCTGCTGGCGAGCGGCCTGGTCGTACCCGATGAGAGGGGGCGCCTCAAGCCGCGCAACCGGTTGTACAGGGCCGTTTTCACGGCCCGCTGGGCGAACGAGAATTTGCCGTTGCACTGGCGCGGACCGGCCATGGCTCTGGCCCTGTTGCTGGCTCTTACGGCGATACCGTTTACCTATACCCAGCTATTGCCAAAGCCTTACGTACGTGTGCTATCGGCAACGGATAACGATCTGGAAGCGGTCTGGCGCGCCTACGTAAATCTCGGGTCTTTTCCGGGACACGCCGCTTCCGCAGAACGACTGTTCAGGAATCAGCTGGAGGTTCGCGCTCGCCAGACAACCGATCTGCAGACGATGCAGGAGATCGGCCGCTATGCCCGCCAATTGCCCGGCGAGCCGGGTGTCTTCGCCGATAACTTGCTGGCTGACTTCTGGGACAACCGCGCCAGCGCTGCCCTGCGCATGGAACAGCGCGACAAGGCGTTACTCGCAGCGATCGAGGCTCTGACGGTGCCGACGCCGGTGCGCCGCCGGCGCGCCGCAACATTGCTGGGGGACGACTATCCGTTGCTGGTCGGCACGATTCCGCAACAGGATGCTCAGCACGTCATGTTTGACCCCGAGAATCTCATTGCCACGTTCGCGGACGGCGCGCTCATTCGCCAGTGGTCTCTGGTCGACGATTCGCTTCAGCCGAGGCCGCCGTGGACGATATCGGCGCTTGAAGTCGCGCCACTGGTGCGGCGGGTGATGGTTGATCGTAGCGGAGCGGTGCAGGGCATTGGCCTGAACGTCAATATGGCACACCAGCGGCTGGACGACTTGCGGCTCAAGCTCATTGCGCCGTCCGGCCGCGCCGCCGAGCTCGTACTCGGGAAAGCCGCCTCTGCGTCGAACGACTGGATCCAGGTGGATCGGGGCGAGCTGGCGACGCTGCGCGGCGAGCCGCTGGCCGGGACCTGGACGCTCAGCGTACGGGACGAAGCCGATAACGTCAGCGGCTATTTCATGGGCTGGGAGTTGAACCTCAACTCCCAGGTTGTCGTCGAGCATTTTGATCGCGGACTCGACATTCCCGATCCGGTGGCGCGCGCGTCCGACAACATCTGGTTCAGTGCCGACGGTAGATCCGCGATTTCGCGCGCTGTACGAAGCGATAGCGCCCGGTCCTGGAACCTTACCAATGCTCAGCCCCGGCGCACGATCGCCGTTCCGGCGAGCGAACAGGTGCTGGGACTTGCCAGAAACGCCGAGTTCCTCGTTACGGCGGCGCAGAACTCGGTGCACGTCTGGCGCAGTGAAAGTGGCCGGCGCCATGCGGTACTGGATATCGGTGCATCGGGCGCGGACACCCTGTTAAGCGACGACGGGGAGCACTTGCTCGTGCAGCACCGCACGGACGCCAATACGCGCTTCGAACTGTGGTCGCTTGCCGAAGGAGAACTCGTTGCGCGGCTGGAAGTCGCCGGAGCGCCACTGCACACCGCGATCGATGCGAGCGGCAACCATCTGGCGATGGCCGACTATGACCGCGCGGTCAGAATCTGGCATTTGCATAACGGACAGCTGCTGGCGCAGATGGCGCTCGAAGTGGAGCCGGAGAAAATCACGCTGTCGCCGACGGGGGACGTGCTGGGGGTTGTCTATGGCAATTCCGGAATCGCCGTATGGCGCAGGGACAGCCCAACCGAGCCCATCGTGCGGGAGCGGGGGCGCGGTGACTGGGGCCTCGTGTTCTCGCCTTCGGGTGAGCAGCTTCTGGCCGGCAACGGCCGGCAGGGATTCCAGGTGTACCGGAGCAGCGATGGCGCCCTGTCGGGACCGCCGCTCGGTGCCAGTCCTGTCCGCGGCGCAGCGAGTTTACTGGCGATCAGCCGGGAGGGGGACTTCGTCGTCACGGGAGACCGCGGCGGGGAAACCCGGATCTGGCGCGCTGCCACGCCGACGGCGAGGGGCGGCGAGTCGGCAGAACTGCCGGTCAGCGGACATCAACTGTGGCGCCAGTCCGGCGATACCCTCAGCGCGCTGGGCCCCGGCGGCGAGCGCTTGGCCATTGGCGATGGCGCGGGACACGTTCACATCCTGCACGTCGACGCCAGCGCCGAGGAAATTGCCGAAGCCGGTGATGAAGTGAATTACCTCGGTCACCGCGGCCCGGTCTCGGACCTGGCCTTCAGCGATGACGGTTCTTTTGTGGCAAGCGCGGGGTCCAGCGGCAGCGTTCGCATCTGGGATACCGAGACAGGCCTGCCGCGCCCCTGGCACGGCGCGGCCGCGGCCGGCGCCGTCGAGCAGATGCGATTTTCACCCGGCGGCGGCCGGCTGGCGGTGCTGAGCGGGCACCGGATCTGGATAATGAACGTCGCGGACGGACGGGTTCTTGCGGACGTCGAGCTGGGCGAAGTGCATTCGGGAATCGCTTTTTCCGACAATGACCGCATCTACCTCGGTGCGGAAAGCGGCACATTAAGAACGCTTGCAACTGACCGTACAGGTAACTGGAATCTTCGCAATGTCTGGGTCGGGTCGGCACCCCTGCGCAACCTCGAGATCTCGTCGCTCAAAAAACTGCTGGTGATCGTCGATGCTGCGAATCAGGCGCAGCTGCTCGATCTCGGCAGCGGCAGAATTGGCGCGTCGCCGATGCAATTGCCTGATGCTGTCGACGATATCCGCTTCAGCCCGAACGAGACCCGCGTGCTCTTCCGCACCAGCCGCTGGATCCACCGCGCCAGCGTGTCTCCCGCGGGACTGGCCTGGCTCGACGCGGCCAGGACTCCCAAAGTGATTTCGGGCTCCCGCATGGTCTTTGAAACAGCGGCGCGATTGCCCGGCCCCGTCGATGTTCGGACTGCCGCCGATCCTCCGGGGAACCGCGTCATGCTGCTGACCCGCGACGCGGGCTTTGCCGAGGTTGCGGTGATCGACTTCACGCACCATTCCGGCGCCACGCTGTTCGGCAGCCGCGAACAGCTGCTTGAAGAGTGGCGCGTCAAGCTGGGACGCGATTCCCGCAGCGCAAGCAGCCTGTGACCCGTTGCATCGGCCCAACAGGCGATGCGGCTTCTTCTAACACTCGCGCCCACGCAAGGTGCGAACGAGAAGTTCGAGTGCGGGTGCGGAAATCTCCTGCGATTTGACCGGGTCGCCGATGCGCAATGTGACGCGCCTGAAAAGGCGGCCCGGCAGGAGCCGCAGCGCATCGTCTTTCCTGCGGCTGAACCAGCTGCCCCAAAGCCCGCCGAGTGCCATCGGGATAACCGGAACGGGATAACGTTCGACGATTCGTTCTATCCCCGGACGAAACCGCTGAATCTCACCGTCGCGTGTTATCGCGCCTTCGGGAAAGATGCACACGACCTGTCCGTCCCGAAGCTCCCTGTCGATCTTGTCGAAAGCCTCCTCCAGTAACGCTTCGTCCTCTTTTGCCGGCGCTATTGGAATCGCCTTGGCCGTCTTGAACAAAAACTTCAACAGCGGAATTTCGAATATCTTGAAGTGCATTACGAAGCGTACCGGCCTGCGAATGGTTCCGCCGATGATCATCGCATCGGCGTAGCTTACATGATTGCAAACAAGCACCGCGGGACCTTCCGGCGGAATGTTTTCGAGACCGTAAGCGCGGACCCGGTACAGAGTATTAATAAGAATCCAGGCGAGAAAGCGGATGAGAAACTCGGGCAGCAGGCTGTAGATATAAACCGCGACCAGTGCATTCAGAACGGCCAGTACAAGAAAAAACTGCGGAATGGAAACGCCGGCGTTCAACAACACTATCGCCAGCACCGCGGCGGCCACCATAAACACGGCGTTCAGAATGTTGTTGGCTGCGATAATCCGCGACAGGTGCCGACGATTCGCCCGCTCCTGCACCATGGCATACAAGGGCACGCTGTAGAGGCCGCCAAAGGCACCCAGCAGGGCGAGATCCGCGAGCAAGCGCCAGCTCCCTGGCCGGGCTAGGAAATCCGATACGGTCTGGACAGAATCGATATGGGCGACCGGCTGTGCAAAGTAAAGGTCGACCGCGAAAAGCGTAAGTCCTATGGAGCCGAATGGCACCAGGCCGAGTTCGATGCGATGCGCCGACATTTTTTCGCACATGAGCGCGCCCGCACCGACGCCCACGACGAAGGCGACGAGCAGGGCGGTCGTCACTTCCTCGCTGCCCGCAAGAACCCCCATTGTGTAGGCCGGCACCTGCAAGGTGAGGGCAGAGCCGAAAAACCAGAACCAGGATATACCGAGGATTGAAAGAAAGACGCTCTTTTTCTCGCGAGCGAAGCCGACGATGCGCCAGGTCTCCGTCCAAACGTTCCAGTTTATTTTCAGCCCCGGGTCGACAGCTCGTGTCAAAGGAATACTGTGGCTGGTGACGTAGCCGAGTATTGCAACCGAGATTAGCGACAGGGCAAGGATGGTTAGATCACCTGTGCCGGCCGCAACGGCAAGGCCGCCTGCAATCAGTCCGAGAATAATCGCAAGATAGGTAGCCGATTCCACGAGCGCATTGCCGCCGACAAGCTCCGTTGTATCCAGCTGCTGGGGCAAATAAGCGTATTTCACCGGTCCGAATAGCGTGGACTGCAGACCCATGAGAAACAGCACCAGCAGCAGCGTAGTGTAGCTTTCAATCACAAATGCAAAAGTCGCGACCAGCATCAATGCGATCTCGAACAGCTTTATGTGCCGGATCAAAAGCGATTTTTCGTACTTGTCCGCCAGTTGCCCGGCGGTGGCCGAGAAGAGAAAAAACGGCAGGATGAATAACGCCCCGGCGACGTTCACCAGAAGCTGCGCGTCCATGCCAACGATCAGCACGCCCTGAAATGTAATGAGAATTACAAGGCCGTTGCGAAATATATTGTCGTTGAAGGCGCCGAGGAACTGCGTAATAAAGTAAGGGGCGAAGCGGCGCTGCCGCAGGAGGGCAAACTGGCTTGTTTCTGGCACGTGCTCTATCCCCCGGCGCAGGCTTTGCGATGGTCTTGAGGCGGCGACACTATAGCACCGGCGCCCATCGGTCCTGCATCTGCAGCTTCGCCGCCGGGTGCCGAAAATGCGCCCTGCGCGCACTGCAGAGGCTGGCCGCAGTGCTATGATCGGTGTACTACTGGCAGCGTGGTTGCAACAGTCCATAAATGAAATACATCACGATCGCAATATGCGCGGTCGGCGCTCTGGCGGCCTGCGATAAAGAAGTGCCGCCGCACACCGTTGCAGAATTCCTCGAGGACCCGATTTTGCTCGAGGCAACAATGGTGCGCTGCGGGCAGAACCGCGCTGCCTCGCGACACGAAGTCGTTTGCGTCAATGCACGAGAGGCCGTGGACAGGCTTGCCGTTGCCGAGGAGCAGGCGAAGCGAGAGGAGCTTGAAGCGCAATCGGAAAAAAAGCGGCAGGCGTTGAGGCGCGCCCGCGAAGCCGCTGCTGAAGCGCGGCGGCGCGCTCAGGAGGAAGAACAGAAGGCGCAGGATGCGATTTATTTTGGCGAATTCGAACCGGCGTCCCCTGACGCTGGCGACAGCGGCGTCAGCCCGGATGCGGAGTCGTCACCGCCGACCCTGAAGCAGGATTAGCTGCCCCGCCGGCTGCTGTCAGGTGTGCGAGGCATCGCGAGCCGTGCACGCTTCAGAAGTTGTCGTACTCCTCCTGGTCGGCGCCGGCGGCATCCGGATCTCCAATTCCGTAGGTTCGCACGGCCTTCTTTTCCGATTCGCGATTTGCTGTTTCGGCCGTGTTCAGTGACGTCGGGTCCACCTCCATTCCCGGTTGTGCGGGAAGACGGCGGGTTTGCGCCGTCAGGACCTGGACGAAATTGTTCGCGACCTGTGGCGCGGCGTTTCCGGAGCTTGCGAATATCTGCTCCGGTGTAATGCTCGACGATCCATAAAACGCGGCATTGGCCGCGCGATCCATCGTAACGCCGGCGCCCTCCAGTGCGACCCCGGCAAACAGACCCCGGCTTCGAGAATAAGAGAACACCTCCGCCTGGAACTCAATGTCAGTCGCGACGCTGGTATGGCGACCGACGGGACCGGCCGCTATCGAGGCATCGGCACCGAGCGTGAGCTTGCCCTTCGAGATATTATCGACGCCTTCCCGGGTCTTGAAGACCAGAATAATGTCTGTCGACTGTGCGCCTATCTGCCAGCCAAAGCTGCCGCCCGTGATCGTGACAAAGCTGGGATTGCTCCAGGTTCCGTTATCTCGTCGTACGACCAGCACGCCTTTTCCCCGGCGGGCGCCGAGCCCGAAACCGATCTTGACCACGTTCGGCACGACGGCAATGGCGTAGGCGCGCGACAGCAAGGTCTGCGGCACGGAATGCTCCGGTATTCGGAGCAGTTGATCGATAACGTCCGTCGCGGCTGCTATCCGGTCCTCTTCGGTGGTTGCTGCCGATGCATTCGCCGCAAGCGCGAATGTCAGAAAGGCAAACGAAATACGTAATCTTGAGCGCATGATGTTATCCGGTTTTTGTCGCTGAAGCTCTGACAGGATCGTCCAAGAGCCGCCCCAGGCACTGACAAGGCAAGTGCGTCTCGCGAGTGCTGTCGCACATCATACGCCAAATGTGCCGCTCCCAGTACCCGGAAAGCGCTTCCGTTTCTCTTGTCATTCAGCTGGAAATTTCCTCATTTCGGAGCGCTGTGCGCCCTTCGGGGAGCCTCGCCGGCGCGGGTGGATTCTGATGAACGAGCGGCGGCAGGGGACATTGGAGGCTCGCGCAAATTGCACGTAACAGTTCCGCTTCGGCAAGCGTCAATTCGTGGTCGTACCTGATCGTTGCCGCAATTGCGTCGACGAGGTTTCGCCGCCCGGTCAGGCCGATCCTCTGCAAGAGGTCCAGGCAGTGGTCCAGTTGTTGCACATTTGGACCGGTATCGATGCTGTTCACATCGTAATCGGCCGCCCAGGACCCGAACACTGCAACTCCGGCCGCGTAGGCGCTGTCGCGAAGCGCTTTGCTGCGATGCCCGTAGCAGGCGACGATCCGGATGAGTTGCAGGGCCGCCTTGCGCGCCGGCTCTTTCCGTACGCGTCTGCCCGAGCCGGACATGGCCGGGTTCGTCGACTGATCCAGGCTGGCGGTCAGTACCTTGTAAAAACAGTATTCGTACAGCCGGGTCTGGTCGTCAGCGTCTATCAGGCGGCGCACGAGCCCCGTGAGGAAGTCCAACTGCGCCGCAGGCCGCCGTTTGAGTGCGGGGAAGGCAATCTCGAGCAGGGGCAGGCCGTACCCGACTCCCAGTTGCTGCAGTTCATCGTAGTAGCTTTTCACGAGGGACGTTCTTTCGGGGCCAAGTTGCTCCTTCAGCAGGTGCAACTGCCGCTCCACATGGTTGCCGCTTCTGTCCAGCACGAGCGCAAGAGCCAGCAGAAAAGACGACTGCGGCGAGCGGGCTGCGTCGTGGAGGCCTCCGGGTATCGACTTCCTCAGCTCGCGAGCGAAACCGATCTCGCGGTGGCCGGGATTTCCGACGAGAGCGGAGATCCTGTCGCCTGAGGCCGTTGAAGACAGGGCAGCGGTGCCGGTCGGGCCTCGCCTGTCGGCGAAAGACGCTGCCCCCTCACTTGCTGGCGCTTCGGCGTCGTCATGAGGAGAGGGTGGCCGGACGACGGGGTAGTCGGATTCCTTGAACGACGGATCCAGTGCCCGGATTCGCCGCAAGAGCGGAGGATGTGTTGCGAAGAGCGAAGTAAGACGGCGGCTGCCATTTGCGAAGAGCATATGGCTCACCTCTTCCGGGTCGGCATTGCGAATCCACGACTTTTTCCCGTATCCCCCGATCTTCTTGAGCGCGTTGGCCAGTCCCTGGCTTTGCCTCGTGAACTGGACCGCCGAAGCGTCGGCCAGCATTTCGCGCTGGCGCGACACGGCCGCTTTTATCAGGCGAGCAAAAATGACACCGATCCATCCGAGAACCGCCATGCCGGCGCCAATCGCCATCACTGCGGGCGCACCGCGGCCGCGGCGGCTCGACATGAGCCCGCGGTGATAACTGCCACGCAAGACGACGCGTCCAATGAGGCTCAATACCATGATGCCGAACAGAATGCCCATCATGCGGATATTGATTCGCATATCGCCGTTCAGCACATGACTGAATTCGTGCGCAATGACGCCCTGCAGCTCGTCCCGGTTCAGAACCTCCAGGGCGCCGCGCGTTACCGCAATTGCGGCGTCTCCCGGCGTGTATCCGGCGGCGAAGGCATTAATGCCCTCTTCGGCTTCGAGCACGTAGATGTCCGGCACCGGGAGGCCTGACGCGATCGCCATTTCTTCGACAACGTTGCGCAATCGCCGGCGCTGCGGATCCTTCACATCAGGCGCCACCAGTGTGCCGCCAAGGTCAGTGGCGACCCGGCTTCCGCCGGCGGATAACAGCGAGGTTTTATAAATTGTGGAGCCGAGAATCAGGACGGCCGTGAAAATCGCCGTCGCGAGCATCAGCGAAGGCTTTGGCAGCTCGCCCGGCGTGCCAAGGGTGTACAGGGCGATGCCCACGACGATAGTGACGCCCGCGACGATCAGCAGTGTGGCGGCCACATAGGCCGCCAGCAACCAGCGTGTGCTTTGGCGGGCGCGGTCCTGTGCCTCGAAGAAATTCAATTTCGGATCATGCGAGCTGCGGGCCGTACTGCCCGGTCATTCAGCTGCAGCCGGAATGTCGACGGGAGCGGCACGCGCTCAGCTGAAGGCGACTTGCGGGACCTCTCGCTTCTGCGCCGAATCGATGTCGAGGAAACTCGCCGCATCGAAGCGAAACATTCCGGCAACGATGTTGTTTGGGAAATTCTGTGCGGTATTGTTGTACTCGAGAACCGAATCATTGAATGCCTGCCGTGCGAAGGCAACCTTGTTTTCCGTGCTTGCGAGCTCCTCCTGGAAATGCATCATGTTTTGGTCCGCCTTCAGGTCCGGATAAGCCTCTGAAAGTGCAAACAGCCGACCCAGGGCCGCGCCGAGCATGCCCTCTGATGCGCCGAGCTTCTGTATGGCCTCTGCGTTGGCCGGGTCCGCTTTGGCGGCGTCGAGATCTGACACCGCCGAGTTCCGGGCCCTGATCACCGCATCAAGCGTCTCGCGCTCGTGCTTCATGTAGCCTTTGACGGCTTCAACGAGATTGGGGATCAGGTCATAACGTCTCGTGAGCTGGACGTCGATCTGAGCAAAAGCATTCTTGACGCGATTTCTGCGACTGACCAGGTTGTTATAAATCGCGACTCCGTAAGCGATGGAAGCAACAATTATCGCGAGGAAAATCAAAAATGACGTCACAGGCCACCTCCGCGGTGATTAGCCGTGGCTCCAAGGATAACCTCCAGCCAGCGGCAACACTAGGGACTCTCTGCACAAGTCCATCCTGGACTTCTGCAGAGTCGAAAGGGCAAAGCAAAGCT
>JBBDSK010000257.1:0-16889 GCA_040904985.1 Woeseia sp. | reverse complement strand
GATAACGTCGCGCACATCGTCGCCATCGAACTTCTTGCAGCGGCACAGGGCATCGAGTTTCATCATCCGCAGAAAAGCTCAAAAAAAATCGAGCGAATAATTTCCCGTATCCGCGCCGAGTCCGAACCCTACATCAAAGACCGCTCACTGTCCGGGGACATCGCGAGAATTGCCGGGCTGGTGAACGAGGGCCTTCTATACGAACTCGCGGCCGACATTTTGCCGAGTGCGCCGAGATGACCGTTACCTTCTCCCGGCATCAAGGGACCTCGCCCCTGCTCATCAGCATCCCCCACGATGGCCGCAGGCTGCCGCCGCGTATTGCCGCGCGGATGACCGAAGAGGGGCAGGCAATACCCGATACGGACTGGCACGTGCGAAAGCTTTACAATTTCGCCAGACTCGCCGGCGCGACCGTCATCGAGGCGAAATACTCCCGCTACGTTGTCGACCTCAACCGCTCCCCGGACGAGGACGCGCCTCTCTATGACGACCGGCCATCAACGGGCCTTTGTCCGCTCAGGACATTCGCCGGGCAGGATATTTACAAAGCGGGCGAGACGGTCAGCGACAGGCAAAGGGCGCGCCGGGTGGAACGCTACTGGCGCCCGTACCACGCTGAGCTGGTCAGAACGCTCGAGCAGCTGAAGGAGCAGTTCGGCTACGCGTTGCTGTGGGATGCCCATTCGATCCGGGGGACCGTGCCGCTTCTTTTCGAGGGCGATCTGCCGGACCTGAATATCGGCAGCAACAACGGCCGGAGCTGCCCCAAAGCCGTGGAAGATGCGGTCGCGCGCATTGCCGCCGCCGCGCCTTTCTCGGCGGTAGTCAATGGCCCGTTCAGGGGCGGGTTCATTACCCGTCATTATGGCGATCCGGCGAACAGAATTTTCGCCCTGCAGCTCGAACTGGCGCAGCGCTCATACATGGATGAAAAGACTTTGCGTTTTGACCCGAAACGCGCCGCCACTCTCAGCTCCACCCTCAGTGAGATGCTGGCGGCATTCCAGGACAGCGCCGCTTCCGATGCTTTGTAGATACGTGCAGATCGCACTATCGACATCGGTCGGCAAGGCAATCGATATGTACAGCCTCACACTAGTGTCCTGAGTCAGGTCGCTGTCCCGTTCGGATTCTCCGCCGAATCTAACCCAGCAGGGTTCGTTCAGCCTGTTGCAGATCGTCGGGCGCACCGAATAGCACCAGTGCATCGCCTGGCTGCAATCGGGTTTCCGGTAAAGGCCTGAGCTGGCGCTGCCCCTTACGCACAAGCGCGGTGACGACGACACCGTCGAGAAGGCAGTCACCCAGTTCATTTCCCACCGCGCTGCTGCCTTCCGTCAGCAAGATCGAATGCAGTCGATCTCCATTCGGCTCTGCTTCCGTCGCCGCTAACGCGTCGCCATGGAAGAACTCGCGCAGAAGTCTGTAGCGGCCGGCACGCTGCTCTTGTATGTGACGCATTACGCGTGCCGGTGGCACGCGTAGTAACAGAAGTGCCTGCGACGCGATCATTAGTCCTGTTTCCAGCGTTTCCGGCACGACTTCTGTCGCGCCGGCCTCCAGCAGTTCCTGGACGTGTGTTTCGTCTCTGGTCCGTACCATGACCGGGAGACCAGGATTTAGCAGCTTCACGTGCTCGAGCGCTCGCCGGGCGGCCGCATAGTCCTCGTGAGCGATGACAAGGAGCCGCGCGGAGGTGAGGCCCAGTGCCTCGAGAAGATCGCGTTCGCCGGCATCGCCATAGAAGACCGGCTGGCCCGCAAGATGCGACTCCCGGACGCGGGACGAATCCAGATCGAGCGCCACATAGGGGATCTTTTCCTGTTCCAGCAAGCGCCCGACGTTCTGACCGATGCGTCCGTAGCCCAGGACTATGACGTGGTCCTGCAGTTGGCCGATGGATTCAGCTCTTGCCCTGGGTACGTCGGGGTCCTCTTTGCGGCGAACCGGTCGTGAGGCAAACAACCTGGCAATGGGGTAGTTGTAGCGGATCAGAATTGGCGCGGCGACGACCGAGAAAAGAACCGAGGTCAGCGCGATCTGCCCAATGCGCGGATCTATCGCATCGGCAGTCAACGCGATGGCGAGCAAGGCGAAACCGAATTCACCACCGACAGCAAGCAGCAGCCCGGTTCGCCAGGCTGTCAGGGAGTCAATACCGGACAAGCTCACCATAAGCGACACCAGCAAAATTTTGCTGATCATCAGTACGGCTGCGCCGAGCAGCGCCCAGTGCCAGATCAGTGGTAGCGTAGCCGGATCGAACAGCATACCGATACTGACGAAGAATAGCCCGAGGAGCACATCCCGAAACGGCCGGATGGTCGATTCCACCTGGTGGCGGAACTCGGTCTCGCCAAGGACCATGCCAGCGAGAAAGGCACCGAAAGCCATCGATAAACCCAGGCGGCTGGTGGTCCAGGCTGCCAGGAGCGATACGAACAGCACGGTGAGCGTAAACAGTTCTGCCGATCGCCTTTCCGCCACCAGATGAAAGAGAGGCCGCAGAAGCCATCGACCGCCGAGAAAAACCGCTCCGAAGGCCAAGGCGGCCTTGGCGACCGCCCACCCGAGCGCGCCCAGCAGGGCACCGGCGCCGGCGGCGGTACCGAGCACGGGAATAACGACTACAAACGGTACGGCCATGACGTCCTGGAAAACAGACATTGCAAGGCCCAGGCGGCCATGACGGCTCGTCTCCTCGCCCTGCTCGGCAAGTTGCTTGCTGATTACCGTCGTCGAGGACTGCGCAAAAACCGCGCCGAGCACAAACGCGCCTGCAGCCGACAATCCAAACGCCCATGCAAGAAGAGCGACAGCGGCCGTAGTGAGCACTACCTGTCCTGTGCCCAGACCAAGTACCTGATGACGCAACGCATGGATCTGCGGCACCGAGAAACTCAGACCGATCGTGAACAGCAGAAAAACAATCCCGAATTCGGCAAGCGCACCGACTTGCTGCGTATCGATGACCGGCCCAACGGTGTAGGGACCGACCACGAGGCCGACGAGCAGATACCCTAGGCTTGTAGGTACATGCAGGCGTTGAAAAATAACGGTAATCGCTACCGCCACTCCAAGCAGCAACACTATTTGCACGAAATATTCTTGCATTTGCGTCCGTCGATACCCTCCTGCGCGTGGTCAGGATAATACAACGATAGCTGCTGGTGATGCTGCGCGTGTGCAACGCAGGCCACACAAGAGCGAGGTCAGGTGCAGGACACTAGCCAACTCTTTTACCTATCGCTTACTGCTGGCTGCAATTCACTGACTGACGTCTATAAGAACATTTCACCCGCCCGGGTCACGGTCCGGACAGATCGGCGAACCGTGACGCGATTCACACTAGACTTGAGGGATTGGACCTGTCGGCGGCAGGCGACGATTACCGCAGCCTCTGCCGTTGCGCTACCATGCGCCTGCCCAAGACAAACGATTAAGGGAATTTCGATATGGAAAATGCGATGCGCGGTTTTATCCTGGCGCTGTGCGCCGCCATTCTACTGCTGCCGGAGAACGCACCGGCGGCGACTGCCTCTGAAATCGATGCATCTGTCGTCGAGGCGCTCGATGTCTTTGCAGAAGAAATAGACGGCGCCAGGGAGTTTCTCGATCAGGCGGCGGGATACCTGGTCTTTCCGCGGGTGATCAAAGTGGGTATCGGAATCGGCGGCGAGACAGGAGAAGGCGCTCTTATCGTCGGCGGACAGACAACCGGTTACTACCGCACGGCAAGCGGCTCGATCGGCTTCCAGCTGGGTGCCCAGGCGAAGTCAATTGTAATCGCATTCATGGCACAGGAAGCGCTAACCAAGTTTCGCAACAGCGCGGGATGGAAGGCGGGCGTCGACGGCTCCGTCGCACTAATCGACATCGGTGCCGGCAAGGCCATCGATACGTCGAACATCAAGGATCCCGTGGTTGGCTTCGTATTCGGTTCCAAAGGTCTGATGTACAACCTCACGCTCGAAGGGACAAAGATCACGAAGATCGACAAGACCTGATGTCCGGCCTGTAGCTTGCGCCGGCGGCTTCGAGCGGGCCCGATGTGACGAACTCTTCTGGAGATCAACCCGACGTCGAGCCGGACGTCGAACCGGGAACGGCCGGGAAAAAGGAGAAACGGCCGTTCCTGCAAGGTACGCGGGAACGTATCGCGGCCACGCTGAGTCTCGGGCGTACGCTGGTGGAGGAGCCGCGGGCTTTTCCCGGGCAATTGAAGTTGCAGCTTCTGCAATGGGCGCGCGCGACCTGGAACGCTCGGGGCGGCGGCTTTTACGCCTGCGGATTCGTGCTGACGTTTCTTTTCCTTGAACTCAAATTGCTGTTCACGGAACTTACCAGCAGCGGGGCAGGGGGCTTTATCGCCGAGCAGCTGTTACAGCTGCTGTTAAGATTCACGGTTGATTCGCTGCTGAACACGCTCTTCGCGCTGATGTGGCCGCTGTTCATCCTGCGACTCTCGCCCGTTGGGGGTGCGCTCCTGCTCGTCGCGGGCTATTTCGTTTTTACCCGCTTTTTGAAAGAGCGCTTTACGCGTCTGCTGTTCGGCCAGGAAAAAAATTAATCGTCATGAAAAACCTCACATGCTCCATTATTTTCGTTCTGTTTGCCCTGAATGCCGGGTGCGACAGCCAGCGTACCGCGACCGTTGACGCCGCCCCGACGGCGGCTGATCGTTTCCTGCAGCGTATCGCCGGGCATTGCGGCGAGGCTTTCGCCGGCCGCGTCGTCGCCGATCAGCCGGAAGCGGCCGAGAACCCGTTCGCCGGCCGGGAGCTGATCATGCACGTTCGCGACTGTAATTCCTCGGAGCTGAGAATTCCTTTTCATGTCGGGGAGGATCGCAGCCGGACCTGGATATTGACACGCACGGCTGAGGGTGTGCGGCTCAGGCACGATCACCGGCACCAGGACGGCAGCGAAGATGTGCTGACGATGTACGGCGGCAATACGGCCGACGCCGGCGACGATTCGCGACAGGAATTTCCGGTTGACCGGCAGTCCGTCGAGTTATTTCGGCGTGAGGGTCTCGAGGCGTCGGTGATCAATGTGTGGGCGATGGAGATCGAGCCTGGCAAGCGATTCGTCTACGAGTTGGCGCGGCCGGGCACAGAGCGCCTTTTCCGCGTCGAGTTCGACCTCAGCGAGCCTGTTGCGACCCCGCCACCCGTGTGGTGATGCAAGCGGCCGGTGGATTCAGAAATGCGGCTCGATCCGGCCGTCCTGCGGGACGTTTCCCCACGCAGACAAGAACATTTCGCCGGACCGGGTCAGGATGTAGCCGCTGATCTTCTCACCGGCACCGTAAGCCGGTTCGACGAGGTGCAATCTCTTTAACGCGTCCAGCGCTTGCTGCGCCCTGAACGGGCGCACTTCGAGGTTGTTCGCAATTTCTACGGCTGTAAGTACCTGTCCCGGCGGCAGATCCTCCTGCGCTTCGAGTATGGCCATCTGCAAATCGCTTATTTCGAATTCCTCGGCCAGCCCCGAGCCGGCAGCGCGCTTTGCGCGTCGGAGTTTATCGATATGCAGGCGGAGTCGCCACCGAAGCATGCGCAAGCGATGCGCTGCGAGCAGGCAAAAGCGCCGCGCCAGACCGGCCAGAACGTCGACGGCATCGTGAATCGTCCGCAAAAACGTTCTTGCCAGGACAATGGCGGCGAGCCAGACGAGCACTGACAGCAGCGCGACATAAGCGCCATTGTGATGCTGCAAACCGGGCGCAGAAGAAAAAGCGGGAACGAGGTCGAGCAACGATGAGAGCAGCCAGGTGCCCGGCAGCAGGAAAATCTCGCAAACCCGGAGCCATAACTGACCAAGTCCGGACTGGAAGTCCTTCAGTGTATCAATGAGGTTGCCGAACCTTTCGCGATCCACGATCCACCAGCGGCCAGGTCGCACATCAGGCGACGAACTTCTGCTGACTATGGGACCGGCAGGATCAGCTCACTGTGACCTGATTCACAGTCCGCTGACGCTCACGGATCGAGCCGCCTGTTTCCGGGCGCTCAGCTGGTTTCGAGGATCTTGCCCTGCAGTTTCGCGCGCTGTTCGAACTGCTGCTGCCAGTCGGAGCGGTGTACGGCCGGTGAGACCTGCACCGCGGTAACCTTGTACTCGGGGCAGTTGGTGGCCCAGTCGCTGTACTCCGTCGTGACCACGTTGGCGCCCGTTTCCGGATCGTGGAACGTCGTGTAGACGACGCCCGGCGGCACCCGTTCGGTGATCCTCGCCTCAAGGGTGATGTCGCCCTTGCGGCTGGACAGTGAGACCCGTTCGCCGTCCTTGATGCCGCGCAGTTCCGCATCCGACGGGTGAATCTCGAGCAGGTCCTCGTGATACCACACAACGTTGTCGGTGCGGCGCGTCTGCGCGCCGACGTTGTACTGTGACAGTATCCGGCCGGTCGTGAGGATCAGCGGGAATTTGCGGTTGGTGCGCTCGTCCGTCGGCACATAGGCCGTCTCGATGAACAGCCCTTTGCCGCGCACGAAGTTGTCGATGTGCATGATCGGCGTGCCCATCGGCGCGTCCTCGTTGCACGGCCACTGCACGCTGCCGACTTCATCCAGAAACCTGAACGACACTCCGCTGAAGGTCGGCGTCAGCGCCGCAACCTCGTCCATGATCTGCGCTTCGTTGTCGTAGTTCATCGGGTACCCCAGCGCCTGCGCAAGTTCCTGCGTGATAAGCCACTCGGCCTTGCCCTGGCGCGGCTTCATCACCGGCCGTACGCGGTTGATGCGGCGCTCGGCGTTGATGAACGTGCCGTCCTTTTCCAGAAACGAGGTTCCCGGGAGGAACACGTGGGCGAACTTCGCCGTCTCGTTGAGGAAAAGGTCCTGCACGACGATGAACTCCATGCTGGAGAAGGCCGCCTCGACGTGCTTCGTGTTCGGGTCCGACTGGGCGAGGTCTTCACCCTGTATGTACATGCCCTTGTAGTTGCCCGCGATGGCAGCATCGAACATGTTGGGAATGCGGTAGCCGGGTTCGGGATCGAGCTCGACGCCCCATATTTTTTCGAACGTGCCGCGCACCGCATCGTCGCCCACCGGCCGGTAGCCGGCAAGTTCATGCGGGAACGAACCCATGTCGCAGGAACCCTGCACGTTGTTCTGGCCCCTGAGCGGGTTCACGCCGCAGCCGGAGAAGCCGATGTTGCCGGTGGCCATCGCGAGATTGGCCATGCCCATGACCATGGTCGAGCCCTGGCTGTGTTCGGTCACGCCGAGACCGTAGTAAATCGCGCCGTGCTCGGCCTCGGCGTACAGCCGCGCGGCCGCGCGAATGTCCTCTGCCGGTACACCGCAGATGGGGCCAACCGCTTCCGGGGAGTTCTCCGGTTGCAGAATGAATTCCTTCCACGCGGCGAAGGCTTCCGTGTCGCAGCGTTCGGCGACATATTGCTCGTCAACAAGCCCCTCACTGACGACGACGTGCGCGAAGGCGTTGATCATCGGCACATTGGTACCCGGTAACAGGGGCAGGTGGTAGTCCGCCTGGATGCGCGCGGAGCGGACCAGGCCGATCTTCCGCGGGTCGAGCACGATCAGCTTGGCCCCCTGGCGCAGTCGGCGCTTCATCTGCGAGGCGAACACCGGGTGTGCTTCGGTCGGATTGGCGCCGATCACAATGATCACATCCGCGTCCATCACGCTGTCGAACGGCTGCGTGCCGGCCGAGGTGCCCAGCGTCTGCTTCAGGCCGTATCCCGTCGGCGAATGGCACACGCGTGCGCAGGTATCGACGTTGTTGTTGCCGAAGGCGGCCCTGACCAGCTTCTGCACGATGAACACTTCTTCATTCGTGCAGCGCGACGAGGTAATGCCGCCAACGGACTTGCGCCCGTACTTCTCCTGAAGCTCCCTGAAGCGCTTCGCGCTGTAGCGGATGGCCTCGTCCCAGCTCACCTTGCGCCACGGATCGTCAATGTTCTCGCGAATCATCGGGTCCAGTACGCGTTCCTTGTGCGTCGAATAGCCCCAGGCAAAACGTCCCTTGACGCAGCTGTGCCCGTGGTTGGCCTGACCGTCCTTGTACGGCGTCATGCGCACCACCTGGTCGCCTTTCATCTCCGCCTTGAAGGAACAGCCGACGCCGCAGTACGCGCAGGTCGTCAGAACGCTGTGCTCCGGCTGGCCGTTGTCGATGATGGATTTCTCCATCAGCGTCGCCGTCGGGCAGGCTTGTACGCAGGCGCCGCAGGAGACGCACTCGGAGTCGAAAAACGCCTCGCCCATGCTGGCAGATACTTTCGACTCGAAGCCGCGGCCCTCGATGGTCAGCGCGAACGTTCCCTGCACTTCGTCGCAGGCGCGCACGCAACGCGAGCAGACGATGCACTTGGTGGGGTCGAAGGTGAAATAGGGATTGCTCTCGTCGATCGCTTCGAACAGGTGATTGTCACCGTCGAAGCCGTAACGAACTTCCCGCAATCCGACCGCTCCGGCCATGTCCTGCAGTTCGCAGTCGCCGTTCGCAGAACAGGTGAGGCAGTCGAGAGGATGATCGGAGATGTAAAGCTCCATGACGTTGCGCCGCAATTTTGCGAGCGCCTCGGTCTGGGTGCGGATTTTCATGCCCGGCTCTACCGGTGTGGTGCAGGACGCGGGGTAGCCCTTGCGGCCCTCGACCTCCACAAGACACAGGCGGCAGGAGCCGAATGGCTCCAGGCTATCGGTGGCGCACAGCTTCGGCACGTCGACGCCCGACTCCCGCGCCGCACGCAAGATGGTGCTTCCGGCGCGAACGGTGGTTGAGAGGCCGTCTATCTCCACCGTCACACTGCCCTCGGCAGCGCTCGCAGGGGTTCCGTAATCCGCTTCTTTCAAGAGGCTCATTCGTTCACTCCTTCCGAAGCTTCGACCACAAACTGGTCCTCGAAGTCCTTCGGAAAATATTTGACCGCGCTGCGGACGGGGTAGGGCGTCATTCCGCCCATGGCGCAAAGAGAGCCGTCTACCATGGTGTCGCAAAGCTCCTGTAGCAGCGCGAGGTTCACTTCGCGGTTCTGGTTGGCGATGATGCGGTCGATCACCTCGACGCCGCGAACCGAGCCGATACGGCAGGGGGTGCATTTGCCGCAGGACTCGACGGCGCAGAATTCCATGGCGAAACGCGCCTGACGGGCCATGTTCACGCTGTCGTCGAATACCACCACGCCGCCGTGCCCGATCATCCCGCCCAGCCCGGCGAAGGCCTCGTAGTCCAGCGGCGTATCCAGAAGTTCCTCCGGGAAGTAGGCTCCCAGCGGACCGCCGATCTGCACCGCCCGGATCTTGCGCCCACTGTACGTACCGCCGCCCCAGTCTTCAATAAGTTCCCGCAAGCTCAGCCCGAACGGTGCCTCCACCAGGCCGCCCCGGCGGATATTGCCCGCCAGCTGGAACGGCAACGTACCTCTCGAGCGGCCGGTGCCGAGGGCGGCGTAGTCTTCCGCGCCGCGGGCCAGTATTTCCGGCACCGTGGCCAGGGTGATGACGTTATTGACGACCGTCGGTTTGCCGAACAGGCCCTTGATGGCGGGAAGAGGCGGTTTGTAGCGGATGAGGCCAGCCTTGCCCTCGAGGCTTTCCAGCATCGCCGTCTCCTCGCCGCAGACGTAGGAACCGGCGCCGAGGTGCAAGTCGATATCGAAGTCGATGCCCGAGCCCTGGATGTTTTTCCCCAGCCAGCCATTCTCCCGCGCGATGCTGAGGGCCTTGCTGAAGATCGTACGCGCCAAGGGATACTCCGAGCGCAGGTACACATAGCCGTGGTCGGAGCCGACGGCAAGGCCGGCAATGGCCATGCCTTCGATCAATGTGAAGGGATCCCCCTCCATCAGTATCCGGTCGGAGAAGGTGCCGCTGTCGCCTTCATCGGCGTTGCAGGCGATGTACTTTTTCTCGGCCGCGGCGTCGGCCACGGTTTGCCACTTGATGCCGGTCGGGAAGCCGGCGCCGCCACGGCCGCGAAGTCCTGAAGTTTTCACGGCCTCGATCACGCCCGCCGATCCGAGCTCGAAGGCTTTCGTCAGCCCGGCAAATCCGCCCAGCGCCCGATATTGTTCGAGATCGAGCGGATCAATGCGCCCGCAACGGCTGAAGGTCCAGCGGTTCTGATCCCTGAGCCAGGGAATGTCCGCGGTTCGCCCCAGTTTAAGGGGATGGTCACCGCCCGAAAGGAAGTCGGCGGCTGCAAGAGCCGGAAGCTCCTCCGGATACACGGGTCCGTAGGCAACACGCTCGCCCTCGATTTCAAGCTCGACCAGCGGCTCCAGCCAGGACATGCCCCAGGAGCCGTTCCGCACGAGTTCGATGTCGCGGCCGCCTCTTTTACCGAGCGCCAGGATTTGCGCCGCGACCTGATCGGCACCCATGGAAACCGCGGCCGTCTCCCGTGGTACGAATACTTTCACCTTGCCTGTCGCGCTCATTCGGCGTCCGCCTGCAGGAGACGGTCGAAACGATCCTTGTCGACCCGTCCGTAGACCTGGTTGTCAATCATCATTGCAGGCGAGCAGGCGCAGTTGCCGAGGCAGTAGACCGGCTCCAGCGTTACTTCCCCATCGGCAGTGGTTTCGTTCATACCGATGCCGAGCCGCGTCTTCGCGTGCGTCGTAAGATCGCGGCTGCCCATGGACTGGCAGGCTTCCGCCTGGCAGATCTTGACCACTCGCTTGCCGGGTGGCTTCTGGCGAAAGTCGTGATAGAAGCTGACGACGCCATGCACGTCCGCGCGCGAGATGTTGAGCTCGTCGGCAATCTGTCGCAAGGCTGTCTCGCTTACATAAGTGTAGCGATCGACAAAAGCGTGCAGGATCTGCACCAGGAGTTCAGGTCTGGCGCCGAACCCGTTGATGATCTCTGTCGCGATTGCGGGGTCGTAAGTTTTAACCATAATTGTTTGATGCCGTCTTCGAGCGAAAAATCCGCGCTGGCGGCATTTCCTGAGTCAGCTCAGGTTAGCCGCCGGGCGCCCGAGTAGAGATTGAAACGGCCGCCGCGCAGAAAGCCGATCAGGGTCATGTCGAATTCGACTGCCAATGATACCGCGAGGCTCGATGGTGCGCCGACCGCCGCCAGCAGGGGCAGGCCCGCCACCAGCGCCTTTTGCATCAGCTCGAAACTGGCCCTCCCCGAAACCAGCAATCCCATACCGCGCGCCGGCAGGCGTCCCGCCAGCAACAGCGCGCCGATCACCTTGTCGACGGCATTGTGCCGCCCGACGTCCTCCCTGACGATACTGATTTCACCATCTGGGGTGAACACGGCGGCCGCATGCAGGCCGCCGGTCCGCGAGAATACCTGCTGGCTTTCGCGCAGCTTGTCCGGCATTTGCACGATCATTTCCCGCGCAAAGCTCGTTGTCACATCCGTCATGGGCCGCTGGCCGGTGACGCGCAGTGCCTCAAGCGACGATTTGCCGCACACGCCGCAGCTAGAGGTCGTATAAAAGTGGCGCTCGAGACGGTCGAGGTCGAGCGGCACGTCGGGCTGCAGCTCGACGCGGATGACATTCCTGTAGCCGGTATCCGGTGCCGGCGCGCCGCAATGTTCCACCGACGCAACGTCAGCGGCACTCTTTATGATGGCCTCGGAAAAAAGAAAGCCGACTGCGAGTTCGGCGTCGTCTCCCGGCGTGCGCATCGTAATCGAAATGCTTTTGGCGGCGGAGCCGCCCGGGGTCAGCGAGCTTACCTGGATTTCGAGCGGCTCCTCGACGGCGACATCGTCCGCCTGCGAGAACTGCTTCTGGCCTTCTACCTTGCTGACATCGATGGCGAGGGTGCTGCCTGACATATCGGCTCCCTTGTTTCGCCGGACCGTACAGTATACCTGAAGGCGCATTTGCCGACCGCGCGCGGAAGGCAACTACTATGCTGGTATCTTCGGCTGCCGCGCTATGACTCAGGACACTAGCGATAGCCGGCGGTGCCGCTCGCGGGACGTGCCGGGAAGTCCTGTCCTGACAGGTGATCGAACCGTGCAACGGCGTGGCGGTCCCATTCCGTGATGGCGCTGCGGATGTGCTGCAGCTCGGCGCCGCGGCGCAGCCGGACCTTTTGGTCGGCTACCGTGAGTCCAAGACGCTCGAAAAGCGGCCTTGTGTCAGGAAAGCCGGCGGTATTGGCATAGCGCCGGTAGAGCGGCATGAAAACGTCCGAGTCCGCCAAAGAATCCAGCGTTGCAAAGAGTTCCGGGGCGGTCCAGGTCCGGGTCGAGGGCAGGCAGCAGTCCCGGAGCCGTCCCATGACGTCGTCCAGGGTCATTGCGCCGCCGGAACGCTCGCGCAGGGTGACGTCTGCCATGAGTGCAATGGCGGCGCCGCTCCAGTAGATCTTCATGCGTCCATCTGCCGCACCCCGGGCCGTTACTTCGTTCGGTGACAGCTCCGGTCGCGACCGCCGGCCGCGCTCCAGGCCGTCGTGAAGTTTCTGCCACGCCGTCAGCGCGTCATAGGTGCCGGCGCGCGCCAGCAGGACGTTCCCGTAGTACTGAGCAAAACCTTCCGACACCCAGCGGTGCTCCCGTTCGATGTAAGGGAGCATCAGATGGCTGAACTCGTGAGTCGCTGTCCAGTCCTGCAGGAAGGCTTTCATCGTCTGACGCGGGTCGACGAACAGCTCGACGGCCTCGCCACCGTCTCGAACAACGCGGCCGAACGGCACCGCGGAACTGCTTCTGACCTGTTGGCGGCGGTCGACCGGAACGACGACGATTTGTGGCGACGGGTTCGGGAAACGACCGTAAGCGAGACTGACGCCGGTTGCGGTTGCCCGAAGCCACTCCGCGATGGAGTTCTCGTCCATGGTCATCCCGGTTTTCTCGCCCCCGGACAGCATGCTGACGCGAAGGATGGCGCCCGGTACGGCGATCTCGCGATACGCGAAACTGCCGAACACCGCCGGTGCGTGCGCGCTTTCAGGCGATGCTCGAAGACGAAAGCTGTCCGCCAGGCCCTCGCGGGGCCAGGGCACCGCGACGCGAATATCAGGAGGTAAATCGAAGCGGACCAATATCTCTGCATTGCCGCTTACCTTCGGGCGCCACAGCCAGAGTGCCGGCGAAACGACGACGTTATGGCTGGCAAGCGAGCGGTTGTGGCGGACGCTGTCGGCCGCCGCTCGCATGTCCACCGTGTAGCTGATGCAGCGAATGCCCCCTACCGGGAGCATCATGCGGCGGTTGCGCAGCCGTATGGCGGAGTCGCCATAGCCGTCACTGCAGTCCCTGGCATCGAGAAGAAAGCGTCCCGCGTCGCCGGCAGCTGCGCTGACATTGTCGACCGGCGCACTGAAGCGCGCCTCGACCGACATGCGGCTCATGTCCTCGTTTATGGCGACCCGGTAATCGTGCGGCTGCGATGCCTGCGCAAGCCCCGCCAGGACGAGCAGCAGCAGAAGGGCAAACGGGCGCGGGATGGCGGTGCAGGAATGAATCGGCGGCATAGGCAGGAGATTAAGCCGTTGGCCCGCGAACATGAAACAGATCCGGCTGGTGGGTGTGACAGAGCTCACATTTTGCGGAAAAAAGCGTGCGCCAGCGCAAATTCTCCGCCGCCCGGCGGTGGTCCCTTCGAGAGTGCCGGCTCCTGAACCCCGTCTCCGCGGAGTTCGCGGGAATTCAGCGCCGATATTTCATAGAATACGCTTAATGGCCGACAAGGCCCTGAAGCCGGACCCGACGGAAGGAGAATTACCTTGAGCAAGATCGCGAGACGTCAGTTCATTCAGTTGTCGGCCGTTGCCGCCGCCGGCTGCATCATTCGTCCGGGTTCCCCTGCCGTCGCGCAGGATCTGGAACAGATATCGGAAGATGATCCGGTTGCACAGTCGCTGAAATATACGCACGACGCCAGTACGGTCGATCCTGCGGCAAAAACGAATCCCGCGGAAAACCAGAACTGTGCCAATTGCGCCCTCATACAGGGTGACGAAGGCGAGGAATGGCGGCCGTGCCAGATTTTCCCAGGGAAACTGGTTAACGCGAACGGCTGGTGCTCTGTCTGGGCGCCGAAGGCCTGACGGCAAGGACATAACGCAGAAGCGCGCGGTAGCGGTCGCTCGCTGCTGGGCGCGTATTCGGTTTGAGCACTCACTCCGCCCTTGACCTGAAGTATTTCCACCATGCTCCCGCGGGGGCTTTTCCCTACGCGCCATGCCGCCATGGAGACATCTTTTGTTCGAGAAACTTGAAGCACTTCCCCCCGACGCCATTCTTCGGCTCATTGCGGAGTACCGGAACGATCCGCGCGAGCAAAAAGTCGATCTTGGCGTTGGTGTCTATCGCGATGCGAACGGCCTCACGCCCGTGCTCGGCAGCGTCAAGAAAGCGGAACGGCGGCTACTCGAAGAGCAGCGAACAAAAGCGTACGTCGGTTCCGGCGGCGATCCCGATTTCAACGCGGCCATGCAGGCGCTGATGTTCGGTGCCGGCGCCGCCGGGAGCGAGCGGATCGCGACTCTGCAAACCCCGGGCGGATCAGGTTCGCTGCGGGTCGCGGCCGGGCTGCTCCTGCGCGCCAGGAGCGATGTCACCATCTGGGCCAGCGATCCGACCTGGTCGAATCACGTGCCGCTGCTGGCGGGTGCCGGCATTCGGCTCGAGACCTACCCGTGGTATGACCCCCGCAGTCATTCGATTCGCTTTGCTGAAATGCTGGAGGCGCTGCAGGCACGCTCACCGGGCGACGTCGTGCTGCTGCACGGCTGCTGCCACAACCCTACCGGGATGGATCTCGACAACGAGCAATGGCAGGAGCTCGTGTCCGTAATCGCATCACGCCGATTGCTGCCGTTCGTCGATCTTGCCTACCAGGGATTCGCAGACGGGCTCGACGAGGATGCGGCACCTTTGCAGCTTCTTTTCGACCAGGTGCCGGAAATGATCGTTTCGAGTTCCTGCTCGAAAAACTTCGGTCTCTATCGCGAGCGGGTTGGTGCCCTGGCAATTGTCACCGAAGGGAGCGCTGCGACGGCCACGGCACAAAGCCAGGCGTACAACATCGTCAGGACCATGTACTCCATGCCGCCGGATCACGGCGCGGCCGTCGTCGCGGCGATTATGCACGATGACGGACTGCGGGCCGAGTGGCTCGAGGAACTCGCCGGCATGCGCACGCGGCTCAAAGAAACGCGTGCGCTTCTTTGCACTTCGCTTCGCGAACACGCGCCGGAGCATGATTTTTCGCACGTCGAAAGGGCGAAGGGCATGTTTTGCTTTCTTGGCGTGTCGGCAGAACAGGTGCGGCAACTGAAGGAGGAGTACGGCATCTACATGGTGGACTCGAGCCGGATCAACGTTGCGGGAATAAGCCGCGACAATGCCGATTATCTCGGCGCGTCGATCGCTGCGGTTCTCCGAGAGCGGGGCTCGAGCTAACGCTTTCGTTCGAAGTCCTCCGGCAAATGAACGATGCTGGCGGTGTCGATGCCGAGCCTGGCAGTGATGCCGCCATTCAGTTCCAACACGTACCTCACCGGTTCGGATGACGATACGGATTGCAGCGACAGGGGCTCCGTCATTGCGGCAATCGACTCGACCTCGCCGTCACTGTGAATAAAAAGCATATCGAGCGGGATGTAAGTGTTCTTCATCCACATCGAGCGAATGTCGTCCGCTCGATACACGAACAGCATGCCGCTGAACTCGGGCAGGCGCTTAACGTGCATCAGCCCCCGCCGCTGCTGTTCCGGCGTCAGAGCCAGGTAGACGTCGAACTGGTAACAGGCCGACTCACCGGCTTCGATCACGATCGAATGGCGCTCGAAGTCTTCGTCCAGGACCGCATCGTCGGCGGTCTCCGCGGCCAGTGACAGGGTCGCGAGGACGCCGAAGGCACAAGTCGCAAACCGTCCTGCCCGCCCGTTCATTCCGGCTTCTGCCAGCTCAAACGTCCGGCAAATCGCAAGTCGGTGAAGGTCACGCTTGCACCACCGTTCACTTCGGCCAGGGGCGATACGCAGTAAAGCAAACCCTCGATGCGGTACTGAGCGTCGGGCAGGTCCTCGAGCTGCTGTTGCTGCTCGATATCGGCCCAGCAGGAGGGAGCGTCCGGTGTGCTGAAAAAACGCGCGGCGGTTTCATCGATAAGCGTGACTCCGGCAGGCAGTTCGTTGGCGCTGTCGCCTTCCATGAGATCCGGCAGGGCGATGATGAACGCCAGTCGCAGGTTTTCACCTCGCGACGTTGCGGGCCCGGCGAAGTGCAGCCTTGCTCCCTGGCCGTGCGGTCTCGGCATGCCGTCACACTCCAGCGCATCTTCGAGCCAGCGCAATTCCGATTCGATGCTGCCGACGATGGTGGCGCTAAGTTCCCCACCCTCGATGCAATCTGCCGCGGTTTTCGTCTCCTGCGGCGCATCACCTGCACATCCTGCCGCAATGATGGGAAGGATGAGGTATAAAGCGATCGTTCGCCGCCGCGCAGCACCGCTCCGGAGCCGTATCCGGTGCGGCAAATATCTGTAGAGCTTTTGCAATGTATTTGCGTCCTGCCGGTCGTAAAGGAGGCATTATTACTCAATCCCTCCTGGAGTTGCGCCCTGATTCCGGCCTTCAAGCGGCAGGCCGGGCGGGCGCCTCCGCGGACGTAACCGGTGATTTTGTTACCGCGTTTATTGGCGGGGTAATGCTTCATCTCTAGAATGGCACGCCATTTTGTCCGTCGGAGAGATCGATACATGAGCGTCATAGAACAATTTCAACAGCTCGAAGCGCACGCAAGCCGGCTGATCGTCGGCCAGGCAGAGCTGATAAACAGGATGCTGATCGCGCTGCTGTGTGACGGGCATTTGCTGGTGGAGGGCGCACCCGGACTGGCGAAGACCCGTGCAATCAAGGTGCTGGCCGAAAGCATCGAGGGCGATTTCCATCGCCTGCAGTTCACGCCCGA
>JBBDSK010000256.1:0-16927 GCA_040904985.1 Woeseia sp. | reverse complement strand
TACTGTTATGACGGTCCAGGGATAGCCGCCTGAGGCGAGCATTGTGTTCATCAGAAAGCGGCCGATCCGGCCATTGCCATCCATGTAGGGGTGAATATAGACAAACACCCAATGCCCGAGTACGGTGCGCACCGCCGCGTGGTCTTCATCGCGCAGGTGATCGAAGAGTGCGGTCATGCAGTCGAGGATCGTATCCTTTTTAGGTGGCACGTGCTTGGAGTTGCGAATATAGACCTGATCACCGCGATAGCCCGCGAGATCGCCGGCGGTAAGAATGTTGGCTTCGACACTGGGAGTGAAAAGTGCACGGAACCAGTCGCCGTGATCCCGCTCGGCAACATCGCCGGGATTTTGTCCATCCAGAATCCGCTCCACGCTTTGCCTGACTTCCTGAAAAGCGAGCCAGTAGCCACGCGCCGCCATCGCGTCGCGCTGTTTCCGATCTTGTTTTATCTGGTCGGGATTCCATGAGCCGTCGCGGACACGCTCGATTAACTCTGCATTGACGCGGTAGCCCTCGATCGAAAGCGAGTGGTAGGCATCGCTCGCATAGATATCATCAACTTGCTTTAGGTAGGCTCCTTTGTCCGTCGGCAGTCCCGGCGGTTCCGGGAAGGCGGCAATAATGTCATTACGCATACTCTGCCAGTAGGTACGAATGCGATTCATATAAGGTGAGCGTTCGCGCCGGGAGAAGGTGACGGTGATTTCGTCGTCGAATGGATCAGTTTCACTGATCGCCGGAGAGAGCAAGATCATTTTTCCTAACGTCAAGCGCGACGATTACATCAACGGCTTAAGGTTGGCGAACCGAGACGAGGATTTTCGGACCATGCTCAAAGTGATGACGCAGCTTTATCGATATACGGCAGAACTGCCGTGGCGGGACTACGATGAGTTAATCACGAAGCTTAAGGCGCATCATGCGTTCGACAGTCCAGATGAGGGCCTGATCAGGTTTTCGCTTGCTTTGCGGGCATAGGTAGCACTAGGTCGGACGATAACGAGATACATGCCAGTTGCGGTGGCTGTAAAGTCTCAAGACGCCTGTGACACATCAGCTCGAGTTTTTTTCGAACCTTCTCTCTCCGGGCGCGCACCCAATTCGAAGGTGCCGCTCACGGCGGGCTTTTGGCGCTTCAGCCGGCGGGGAGGAACAGGGTTCCTACTTCCGGTGTTTTTTTTCGTCGCGAATAGCGAAGCTTATCCCGTCTGTTCCGGGAACAGGCCGGGCATCCAGCGCGATGCAAGGCGCGCGGGGAACGTTATACGCAGATCGCCCTTGGGGGTGTCGGAGGTAATGACACCGTGATCGATGAGCGCAGAGACGACGCGTCTTGCAGTGCGCGGGCTGGTGCCGAGCACGTCCGCGACCTCGCTGCGCGGCAGTTCCCCGCGGTAAAGCAGCGCGTCCAGCACTGCGCCCGCCTTGGCAGGCAGCGTGCCGAGCGCAACTTCTTCGTCAGCCCATAGTTTGATACGTACACGCAGCTTGGGCGGCTGAACCAGATCTTCCATGAAGTTCACCTGGTCAAGACAGGTTTCAAGGAAGAATTGCGTGAACTCCGCAAGAGCTTCCTCGCTGAGATTGCCTCTGCCGTCAAGATTGTTGCGCCGGGTGAGGTCGCATTCGGCAAGGCGGTGCTTATACGTTTCGACATTGCGGGCAAGGCCGCGGGCGATTGACCAGATGCCACCGGTCTCCAGCGCCTCCAGCAGCGTTGCATAGGACATCAGCCGCGCGACCCGGCCGTTGCCGTCAATAAACGGG
This sequence comes from Woeseia sp., assembly GCA_040904985.1. GTDB lineage: Bacteria > Pseudomonadota > Gammaproteobacteria > Steroidobacterales > Woeseiaceae > IDS-8. Next base: position 15,156 of record JBBDSK010000256.1, on the reverse strand, counting down.
TGAATCCAGAGCAGGCGGTGATGGGCGGCGGACGCGGCGAGGATGGTCTCGGCTTTGCCGAGCTTGCTGTAGATTTCTTCGAAGCGCGCCAGAAAACGCGGCAGGGCGCCGGGGCTGACGGCGATATGCGGGCCGACCTGGGCATCGTGGCGGCGCAGTGCGCCCGGTATCACCGGAATATACTCCCTGGTCGTGGGGTGCTCGACATACAGCAGCTCGTCGGGGAGCAGCTCACAAAAGCGTCGGTGAATTTCCCGGATGCCGTCTGCCGTGCAGGCGCGCCCTGTCAGGCCGCCGTCATCGATCCATCTCTGAACCATGATATGAGCTTCGGCCTCAAGCTGAAGATTGCGCTTCTCGGGATCGACGCTATAGTCCTTGCGCAGCGCGCGCTCGATATCTATCGGATGCGTGTCGTGCCCCTCGATCAGATTGCTGTAATAGCAGTTCATTGCGCGGACGAGATCGGCGAGCGCGCGGACGATACCGTCCGGCAGACTGCGGCGGAAGCCTGCAGAGGCGGTGGCGAGCTCGATCGCCAGATCGCCAAGCGCCGGGCGTTGGCGCGCAGCGTGCGAGAGCACGAGCGGCTCCATCAGCCCCGGCGTCTCGCTGCGGTCTGGCGGCGCCGCTGAATTGGCCGATTTTTTGTCCGCTTCTTCGTCGTTCATATTATGCAGAATACCATATAGTTATTAATCTCCAAATATCAACATTGGCCAATGTTTTGGCCGATTTGTTGGCCGGTTTTACGGGTCGTCCTGCCTCCTTGGGCAAGAGCAACAGGCAAGCTGAATCGGCCGCTCGCTCGAGCGCTCGGGGCTCATCACGCGCGACCTCGAGAACGCCTATCTCGCGTTCGATCCGAGGGAGGAGGCGCCAATTCACGGCCTGCACGGGCATTTCGATTACCTATCGGATCGCAACGGGCCCGAGAGAGGGCCAGAAGGTGTTCACCCTGCAAACGCTGCCGGCCGCGCCGGACGCGCCACGCCTGGAGGTCGCCGAAAGCTCAGGCTTCTCTCTGCACGCGGGCATCGCGGCTGAGAGCTCGCAACGGGACAAGCTCGAACGCCTGGCACGCTACGTCTTCTCGAGAACGAGGACTTCGATGGTCCCGGTGCCATCGAAGCTTTCCTGGACGCGGAAGCGGATGTCAGCGGCGAGGACATTCAGCACCTTGTGACGCCGTTATCTGCAATAGCGCTGCAACCCCGCGACAGCAGCCACAGGCGCCGAAGGCGGCCGCCGATAGTCGCCGAAGACCACGTTCCGCGGAACGGAACCAGAACGGACCTTCGCTCATCGAAGTCAAGCTAGCTCGCCCGCCCATCGGCGCGCCGCCTTATAATCGTCGCCTTTTTGCCCGGGAGATAGCATTCTATGGCGTCCTCGCCCTCGTCCTCCGCCGACATCGCTCTGAAGCGCATCGAGCGCAGCCCGATCTTTCAAAGCGCCGTCATCGCTATCATCATGCTGTCGGCTATTGCGATCGGGGCCAAGACCTACGATTTGCCGCCCGTCGTCGCGAATGTACTCGGCGTGCTCGACGTCGGGATCACCGTCTTCTTCCTGGTCGAGCTGATGCTGCGCTTCATTGCGTGCGACGACCGCAAGCGCTTTTTGCTGGATGGCTGGAACGTCTTCGATACGATCGTCGTGCTCGGAAGTCTCATCCCGATGCAGTACGCCGAAGCCGTGCTGATAGGGCGGCTGCTGCGCGTGTTCCGAGTGTTGCGGCTCGTCGCCGTGATTCCGCAGCTGCGCTCGCTGATCAATGCGCTACTGAAGTCGATGCCACCGATGTCCTACATCGCGCTGCTGATGTTTATTATCTTCTACATGTACGGCGCGGTGGGCTCACTGCTGTTCGCCGGGATCAACGAACAGCTTTGGGGCGACGTCTCGGTCTCTATGCTGACGCTGTTCCGCGTCGTCACATTCGAGGATTGGACGGACATCATGTACGAGACGATGAGCATCCATCCGTGGAGCTGGCTGTTCTACGTCAGCTTCATTTTTCTCACGGCGTTCGTGTTTCTGAACATGATGGTCGGCGTGATCCTCGAGGTGATGACGGCCGAGCACCGCTCGCAGACCAGCGACCAGGCGAGCCTCGAGCGGCACGATATGACGGTGCAGCTCGAGCGGATGCAGCGCCAGCTCGATGAGCTGCACGCTTTGCTGCGGCAGCGCGCATGAAGACGTTCATGAAGTACATGGCGTTGCAATTGCCGGGCTGGGTCCTGTTGGGCCTTCTTCTCGTTTGGCTGTGGCCAAAAACGGGATGGAATCCGTGGATTGCCGCGGTCGGTTACGCGGTCTTCGTACTGAAAGACTTTTTGCTCTATCCGTTCTTCCGTTCGGCCTACGAGGGGGACGCGCCAACCGGCGGTGCCCAGCTGATCGGCACGGCCGGCGTGGCCGAACAGGATCTCAATCCCGACGGCTACGTCGCCGTCGCGGGGGAACGCTGGAAGGCCGAGGTCGTCCCCGGGGAGGGGCGGATTCCTCGGGGGTCGCCGGTCCGCATCGAAGGCGCTGTCGGACTCACGCTTCGCGTGGCGTCGATCTCCCCCCAGCGGACTTCAAGGGGACAGATTTAATTTACCGTGACAGAGGCCCGTAGCTGAAGCTCCCGAGGACGATAAATAGATCTGTCCCCTTAAAGACCCGTTGCTTCTTACGGCTCGTAACGCAGCCGCAGGTACCAGAAGCCGCCGTTGAAACCCATCGGCGAGGTAACCGGGTAGGTCGCACCGGCGATGCCTGCCCACGGGTTCTCGTCGGGGAACTCGTCGAAAATGTTCTCCGCGCCGAGTACGAGATTCAGGCTGTCGGTGAAGTTGTAGCCGATTTCCACATCCACGGTGAACTCCGCGCCCGCGTCGATCGGCAGCGTGCCGTCGTCGAGATGCGCTTCGTAATATTCACCGTAGTAGTTCGCCCGGATAAGACCAAGCCAGTCGCCCTGCGTGTGTGAGGCGGTAACCGATGCCCGGTGCCGAGGCAGGTTCTCCTCGAGCTGTCGCACGCGCGTGTCGCCGATGATGTCGGGATTGAAGCTATCAACCTCGGTATCGGTCCAGTTGTAGGCGAGCGAGAAGTCTGTGTTGCCGCCGAACAAGTCTGCGCTTGCGGTCGCGACCAGGTCGACACCCTGGGTCGTAGTGTCGAAATCGTTCGTGAAGAAGCGTACGCCCGAGAAGCTTTGCGCGTCGGTAATGCCGAGAGCAAGCAGCTCCTGGATGTCCTGTGCCGTCAGGGGCTGCGTCGTCGTTAGCGCGATCCGGTCCTCGACCTCGATGTTGAAATAGTCGAGAGTCAGGTCGATCGGGCCGATGGTTGCGATGAAGCCGGCCGTCAGGTTGACCGACTCTTCAGGATCCAGCGGGACACCGCCCTTTTGCACCGAGATCGGGTTCGTCGGCGGCAGCGTTGCCTCGTCCTGCAATTCGCCGTCGGTGAACGCGGTGGTGACGTTACGAACGTTCGTCTGGCCGACCGTCGGGGCCCGGAAGCCCGTACTGGCCGCACCGCGGATCGCGAAGTTGTCCGTGATTTGCAGCCGCGCGGCGAGCTTGCCGTTGGTTGTCGTGCCGAAATCCTGGAAGTCCTCGAAACGAATCGCGGCATTGACCAGCAGAGCGTCGGTGACGTCCGCCTCGAGGTCGATGTAGGCGGCGAAACTCTCTCGGTCGAAAACGCCGGCGTCCGCGGGCTTGAAGCCGGGGAAACCGTTAGAGCCGATGCCGAAGCCTTGCGATGGCAAATCGGCGCTCCGGTCGATGAAAAACGAGTTCGGGTCGCCGCTCTTGATCTCGAACTGCTCAAAGCGATGCTCGAGACCAAAGGCGACGTTCAGCGGCGATGCGAAGTTAGCGAAGGCGACCTCTCTCGCTACGTCCAGGTTTACGTTGCGCTCGCTCTGGATGTAGCTGCCCGGCCGGAAGGTGCGCGGCATATCGTCGCCGAGCGCAGCCAGCTGCGGGTTGACCGTGTTGCTGATGAAGTAGTCCACCGCGTTGCGGCCGTAGGAAGCGCTCACGTCGTACATCCAGCCGTTTGCCAGTTCGCCGCGCGTGCCGCCGGTGATTGATGCATCCGCGACCTCGCCGCCGAACTGCGGCGTGAAGCCGCCCGGCTCGAGCAGGTTGAACGCGAAGCAATTGGGATCGGCACCAACCGCTGCAAGCGCGGCCGGATCCGGCACGTCGGCGATAATATCGACCACCGGGCAGCCGACGCCGTCGTCGCTCGGACCAAAGGTCAGGTCCGCGACCAGAATCGTGTCATTGCCGGTTATCGGGTTGATCGGCCCATCGTTGACACCGCCGCGCGTGTTCGGGTTGCGGAAGAAGAATCCACCCTCAACGGTGCGCTCGCCCCAGTTGCCGAACACGTAGGCCTCGTTGTCGTTGCCGAGGTCAAGCCCAACGTTTGCCCACAGCTTGAAGTTGTCGCGAATTTCGGGCGCGCCCCAGATCTGCGCGGGCACGCGTACCGCGGTATTGCCCGCGTCGATCAGCGCCTGTGCGTCGTCGCGCTGCGTGCTGCGGCTGGTGGCATCCGCTTCGTTAAACTCCGCGGTGAAATTCGCATAACCGGCGTCGGTCAGCGGCAGCCCCAGGTTGAACGCGAGCGTCTGTGAGGTACCGTCACCCTCGTACATCTCGCCAAACTTCGCCTCGGCGATCAGCCCGTCGGAGTTGTCGCGCAGTACGAAGTTGATCACGCCCGCGATCGCATCCGAGCCGTATTGTGCCGATGCGCCGTCGCGCAGCACTTCGACCTGCTTCAGCGCGAGTCCCGGAATGTTGATGAGATCCGGGCCCTGCGAGCCGTCGGCGATACCGCCGCCGAGGAACGCCACCACGGCGGAACGATGCAGGCGCTTGCCGTTGACGAGCACCAGCGTCGAGTCCGGCGACAGGCCGCGCAGGTTGGCCGGGCGCACGATGGTCGCCGCGTCACTGATCGGCTGCTGGTTGACGTTGTAGGAGGGTATTGCGCCGCGCAGGAGTGCATCCATGTCGGTTGCGCCCTGCTTGATAAAGTCGTCGCCGCTGATGACGTCAATGGGGACCGCGGAATCGGTGACGGAACGAGCGGCCCGGCGTGTGCCGGTGGTCACAATCTCCTCGATCTCCTCGTCGCCCTGCTGGGCGGCCGAGTGTTGCGGTAGAACAACAGACATTGGTACAGCTAGCGCCAGCAACAGCACTTTGTAGATGCTGAACTTGGTATCCACGATTGTTCTCCTGGTTGTCTAGGGGCCCTCGTGAATAGGATTCGTCCCTGCCGATCCGGTTCAGAGGACTCGGGAATAAGTGCGCCATTCGCACACTGTATTATAGCGTTGTAAATTGACTACAACGGCAATTCTGAGTCAAGCTGTTGTCCTCCGGGCAGCCCTCCTGGCCAGCATCTTCATCGGCGGCCACTCGCCTGAGCGCTCGGGACCCATCGCGCATGACATGGAAAAGCCTGTCTCGCCTTCGATCGTACTGATGGGGCACGTAGCCACCGGCGGTGGCGAAAGGATTCACCCGCTGGGGAGGCCTGGAGTCGTGATTGCTCGCTGTTAGCCCTGAGTAGAATGCCATGTCCTATGGCATCATTTTCCCGCGTTTTCGCCCTTACTCTACAACAGCAACCAACGCGATGATGCGGGCCTGCCGCCGCGGTTTAACGACTGCAAAGGCTTTCGACTAATCCTGCAAAACGTGAGAATATGTCCGGACATTCCTATTAATCAGTAACTTGCAAGGGAACGCATATAACCATGCTGACACGACGAGAGTGGTTGAAGATTACGGGTGCTGCCGGTGCAGCTCTTGCGTTGCCGTCGCGGCTTCTTCTCGCGGCTGAACAGGGCGGGATGATCCAGCGGGCAATCCCGTCGAGCGGCGAGGCGATTCCGATGATGGGTCTCGGCAGTTCGGCCACATTCAGCCGCATGGCCGGGGGCGGAGATGTCACGGCGCTGCGGGAAGTGTTGCGCACATTGTTCGATAACGGTGGGACTGTGTTCGACACGGCACCGAGCTACGGCGACTCGGAAGAAGTCGGGGGCGAGATCGTCAACGGCCTCGGCGCCGAGCAAACCGTTTTCTGGGCGACCAAGGTGAACGTCGCGCCTCGCGGGGGTGGTGACGCTGACTCGGACGCAGCGCGGGCGCAGATCGAGAAGTCGTTCGAGCGCATAGGCACACCCACCATCGACCTGATCCAGGTCCACAACCTGGCCGATATCCCGACTCAGCTTGCGATCCTGAAAGAACTGAAGGAGCAGGGGCGCGTGCGCTACATCGGCACAACGTCGACGAACGCGGACGCCTATGACTATCTCGCGAAGGTGATGCGCGAGGAGCCACTGGATTTTATCGGAATCGACTACGCCGTCGACAACCTGGAGTCGGCGAAAACCATCCTGCCGCTGGCGCGTGAGCGGGGCATTGCGGTACTCGTTTATTTGCCGTTCGGCCGTACGAGGCTGTGGAACCGCGTCGCCGGGAAGGAAGTTCCCGATTGGGCGGCGGAGTTCGACGCATCATCGTGGGCGCAGTTTTTCCTGAAGTTCGTCGCAGCCCATCCTGCCGTCACGGCGATCACGCCTGCGACCAGCAAGCCGCACCATATGCTGGACAATATCGGCGGCGCAGTCGGCCGGCTTCCTGACGCAGCCATGCAAAAGCGCATGGTGGAGTTCGTCGAAAGGTTACCGACGGCGTAGGGAAAAGGGTCGGGAAAACCTCTGCCAATCGCCCTGGCAGGCCATCGGTACAAGTCCGGGCCGCAGCGCGGTGTCACTTTCCTTGCATGCGCAAAAAGCGCCGTTTTGCCACGCAGCTGCACCTTCATCCCATCCGCTGTTGATGTTGCCGCTGCAAGCCGTCGCCTGATCGCCGGCTGCCAATCTGTGAGCAAGGTCCTTACCCTCGCAGCAGCGCTTCGGTAGCGTGGCGCACCAGCAGGCATTGGACCATCGGAGCCGCAATGGCGCTCGAGCAAATTTCTACCGACGACCTTGAGCAGGGGATGTACGTGTCGCAGTTGGACAGGCCGTGGCTGGAGACGCCGTTCCTGTTCCAGGGCTTCGTCATCAAGAGCGAGGCGGAGATCGAGGAACTGCGGCGATACTGCGAGCAGGTCTACGTTCAGCCGCGGGACGCCGCCGGTGCAGCGAACGGCAGCACCTTTCGGCCGGCGCAAAAAGGACGCGGCAGTCGCGGCATTGTCGCGCGCGTAGCGGGATGGTTCGGCGATCGGCAGAGCCGTCAGCCGCAGCAGGATCCCAGGCCGGGCGAATTCTACCAGGACTCGCACGACGTCCAAACGGAGTTGCCGCTCGCCGAAACGGCTTTTGCGCAGGCATCAACCGGGCTCGCCGAGGCCATGGAGCGGATCCGGGCGGGCGGGCGCCTGGAAGTACACACGTTGGATTCGGTCGTGACGCCGATGCTGGACAGCCTGATGCGCAATCGCGATGCGATGGCCTGGCTGTCGCGCATTCAGGAAACTGATGATTACACCTATGGCCACTCAGTGTCATGCGCCATTTATGCGATCGCGCTGGGCCGGCACCTGGGCCTGCCGCGCGAGGACTTGAAGACGCTTGGGCTGGGCGGGCTGCTGATGGATATCGGCAAGACGCAGATCCCAAAAGAGTTGCTGGCCAGGGCGGCGCCCCTGAGCGATGCCGAGATGGCTTTGATGCAATCGCATGTGCTGCGCGGCGAGGAGATCCTGCGTGAGTACAAGGACCTCGATCCGCGAGTGCTGGCAATGGTTCGCTCGCACCATGAACGCTACGACGGCAGCGGATATCCCGATGCGCTCAAGGGACCGGACATTCACGTTTTCGCCCGCATTGCCGGCATCGTCGACTTTTACGACGCGCTCATCACGCCGCGAAGTTATGCGCCGGCGGTGTCGCCTTTCGATGCCATGCGCGAATTACACAAGCGTGGGTACGGCGAATTTCAGCCGGAAATGGTGGAACAGTTCATTCAGGCAGTCGGCGTTTTTCCCAACGGTGCGCTGGTGGAGTTATCCAGCGGCGAAGTCGCCATTGTCGTCGAGCAGAACCGCGTCAGACGCCTCAGGCCGAAGGTGATCGTCATCCTGGATGCGGGCAAGAAGCCGCTTCAGACACCGCGAACAATCGACTTGCGTGAACGGAGCGCGAGGCCCGACGAGCCCGGTGCGCTGTGGATCGACCGCGGTCTCGAAACCGGCGCATACGGCATCGACGCCGCAGACTACTATCTCTGATGGCGGGCGCACTCTCCGCAGCATTGAACCGGACGACTCAGCCCGTGTTCCTGGATGCCCTGCAGCGGGAAATCGACGCGTCGGCGCGCCACGCCCTCGGGCTGCTGCTCGTCCGGCTGGGCAGCATCGATGAGCTCAATTTTCGCATCGGCTATGAAAGGGTTGACGCCGCGCTGGCCGAATTCGGCGTTCGCCTCGGGGACGCTTTCGGGGAACGCGCAGCCGTCGTTCGCGTCGGGACGCGGCGGTTCGCGATCGTGCTCCGCGATTTGAAAAGTGATAATCACGCGCTGCTCGCCGCCGGCCGGGTTCGGCGCGTCGCCGAAGAGACGCTGCAGGATCGTTGGCTGCACATGTCGCTGAACGCCCGTCAGGGCATTGCACTCTTTCCCGGACATGCGGCAAATGCCGAGTCATTGTTGCGATGTGCCGAGGTGGCTTTGAGTTCAGCCGCCGGCAATGACAAGGGCGTGTCTCTCTATTGCCCGGATGCCGACGATAAGCTCAGCGAGTTCGGGCGCATCGAGCAGGAGGTCGCCCATGCCCTGGAGCAGGGTGGAATAGAATCGCATTTCCAGCCGCAGGTCGATCTGGCGACGGGGCGTGTAGTCGGCGCGGAAGCCTTGCTGCGCTGCCGCGATCCCCGCGGCGGCTTCATCGACCCGGAAGCCGTCGTTGCCGTCGCAGGGCGGACGAAGCAGATCGGTGTTGTGACCGCAGCCATGTTCAATACCGCGCTGCGCTATGCCGCCGAATGGCCCGTGAAAGACTGCGCCCTTTCCATCAACATTACCGCGGACAGCCTGAAGGACCCAGACTTCGTCTCGTTCGTCGCCGATGCACTGGAAATCTGGGGCTGGCCGCCTTCGGCGCTCACCGTGGAAATCACGGAAAGCGCCTTCATGGCCGAACCGCAGCAAAGTTTCGCCGCGATGCACGAACTGCGGGCGATCGGCGTACGTGTCGCCATCGACGACTTCGGTACCGGCTACTCCTCCTTTTCCTATTTCACCAACATTCCGGCGAACGAACTGAAGGTGGACAAGTCCTTCGTGCTCGACATGGTCGAGAGCGCGGGTAACCGCAAGGTCGTGCAGGCTGTCATCAATCTGGCGCACGGTTTCGACCTGAAGGTCGTGGCCGAGGGAGTGGAAAACGAGCAGACGCTTGACGCGCTGCGCGGCATGGGCTGCGATATTGCGCAGGGCTATTACGTCGGCCGACCGATGGCACCGGCGCACTTTGCTACGTGGCTGTCCGCCAGCTGTGCCTTGCCTGCAGGCGCCGATTGCGCGATACGCTAGCCGGTCGCGCCTACTCCGCGGGGTTGTAGTGCCCGTGCACCAGATCCGAGCCGATGCCGTTGCCTTCGCTGTAGCGCGAACTCCCGCCGGAAAGACCGCCCGCTCCGACGTTGCCCGCCACCGTGACCTGGCTCGTATCGCCGCTGATCAGGCGAATGGCCGTGCCGGCCTGTAAATAGACGGCGTTGTTAACGATCAGCACCGGGCCACTGACGTTGCGCACGTTGATGCCGTCACTCAGCCGAAGCGACCCGTAATGTAGTTTTCCGTCAGCTTGTGCTGCGGATTGGTGAATATCCTGTCGGTCTCGTCGACTTCCACCAGCATGCCGAGATGAAAATAGGCGACTCGCCTCGATACCCGCGCCGCCTGCTGCATCGAATGGGTGACGATGACGATGGCGTAATTTTCCGACAGCTCATCGATCAGGTCTTCGATACGCGCCGTGGCGATGGGGTCCAGCGCAGAACAGGGTTCGTCCATGAGGATTACCTCCGGATTGACCGCTATCGTGCGGGCAATGCAAAGCCGCTGCTGCTGTCCGCCGGAGAGGCCTGTACCCGGCTCGTCCAGGCGGTCCTTCACTTCCTTCAGAAGCCCGGCACGTTCGAGGCTCGAGAAGACTATCTCGTCGAGTTCCGCCCGGTCTGCCGCCAGGCCGTGAATCCGCGGCCCGTACGCCACATTATCGTAAATGCTTTTGGGGAAGGGATTCGGCTTCTGGAACACGATGCCCACCCGCGCGCGCAGCGCCACCGGGTCCAGCTCCTTCGAATAGATGTCCTGGCCGTCGAGCGTGATCCGCCCCGTGACACGCGCCGATTCGATGGAATCGTTCATGCGATTGAGACAGCGCAGGAAGGTCGACTTGCCGCAACCGGAGGGGCCGATCAATGCTACGACCTTCTGCTTGCCGATTTCCAGCGTAACGTCCTTGATTGCGTGCAGGTCACCGTAGAAGACGTTGACGTTCTCGGCGATGATGTAGGGCGAGGCGCAGCGGACGTGGCCGACCGTCTTGCCGCTGGGCTCGGAAAGTTCCTCGAGCCGCTTGCGCCTCGTGGCGTCTTTTGCACTCGCCGCAGCACTTGCCTCGTCCCGCTCGCGGGAGGTCGCCGCAGGCAAGACAGCAGGATCTCCCGAAACCGGATCGCCCGTAATCGGCTTCAACTCAGTCATTGGACTCATTCTCATATACCCGGCATCCGGCTGCAATCGCAGCACTTACCACTGGCGCGTGAATTTCTTGCGCATGATGATCGCGGCGAGATTCATCAGCAAAAGAAAGCCCAGCAAGACGATAATGGCCGCGGACGTTCGCTCGGCGAATGCGCGTTCCGGACTGTCCGCCCAGAGAAAGATCTGCACCGGCAACGCCGTTGCCGGATCCGTAAAGCCCGATGGCGGATCTACGATGAACGCCACCATGCCTATCATGAGCAGCGGCGCCGTCTCACCCAGCGCGCGGCTCATGCCGATAATCGCCCCCGTCAGCATGCCCGGCAGCGCAAGCGGCATGACGTGATGAAACACGACCTGCATTCTGGAGGCACCGACCCCCAGCGCTGCCTCACGAATCGATGGGGGCACCGATTTGATTGCCGCGCGGGAGGCGATGATGATCACGGGGAGAGTGAGCAACGCGAGCACCAGCCCGCCGACCAGCGGCGCGGACCGCGGCATGCCCATCCAGTTGATGAATACCGCCAGTCCCAGCAGGCCAAACACCACGGACGGCACCGCGGCCAGGTTGTTGATGTTGACTTCAATGACGTCCGCCCAGCGACTCCTCGGCGCAAACTCCTCGAGATAAATCGCCGCTGCCACGCCAAGCGGAAACGACAACGCTATCGTTACGGCCAGCATGTAGAAAGAACCCAGCAAAGCGCCTCTGATTCCGGCCATTTCCGGTTCGCGCGAATCACCGTTGGTAAAAAGCGCCGTGTTGAAGCCGGTTTCCAGCCGCCCCCCGGCGATGAGGCTGTCGATCCAGCGCAGCTGCCGATCGGAAAGCGGGCGTTGGGCAGCCGCGGCGTCCCTGTCGATATTGCCCTTTACCAGCATGTCGACGTCCGCGGCAGCGGGTACCGAGACCGTTTGCCGGGCACCAATCAATTCGGGATTTTCCATCACCGCGTTGCGGAGCTGGTAATTCGCGGCGGCGCTGACCAGGCGGGTTAATTCGCGGCGCTCACGCCTTGCTGTTACTTCCGGAAAAGCGCGCCAGAGTGCTTCTCTTACCAGCGCGCCGTAGTCAGCGTGTCGCAAATCCGGCTCCCCTCCGGGAGCCAGAACTTCCTCGGCAAAGACCACGTCCAGTTCCACATAGGTCTGCTTGAAAGCCGACGCGCCGTTCCCGATCAGGGTGACAAAGAAGACGGCGAGGAAAACCATGCCCACGGCGGTGGCAAGCAGCCCCGCTAGCTGAAAGAGCGCCTCTTTGCGGTGGCGCCGCCGAAGTCCCGCTTCGACCGTTTTGCGTGTATTGGAAATACTCATCCGCATCTTTACTCGTATTGCTCGCGATATTTGCGGACGACCTGCAGCCCCATCACATTGAGTACCAGTGTTGCAATGAAAAGCACCAGCCCCAGGGCAAAGGCGGCAAGCGTTTTTGCACTGTCGAATTCCTGGTCCCCGATCAGAAGCGTGACGATCTGGACCGTGACCGTAGTCACAGCTTCGAAAGGATTCGCCGTCAGGTTGGCGGCCAGTCCCGCCGCCATGACGACGATCATCGTTTCCCCGATGGCACGCGACACCGCCAGCAGGATGCCGCCGATGATCCCCGGCAGTGCCGCCGGCAGAAGAACCCGGATCATCGTCTCCGAGCGGGTGGATCCCAGCCCCAGGGCGCCGTCGCGCATCGCCCGCGGCACCGCGTTAATTGCATCGTCGGAGAGCGAAGACACGAGCGGAATGATCATGATGCCCATGACCACGCCCGCAGCCAGCGCGCTTTCAGAAGCAACGTCGAGGCCGATTGCATCGCCGGCGCGGCGTATCGCGGGAGCCATGGTCAGCGCCGCAAAGAAGCCGTACACGACGGTGGGGATGCCCGCGAGGATTTCCAGCAGGGGTTTTGTGATGGAGCGGATTCGCTGTGTCGAATACTCGGCGAGGTAGATAGCCGTCATGAGTCCCACAGGCACCGAGACAAACATGGCGATTGCCGTGATCAGCAAGGTCCCGGTGAAAAGCGGTACGGCACCAAAGCTGCCGGACGAGCCGACCTGGTCTTCGCGAATGGCCGTTTGCGGGCTCCAGTTGAGCCCAAAGAGAAACTCCGTCAGCGGTATTTCACGAAAAAACCGGATCGCCTCGAACAGTACCGAGAGAACGATACCGACCGTGGTGATGACGGCAACGCTGGAGGCCAGGATGAGCAGCGCAAGGATGGTGTCCTCCACCCTGTTGCGCGCGCGAAAATCAGCCGCGACGCGGCGCCATGCAATCGCGCCGCCGAGCGAGGCGATGCCGAGCGTTACGATTGCAAGGAGCCGACGGCTTGCGTCCACGTAGTACTGAATGGAGTCTGCGGCGCTCCTGAGCGCCCCGTCGACCTCGCCGGACACCATTCCTCCCGCGGCAAGATTACGGATGTTGTTCAGCAGCAGGTCCAGCTGGGACGGCGAAAAATTACGTTGCGTCTCCGGGAGACCCTGGATCACGAGCGCCTCGATAACCTGCGGCTCGATCAGCACCCACAGCGAGATCAGGCCGAGGGCGGGCAGGAGGCACCATATTGCGACGTAGTATCCGTAATAACCCGGCAGCGAATGCAGGCGCGCGGAACCTCGCGGCCCGCCGGCTGCCGCCAGCGCCCGGCCACGGCCGAGCCAGAACCCCGCAGCCGAAAGGGTTATCAGGATGAGGGCGAGGGTGGTGGGCTGCATGCGCTAAAAGCGGAGATTCCTGGCCTTTGCCGGCTGTACCTGCGGAAGCCCGCCGCAGCGGGGAGTCCGGTACAGGTGGGAGCACCCGCCGGCATGCCGAGCTCCTGCATTCAACGGGTGCCGGCAGTGACGGGCGTGAGCGACCGCACCGCGGCTGCGACGTCCGCTCGTTCTTCCGGCGGCAACGGGATAAGGCCCCGGTCGGAAAGATAACCGTAGTCGCCCCATGCGCTATCGCTCGTGAATTCCAGCAGAAACTCGCGCAGGCCGGGAATGACGTTAACGTGCGCTTCCTTCACGTAGAAGAACAGCGGCCGCGCGACCGGATACTCGGTCTCGGCGATGCTGTCGAAGGTCGGCTCGACGCCATCAACGGCAGCTCCTTTAACTTTGTCCGCGTTCTGGTCAAGAAAGCTGAAGCCGAAAATCCCCATCGCCGTGGGATTCGCCTCCAGCTTTTGCACGATCAGGTTATCGTTTTCGCCCGCTTCAATAAACGCGCCATCCTCGCGGATCGTATGGCAAATGGACTTGTAGCGGGCCTCGTCCGACGCAGCGAGGCTCTTGATCCAGGGAAAGGTGCTGCACCCGCCCTCCATCGCAAGCTCCACAAATGCGTCTCTTGTCCCTGACGTCGGCGGCGGCCCGAGCACTTCGATGCGCGTCGTCGGAAGCTCCGGGTTGACGTCCTGCCAGTTGCGGTACGGATTGGGTACGAGCTGTCCCTCGTCCCCGCCCGGAACCTGCTTTGCCAGCGCCAGGAAAATATCCCGGCGCGACAGGCTCATTGACGGCGCGGAACGGGCGTTGGCCGCCACAATACCGTCATAGCCGATCTTGACCTCGACAATATCGTCGACGCCGTTTCTCGCGCAGGCGCCGATTTCGGACTGCTTGATCGCGCGCGACGAATTGACGATGTCGGGATATTGCACGCCCACGCCGTCACAAAACAGCTTGATGCCTCCGCCGGAACCGGTCTGCTCCACCTTCGGTGTCTTGAACCGGCTGCCCCGGCCGAAACGTTCTGCGACGACGGTCGAAAAAGGGTAAACGGTAGACGATCCCACTATGTAGACGTAATCGCGACCCGACTGGGCGAGCGCGCTGCTGCAGCCGAGCGTTGCCGCCAGGGCGGCCCCGAGCAGTAGAACGGCCTTTCCTCTCATCTCCCGCTTCCTCCGAAGCCTTGCGTGCGTCCAAGCTTAGCGGCCGAATGTTACGGAATTGTTGCAACGGACTTGCGCTTAAGCCCCCTCGTCCCCCGACTCGCCCGCCATTTCGTCAAGATCGGTATGTCTCACGTCGCGCCCTTCCGCCATGTATATGACGTATTCGCATATGTTCTTGGCGTGATCGCCGATTCGCTCCAGCGAACGGGCGGCCCAGGTAACGTTCATCACGCGTTTGATGCTGCGCGGGTCTTCCATCATGAAGGTCAGGCACTGCCGGGCGATAGCGTCGTACTCCTCATCCGCGATCTCATCTTCCTTCACCACCGCGTAGGACGCGCGGACATCCAGCCGGGCGAAGGCATTCATCGCTCCGCGGAGCATGTGCAGCACGTGGTTTCCCATGTTCTTGAGCTCGCGATACGAGTTGGGCGGACGATCCATCGCCGCCAGCTTCGAGGCGAGGAAGCCGATCTTTTCCGCCTCGTCACCAACCCGCTCGAGGTC
>JBBDSK010000255.1:0-16949 GCA_040904985.1 Woeseia sp. | reverse complement strand
TTGCCCGTGGAGTACTTCGGATGGGTAGCAACTATAAACGTCGTGTAGTTGTTATCGTCCAGGTCCTCGATGAACGTTTCACGGGACGATTCAGCTTTTACATCCATCACCTGACCTCGGTTAATTCACAAAGTGCATCGAAACCGGCATACCTCACGCTTCAGCTGCAATCGGATTGACCAGGGCCCCAATCTTCGAAATTTCCGCCCTCAAAACGTCGCCGTCCTTAAGAAACCGTTGCTCGCCGAACGCAACGTCGTGGGGCGTTCCGGTAGCGATGACGTCTCCCGGCTCCAGCGTCAGGCCGTTCGAAGCATGAAACACCAGATCTTCGATCCTGTGCATCATACCGGCGGTCGATCCGCACTGCCTGAGTCGCGGCTCGTTTTCCAGAGTCAGGGATATCTCCAGATCGTATGGGTCCGGGATTTCGTCCCGCGTGACCAGCCAGGGGCCGATTGGCGCCGCGGTATCGAGGTTTTTTAGCGTAAACCAGTGCAGGCGCGCCGCGTTCGGATCGTCGGTAAGCGACCTTCGATCACGGAAGCTGAAATCGTTTATTACTGAGTAGCCGGCGACATACTGAAATGCATCATCACGGGATATGTATTTGCCGCGCTTCCCGATGATTACTGCCAATTCTATTTCGCTGTCGTGCTTATCTGACGTCTTCGAATGACAGATCGGCGCCCGGT
The DNA here is from genome assembly GCA_040904985.1 of Woeseia sp. Lineage (GTDB taxonomy): Bacteria > Pseudomonadota > Gammaproteobacteria > Steroidobacterales > Woeseiaceae > IDS-8. The sequence goes on along the minus strand of JBBDSK010000255.1, from coordinate 16,254 downwards.
GAGGCGTCATCAAGGTCGGCATCTTGATAAAAAAGTAGGGCTCGTCCGACTGCCTGGTCCCGCTCGCCTTCGCGTGGGAGCTGTAGTTCATCGTCACGCAAAGGATCTTGGCCCTGTCGCCGGCCGGAGGTTGGAAAACGATCGAATTCATATCATACAAGAAAGATTCTTCGTCTACCGTCCCGGCGAGCGCCAGCTCGTGTAATTCATGAGCAAGTTCCATGGCTTTGTTCCCGCCCTTCAACAGGTTGTTCACCGAGTTAAACCAGTCCGGCGGCTGTCCGTCGAAGAACCGGCGATACGCCCGGCTCATATCGATTATCAAATTATCCCTGAAGTGAGCGCCGAGCTTTTGCTCCGAAGTCCGGTCCGTCGTAAAGGTGAGTAATTTCAAAGTAACCCTCTTCTGTGATTAGTTCGGGAAGCCGGCGTCAAAGCGACTCCAGAAATCCTTCCATGATTGTATTGACGGTCGCCGGCCTCTCAAGACTAACGACATGCCCGGCATCCGGAATGACGTGGTGCACGGAGTTCTTTATGCCTTCGTGAAGATTCTTCGGGGAGTCCTTTGGAATAAAGACATCATCCGCTCCCGAAACGATGAGCGTCGGCACATCGATCGACTTCAGGGTATCGCTGTCATCATCCTTGAGAGCCATCGCTTCCAGGGTAGCGGCATTCGCTTGTGCGCTGACGGTAAAATTCATCATCTTGACCCAGTCGAGCACCCATGGCCGCTCTGCGACCGTTCTGGGGGAAAGCCGTTTCGGCGCCCCGGTTTCGATGAAGTTCTCCAGTCCATTGCTGGCAATATTGGCAATCTGCGCCCTTCGTCTTTCCTTGATTTCGTCGGAGTCCGCTTCCGCCTTGGTGCAGCACAAGATCATCGCCGAAAAAAGCTCGGGGCGCCGGGCCCACATGCGCAGGCCGATGTATCCGCCAATAGAGATTCCTGCCAGAACTACTTTTTTTACGTCCAGTTTTTCAATTAGTTCGATATACCACTGCGCCATCAGGTCCACGGTGTGGTTATCAGGGTCAAAGGACGACTCGCCGTGTCCTGGCATATCGGGCGCAATGACGCGAAAGCCCCGCTCCTGAAAATGGGTAAGTTGCGGAAACCACATGTTCTTGTTGTGTCCGAAACTGTGCAAAAACAAAATAGCCGCACCTTCTCCGCTGTCGTGATACGAGATTTTCGTTCCGTTAGAAACTATTATTTCCGCCAAGATGACTCCTCAAGAACAATATTAACGTTCGATTGTGTGGCGCATTAAAACCATCAGCTTTGTCCGAGTCAATGAACGTGACTATCATGTGATTTGTAGCGGTCGCTCGTGCGACACTTTCTGCAACGGACGCAATCCGCCGCTGACGGGGCGCAGGAGTCGCATACCCGCGCACACGAACACACGAGGTAATGTCGAGATGAGTGAGTATGAGCGGTTAATGAATGACCTCGTAGTTGCAAACCGTATCCTGGCCAACGAGCAGGTAGTGGATGCATACGGGCACGTCAGCGTTCGGAACCCCAGGAACCCGAAAACGTTTTTCGTGGCCCGTTCGCTGGCACCAGAACTGGTTACCAGAGATGATATTGTCGAGCTTGATCTGGAAGGCAATCCGGTTGGCAACGAGACGCGTCCGCTGTACCTCGAGCGCTACATTCACGGCGGCATTTTTGAAGCACGCCCCGACGTGATAGCGATTGTGCATGCGCATGCGGAGGACATACTGCCATTTGGAATCGCAAATGGTACGCCGCTACGCCCGGTTATCCATTCCGGCAGTTTCATCGGCTCGGAGATCCCCGTGTGGGACATTGCCGATCGCTTCGGCGATACGAATCTTCTCGTCTCGAATGTCGACCAGGGCCGTGATCTGGCAAAAACGCTTGGTGACAATAATGTCGCCCTGATGCGCGGCCACGGCTTTGCCGCCGCCGCGCGATCGCTTATAGAAGTCGTAAGGATGTCCGTTTTCCTGCCGCGCAACGCCAGGGCATTGCTATCTGCTGTGCGGCTGGGAGGCGATATCAAGCCACTGAGCGAGGGGGAGATCGACGCCCGAAACAGAGGTTACAAGCCGTATTCACCCGAGACGTGGCGCACATGGGAGTACTGGGCAACCAGGTGCGGCTGCAGCCATATGCTTGGCAGGCCTGAAAACGAATGATCGGTATCCGGGCAGTATCAGTGGCTAGGGATTGGCCAGGGAAGCTCTGCACAAGTGTGCGGAGCTTCCCTGCAGGGCTAAGGATGCCCCGCCGCGTCAATCGCTAAGGCGATTGATAACGCGGGAGAAAGGGCGAAGCTTTGCTTTGGCTTTCGACTCTGCAGAAGTCCAGGATGGACTTGTGCAGCGATTCCCTAGTCCAGTCGCCCATGGATCGGAACAAACAGGTCGTCGACCGGCACTTCTTTTTCAATAAAATGCTGCTGCTGCATGTATTTTACAAACGCCTGCAGGGTAGGACGGTTTTCGTCGACTCCGTACGCCCACAGACTGTCACCGAATATCTCGTCAACCTCGCGCAAATCGTCGTATAGCCAGGGCAGCATGTAGCGCTGGGCTGCTGAAAAGTACATCCTGTCGAGAGCCCATTTTCTTGATTCAAGAAAGGCTTTAAACAGACTGCTGGCCATCCACTTGTTCTGCTCGTAAATTTTCCGCTTTATGGCCACCGTATGCATGATTGGGTGTATTTTGTACTCGCGGTAATAGCGCTTCTCTTCGGCACGCGGGTTCGAGAACAACCTCGCAACTTTGTCCGGATCCGTTCGCATTGACTCCGGCAGCCGCGACCCTATAAGTGCGTCAATGTCTCCGTCCCGCAACATTTCCGACAGCGATTTCTCGGACGTGTTTTGCACTATGTCCACAGGCTTCAGTAGCTCCGGCGGCGCTGGCGGTTTGCCGTGCGTGCCGGCTTTCTCTACGGCCCCCTGTACCCACTGCACACCGGACAGATCCACCTCGTAGACATTTTCCAGATCCCCGCGAATCCAAATCGCTGCCGACATGGTGTAAAGCGGAACACCGATCCGTTTTCCGGCAAGATCTTTCGGTTCCTTGATACCCGCCTTTTTGTTTATGCAAATAAACCCGTGCCGAAAGGCTTTGGAGGGAAATACGGGTATTGCGACAAAGGGGCTGTTTCCCCTGGCCGTCATTCCAACATGTTCTGCCAGGGACAGCTCCGACATGTCGAACGCCCGGTCACCGACCATCCTGTCGAAGATCTCCCGCGGCGCCTGAATTTCCAAATAATTGAGATCGATTCCTTCAACAGCAATCCGGTCGTACTGCAGCGCCTCCATTCTGTCGTAAGGGCCGCAGGCAAAGGTCAGTTTTAGCTTTGACATGGGGGATGTTCCTGTTGTGGACGAGTCCGGGTTTCCGCAGCTCTGTCCGTCTCAGGCATCAGGCAGCGTCAGCGATTCGAAGTGAGATTTCCCCTGTTCCGGCAATTCCACCTTCAAGCAAATCACCGGGAACGACGGGGCCGACGCCATCAGGCGTTCCGGTATAAATCAAGTCGCCCGGGCGAAGATGATAAAAACCGGAAAGGTGCGAGATTATTTCCGGAACCGACCATATCAGATCGCCAAGATCTGCATCCTGCCTGAGATCGCCATTAACAGAGAGCCAGATTCGGCCAGTGGACGGGTGAAGTGCATGTTGTACCGGCTCAATCGGCGAAATCACCGCTCCGTCCTCTATGTCCTTCCCCAGGCTCCAGGGGCGACCCGCTTCGCGAGCCGACAGCTGCAAGTCCCGGCGAGTCATATCGAGCCCGCAGGCATAGCCATAGACCATCGACAGCGCTTCACCCACGGGAACTCTGAACCCCGACTGCCCCAGCGCAATCACCAGCTCGATTTCATGGTGAAAATTCTCCGTTCCCGGCGGGTACGGAATTGCGCCTCCCGATGCGATAATTGCAGAAGGAGACTTTGTAAAGTAGAACGGGGCCTCGCGGTCAGGCTCGAACCCCATTTCCCGGGCATGCGCTGCATAGTTTCTGCCAACGCAAAAAATCCTGTTGACCGGAAAGCGCTGTTCACTCCCCCCCACTGCAGCGGATGCTCGCATTGCTGGCGCGAAAACGTAGTTACTCAAACGAGCCCCTCTCCGGACGGCGGTTTGTCGAAAATACCTGTTCAATGGATACCGCAAGCCACCAGCCCGCGTAGCCACAGGTTGTTCCGAGCGAAAACCCGTTTTTTAAAACAAACGGATCTTCGTTCTTCACCTGCGCACGCGGTCCGGTTTCTTGTTTGCTTGACGGCTACTTAAAACAGTTCGTATTGGAACTGCAGTCCGTAGCTCCTGAAGTTTTTCATGCTCAGATTTTTCGATACGCGCCCGCTTGGGAAAACATCGAATTCCGGATGGTACTCGGGGCGCGCCTCGAATAAATTGCGGCCGTAGAGCGACAACTTCCACCGACCGTCGACGTCACCGAGACCTACAGACACGTTCATGTCGTGGTGCTGGTCCCACATCGTCACCTTCCTGAAGTTCTCGACGTCGTCGATGTAGCCGTCCGAGAACATGGCCTTCGTGTTTGCGAACAGCGTGAACCGGTCCATGAAGGGCGCAGAGTAGGTAAGCCCCAGGATAATCTTCCAGTCCGGCGTACGCGGCGCTTGCTCGCCCGAGCGATCTATCGTCCCTTCCAGTGAGTCGTCACCGACCAGCGCAATGGAGTCTTCCTCGGTACGGCACAGTCCCGCCTCATCCTCTGCATCGGTGCACCCGGCGGCTTCGAACTGCAGCATCTCACCATCCATCAGTGCGCCCACGAGGGTCGCGCGGAGGTGGTCTGTCACGGCCACGGCGAGGTCGAACTCGGCGCCGCGAACCCGCTGTTTGCCGGCATTGGTGCTGACACTGCCCTGCTCCAGAGATGTAGTAGCAATCTGAAGGTCCTTCACCTCGAAGTTGAACAGGGTCACTCCGCCGCGTGCACGTCCGTTCCAGAAGCTGCCTTTCAACCCCAATTCGGCGTTCTGGGCGAACTCCGGCCTGAAGCGGAACTCCTCGAGCCTGGGTACCGATGACTGTCCGGTGTCAAAGCCGCCTGCCTTGAACGCCTCCGCCCATTTGGCATATAGCGACAGGTTCTCGGTCGGCCGATAGCGGATCGTGATTTGCGGATCGAAGTGCGTCTCCTTGAGGCTCTCCCGGTAGGGCCCGGACCTTCTCCGGATCGAAGGGTCCAGCTCTGTAATCCCGATCGGAGCCATGCCGTCCCATACGTCAGGGACCAGGTCCAATCTCCAGGCATGCGTCCACTGCCCGTTGCCAAGCGCTATGACATCCTCGTCATCTTCAAAGCAAAAGTCGGCGTTCACACCATCGACACAACCGCCGCCCGGTGTACCGGAAGTCGGATCGACATCGAATATCCAGGTGGCTCCGAAGCCCTCTATGGAAACATCCTTTTTGACCTGCGAATATCGTCCGCCGACATCGATCGAAGCCCGGTCCTCCAGGAAGTTGAACGTCACGGTAGCAAAGGCGCTCAGCCACTCCGATTCCTGCCAAATATCGTTGCGACGTCGAGGCCGGCGTATGTTGGCCCGGATGGTGTCAGAGTGCAGCTTCAGGTCTTCGTTCTGGTAGTAAGCACCAATCATCCACTCGATCGGCTCTCCGACCGGCGATGCGACGCGGAACTCCTGGCTGAACGAAGTCATGTCCTCGGCGCGAGTCTGCTGGTTCGTGATGAACGGCGCACCGTCGTTGTCGCGGAAGTATGCACGGTCGTAATCCAGCAAGCCTGTCAGGGACGTCAGCTCGATACCGTTGTCCAGGAGGTAGCGGAGCTCCAGATAAGACGTCGATGTCTCAAACTCGTCCGTGGCGGCGAGACTGGCAAAGTCGTCGCCCATGACCAGTCGGGCCACTTCCCGGATATCCAGAATACCTGCGTCGGCATCGTCCTGCCTGAGATCCGTGGGGGGTGCATAGAATGGCGGCAGCCCCTCCGAAATTCCCTTTTTCGTAAAGCAGTCGCTATCAGGCGGCGTGAAAACTATGTCGTTCTGGAAGGTAGTGCTGCCGGGCAGCCACCAGTCGCCTTCGTTGGGCTCCTCACCGCTTCTGGGGGCACCCGGCGTCGTGCACACCGCACTTCCATCGGCACCGCGTTCCGTGTCGGAGTACCCTAGCTGCAGAGTGGTTTGGAGTTGCGAGTTCGGATTCCATTGCAGCGTCACGCGCCCCGCCATGTCTTCACGCTGTGGGAAGTCATCGCCCGTAATAATATCCTCCATGTAGCCATCGAGCGTATCCCACTTGCCCGCGACACGGATGCCGAGTGTGTCGGTGAGCGGTCCGCCGACGCCGCCTTCGAGCGAATAACGGCCGAACTGGCCAACCTCGCCCAGGAGATTGCCTTCCCACTCGGGAGTAGGTTTGCGCGTTGTGAGACTGAATGCGCCCGCGGTGGCGTTCTGGCCGAAGAAAACCGGCTGCGGCCCCCGCAGTACCTCCACCCGCTCCAGGTCGAGAAAGGCGCCCTTGATCATCGACGAGCGGCTGTAGTGAATGCCGTCTACAAATGTCGGCGCCGCCTGCTCCAGTGTCAGATTGTTGCCGGTAGTGCCGATACCCCGGATCGCAATGTCCTGGTCCTGAGTGCGATCATCGATTGTGATCGAGGGCGAAAAGGCCGACAGGTCATCCATTGTGCGGAAGCCTTGCTCGCGAATTTCAACACCGCTCCACGCCTCGAGGGAAATCGGCACCTCCATCATTGATTGTTCTCTGCGCTGCGCCGTCACAACCACCTCTTCAAGCAGCTGCCCTCCCTCTGCCCCAAATTCACTGACTTGTGCATGCACCGGGTACGGTGCTGCCACCATTGCTGAAGATAAAAAGCCAATGCATAATATGCCGCGATAAGTCGTGGATCTGTTCACCTGGTACTCCCCCATTTGTTGCATTAACTGCACTGCAAAAGCTGCGCTGCAGACGAACTGTCTAGTGTTGATTCGTATCACTCGAGATGAGCAGGCAACGGATATTTATTAATTAGAATTATCTACAGCCCCGTCCGCATGTAGATTAAGAGTAACCGCCCCGAATAAAAACACCTGCGCCGACATGTATCGCTTTTGAAACGAGTCTACGAGAAAAAAAAACAAAAAAACAGTACGCGGGAATTTGAAAAACAGTTTTCTCTGAAACGAAAGTAAAGAAACTTTCCCTTGAATCGTTTCACTTCATGGATAACATTTTCTGCTTTCCGGTCTACTCGATGGCGAGCGAATCACACAAAATCCGACCATCCGATTTTTACAGGAAGCCGAGGCAGGGCTACCACAGCACCACTGCCAGGAGGCAGTCTTCTTAGTCGATGAAAGATGCAATTCGGAGGTATGAAAGCAATCCGACGAAACGCGCCGGAAAACGATGGTAATTCGGAAGTTGCTACTTCGAAGGGAACACGCCAGTTCAGCCGCCGTTTGTACCCGAACGGCGGCGATCGCCTGTGTCGAAGTTCAGCGTTTTAACGTGGCTTGCCATCAACAGCCGTGCTTCCTCTGCGTCGCCTGCCGCGATCAGCTCATACAGCTGGCGATGAACCTTAACGATGCATTCCGCGTGCTCGCGGGTCGGCTGCCGCCCCGGCCGCCATAAGACATCTCGCATCGCCTTCATCTGCGCATGCAGGATGCCATTGTGGGCTGCGCTTGCGACGGCCAGGTGGAACTTCTCTCCCAGCGATACTGTATTTTCAGCGTTGCCGACGTTTGCCTCCGCTTCATCGACCACTGCCTTGATCTCCTCGAGATCCTCAGCCGTGGCATTCATCGCCGCCAGTTCAGCTGTCATGCTCTCGGTTGCCGCACGCGCCTGCAAAAGCTCTTCTTTTGTCACGCCGATCAGTGCCAGCTGAATTGCAAGCGCGTCCGCAAAACGATCGCTACTGCCCGCTGCAATAGTGGCGCCACCTTTGGCGCCCATGCGTATTTCAACGATGCCCATCGCCTCCAGGCTGCGCAGCGCATCGCGGATGCTCATCCGGCTGACACCAAACCGTTTCGAAAGATCTGCTTCGGACCCGAGAACGTCATCGGTTTTCAGCTCGCCGGCAAAAACGGCATCCCTTATCTGGGAGACGATCTGACTCGACAGGGTCATGCCCCGCACGGGGCGAAACTCACGTAGATTAACTGACAAAAGCTTCCCCGTAGTTATCGACTGGCCTCGTTGCAGGCGTGCGCCGGCCGGCCTGGAATTCACCCTCAGCGGCTGGCACAACCAGGCATGACCGGTGCCGCGCTCTGCTTACGCAAGATCGGAGCCGGCATTCCGGTATACGAGTCAGGCCAATAACGGTGATCACCTTGCGCGTCGGTATGTATTCCGAGAGCTATCCCGCCGCACCAGTGTTGTTCATAATTTTTACTGTCACGCAGGTAGCAGTCGCTATTTGGTTAAAATAGTCAATTCATCCTCAAGACGCAAGCGCACTGACTGTCAGCTCCTTTCTTTCTGGCAGCCAACATTGGTTACAACGGTAATTGACAGCGACTGCCGGAAGCCGGTATTCGAACTGCTTTAATCGATCTTTCATTACCGGGGCGGGATGGCGTTGCTCAATCGCCGCCTGCGCCTGGCGGCTGACGCGATACGGGTATTGTCAAAATGCGCAGTGCGAAGTTTGTAGTGGATCCTGGTTGGCTCGCGTTCGAACCGGAGCCGTCGAAGCCGGACTTTTTGCCGCCGGCAGGCGCTGTCGATGCGCATTGCCATGTCTTCGGCCCCGGCCACAGGTTCGCCTACGCGCCTGAGCGAAAGTACACGCCCTCTGATGCTCCCTGGGACAAGCTGGCGGCGTTGCGCAACTTCCTGCGGTTCGAGCGCAATGTGATCGTGCAGGCTTCCTGCCATGGAACCGATAACAGGGCCCTGGTGGACGCGCTGCAACGCTCGTCTGGAAGAGCCCGCGGCATAGCCGCCGTTGATACACAGATAAGCGATGAGGAATTACTGTCGCTGCATGAGGCGGGCGTGCGCGGCCTGCGATTCAATTTCGTCCGCCGGCTCGTAAACAGGCTTCCCTTTAAAGCATTGGAACGGATGGTGTCGCGAATTTCGGATATGGGATGGCATGTCGTCATTTACTTCGAAGCTTCCGACCTGGCCCGGCTTTACGACACCCTCGCAGCACTTCCACTACCCGTGGTGATAGATCACATGGGTCGAGTGGACGTAGGACAGGGCGTGGGCGGAAAAGGCTTTCTCCTCTTTTTGAAGCTGCTCCGGGAGAATCCGCACATCTGGTCCAAGGTCAGTTGCCCGGAACGCCTGTCGCTGTCCGGCCCGCCGGACTATCAGGACGTCGTGCCTTTCGCCCGGATGCTGGTAGAGACTTTTCCCGACAGGGTACTTTGGGGCAGCGATTGGCCGCATCCCAACATGAAGTCGCACATGCCCGACGACGGCAAGCTGGTCGACATGATTCCGAAGATAGCTACTACGGCATCGTTTCAGCACCGTCTCCTGGTCGAGAATCCCATGCGATTGTACTGGCCCGAAGAAGACTGCATCGGATGAGCGCGAAAAAGCCGTACGCGGATATACCCGGCACCATAGTTTTCGATGCGGACATGGCGCGCATTGGGTATCACCTGAATCAGTTTTGCATGTCACTGAAGATTGCCGAGAACCGAACTCGCTTCAAAGCGAACGAACGCCTGTATCTTGATCAATGGCCAATGAGCGAAGAACAAAAGCAGGCGGTCCTGGATCGTGACTATAACCGCATGCTGCAGCTGGGCGGGAACATTTACTTTCTCGCGAAGATTTTTGCAACCGACGGCAAAAGCTTCCAGTATGCCGCGGCGAAGATGACGGATATGTCGCAGAAAGATTATACGGACATGATGTTACGCGGCGGCCGTCCGGTCTCGGCTGATCAGGACGATAAAGTATAATGGCGAACGTTACCGCGGGTATTTCTACCTCCCATGTGCCGGCAATTGGCGCTGCGATCGATAACGAGAAGACCGAAGACGTTTACTGGAAGCCATTGTTCGCCGGCTACGAGTTTTCCCGGCGGTGGATCGGCGAGAATCGACCCGACGCGGTAATCCTGGTTTACAACGATCATGCTTCGGCCTTCAGTCTGGAACTCATCCCGACGTTTGCGATCGGCTGTGCCGAATACTTTCAGCCGGCCGATGAAGGCTGGGGGCGGCGGCCGGTGCCTTCAGTTCGAGGGCATCCCGAGCTTGCATCGCATCTGGCTCAGTCCGTGATTCAGCAGGATTTCGACCTGACGATCGTAAATCACATGGATGTAGATCACGGTCTCACGGTCCCGTTGTCGCTGATGTTCGGCCAGCCTTCGGAATGGCCCTGTCCTGTTATTCCGCTCGCCGTCAACGTGATTCAGTTTCCGCCACCGTCAGGCCAGAGATGCTACAGGCTCGGCAAAGCGCTGCGCCGGGCGGTCGAAGAATTTGACCAGGATCTTGACGTCCAGGTATGGGGCACCGGTGGCATGAGTCACCAGCTGCAGGGACCGCGAGCCGGGCTGATAAACCAGCGTTTCGACAATCGCTTTCTGGATTGCATGGTTGACGATCCGGAAAAAATTGCCGCCTACAACGCTCTCCGATACCTGAAGGAAGCAGGATCGGAAGGAATCGAGCTGATTATGTGGCTGGTGATGCGGGGAGCATTAAACGCCAGCGTTGAAGAGGTACACCGTTTTTACCACGTGCCCGCGTCCAACACGGCCGTCGGTCACCAGATTCTTGTCAATAAGGAGTGAGCCTGAATGAGAGTGATAGTTGCCGGTCCCGGAGCGTTCGGAATCAAACATCTCGAGGGGCTGCAGAACATCGACGATGTGCAGGTTGCGGCGTTGGTCGGACCCGATCCGGATCAGACAGCGAAAGTTGCGAGCCAGTTCAACATCCGGAAAACGTTCAATGATCTGGACGACGCCTTGGAGCTGCCAGACGTGGATGCAGCAATTCTCTGCACGCCAACACCACTTCATGCCGCACAGGCGATACGCTGCATGCGCGCCGGCGTCCATGTAGAGGTCGAAATTCCGCTGGCGGATAGCCTGTCTGACGCATTAGCTGTAGCCGAAGTGCAAAAAGATTCGGGCAAGATATGCATGGTGGGGCACACTCGACGCTTCAATCCATCTCACCAGTACATACGCAACCTGATTAAAGCAGGCAATCTCGACATTCAGCACATGCACGTGCAGACGTTTTTCTTTCGACGCAAAAACATGAACGCCCTCGGCCTGCCTCGGGACTGGACAGATCATCTGTTATGGCACCACGCTGCGCACACCATCGATCTGTTTCAATATCAAACCGGCGAGAATGTCATCAAGGCGAATGCGCTACAGGGACCGAAGCACGAGCAATTAGGCATCGCAATGGACATGTCGATTCAACTCCTTTCTGGCAGCGGAAAAGTACTGACCCTCGCGCTGTCGTTCAACAACGACGGCCCCCTGGGCACTTCTTTCCGGTACATCTGTGACACGGGAACTTACATCGCCCGCTACGACGATCTGGTGAATGGCCGGGAAGAACCTGTAGACCTGTCCCAGGTGGACGTATCGATGAATGGCATCGAACTGCAGGACAGGGAGTTCGTTGCTGCTATCCGGGAAGGCAGGGAACCCAATGCGTCCGTCAGCGACGTGCTGCCCTGTTACCGGGTGATGCACGATCTGGAGCAGCAACTGGTATCAGGCGACTGATCGCGAAAAAAACCGGGCTCATCAAAGGCTGCAGCTTGCGGCTTCGGCGGAAAGCGAAATCTACTCGTGCATGAAGCAAAACTGGCGCTTTTGAATTGCGCATTTGCTAATTTGGATTTCTCCCGTATGATTGATAATATACATATGACACTTGTTCCTGGGGAGCCAAATATGAACACCGTTGCTTTGAAGATGGAACCGGAAGCTGAAATCGTTCTTGAAGAATTCATCCCATACCGACTGTCGATTCTTTCAAACGCCGTTAGCGGTTCTATTGCGACCATATATAGCTCCAGCTACGACCTAACCATACCGGAATGGCGAGTCATCGTGATTCTCGGCCGGTTTCCTGGATTGTCGGCCATCGATGTAGCCGAACGCACCCTGATGGACAAAGTTGCGGTGAGCCGGGCCGTGGCCAGATTGATCAAGAACGGCCGTATCAATCGCCGCTTCGCCGACGTCGATCGCCGTCGCTCCATATTGAACCTGTCGGATGACGGGCATGAACTGCTGCGAGAGATCACGCCGATGGCGCTGAAGTTCGAGGCGTCTTTGCTCGAAGGTCTTACGGACGCGGAAATTAACGTCTTCAACCGCGTCGTGGACAGCCTTCTGTCCAGGGCACAGGATGCACCGATCAATCGTCATGCATCAGTGGACCGGCCCTCAGTGAGCAAACGGGAAGCGCTACGGCAGGGCCACATAGCGGGCCCGCTTCTCAAAACTCCCGCAACCACATCGGCCTGATTCGCTCACAGAAAAAGCGGTCTCACAGGAAACGGGGGAATGGCGCCCGGCCTGCCCGCCTCGCCTGTCCTTGCTGTCCTCCATACGCTGCACGGACAGTGCCGGCATGCCGGGGCGTATAGCTGCGATTAAACTCGACGATGAAACTCGAGAAGGGCGGGTTTGAAAGATGCGGCCCCCGGACGTTGACTTGCTATCGTAGCTGGCTGTCCTTGCTCCCGCGGCGGTTATAGCCGCTGAATGCGGCCGATTCCTGGTCCTGCTCCGCCTGGCAGGTGACACAAAGACGCACGCCCGGGACCGCTTCACGGCGCGCCGCAGGAATGCTCCCGCCGCATTCCTCGCAGTTCATCCGGCTCGCGCCGCGCGGCAGCCTGTCGCGAGCACGAGCAACCGCGTCCTCGATGGTCGCATCGATCTGGTCCTGTACCGCACCGTCTTTTGCAAAGCCTCCAGCCAATCGGACCTCCGTTATCAGCTTCCGCTCGCGTAAAGGATACCTGATAAGCAGGAAGCGGAAAGGATACCTGATAAGCAGGAAGCGGAAAGGTCGTTTGACAGGGAAAATCGCCGACGGTTGCACTCTCGCAGCGTCACCGCGCCCAGACATCGGAGACTCAAAGGGAATCAAGGTATCCGCGTCACCGCCAACATGGGTATTATTCCAAAATACGCCCCTTCGCCGGCATGCGTTTTCAGCGCGACGTCCTTCGATCCTGCGAGTTTCGTTCCTGCCTTGATCCCGAGGTGCCGGTTAACCCCTTGCCAGATAGCCGGCTCTACCGGAACGTGTCGCACTCGGCGGGATCCCCGCCGGCCAGTCCGCGCTGCAGCCACTGCTGGCGTTGCTCGGATGAGCCATGCGTGAAGGAATCGGGCGTAACGCGCCGGCCGGCGTTTTGCTGCAGGCGGTCATCCCCTATCGCCGCCGCCGCCGCGAGACCTTCCTCGACGTCTCCCGGTCCGAGGACGCGATCCCGCTGGTTGGCATGCCAGGCCCAAACCCCGGCATAGCAGTCCGCCTGAAGTTCCATCGCCACCTGCAAAGGATTGGTCGATGTGCCGCCGCCCGCCTGTGGCTCGCGCACCTGCGCCGCCGTACCCGTCAGGTTCTGGACGTGATGTCCGATCTCGTGACCAATGACGTAGGCCTGCGCAAAATCTCCCGGTCCACCCATGCGCGCGAGTTCGTCGAAGAAGGACGTGTCGAGATACACGCGGCGATCGGCCGGACAATAGAAGGGACCCACGGCGGCGCTCTGGAAGCCGCAGGCGGATTGGACCGCGCCGGAAAATAATGTGAGTTCCGGCGGTACGTAGCGACTGCCCGCGTTCTGGAAAAGCGCGCCCCACACATCTTCGGTGCTGCCGAGGATGGCAGCCGTGAACTGCTTTGCCTCGTCGTTCACGCTGCCGGCTACAGGCCGCTGCTCGCCGGTATCGAACTCCCCACCACTGAGGAGCTGGCTTACGAGTTCCGGTCCACCGATTATGGCGGCTACGAGGAGCAGCACAACAATCCCGATGCCGCCGCCGCGGCGGCCGACGGAAAGCGGAATACGCATACTCCTGCGCCGACCACCCCGCAGGTCGCGCACGTTGCTGCTGCGCCTCAGGTCCCTCCAACGCATGGCGGTTCTCCGTTCACTGTTTCGAAGCCGTCGCTGCAAGAGCCGTGCCGCAGCAGGCCCGGCCGGCGCTGCAGGTATTCAATGGCTGGTCGGGTGCGTCGGACCCGGCAGCGTGCCCGAAGAATATAACCGGTCGCAAGAAAGGCGATGGAGCCTGAGCATTCATGCAGAATCGGGCACGTCGCCTGCACGAGCTGATGGACGCGGCCAGTTGTCCGGTGGCCGGAATTAAAAAAAAACCCGCCACTCGGGCGGGTCTTTCGCTTTTCTGTAACCGATATCAGGCGGCGCGTTGGCGGCGCATAAATCCGACTCCGAGCAGCGCCGAGCCAAGAAGCAACAAAGTGGCCGGTTCCGGAACGGAAACAGTGGCAACATACATTTCGCCGAAAAACTCGTTGTCATTGCTGCCGATCGTTTCACTGAACCTGATTTCGTCGAATGCCTCGTCGAGAATCAGTCCGGAAAATATCAGGCGGTCGTCCGGGGGCATGAACAGGAACGAATCCACGAATGTGCCGCCGAGATAAAAACTCAGCTGAAACGTCGAGTCCACACACGTAGTGTTGCACCCGTCGAGCATGCTGGTGCTGGCCGCCGGCTCATGAAAATAGAAGCCGAACGCCGTCGCCAGACCGGTGTCGATAGCAATGTCGAGATTCTCGGGGCCGCTGATCGCTATCGCATTGCCGCCCGGCATGAGCGAGGACCAGCCGTCGCCCACGAAAATCGTGTTACCCGCGGCAAGCGTTGCGTCACCCAGCGTGACCTCGGTTCCAACGCTGCCAATGTCGGGCAGAGCGCCGGTCAGGCTCACGGCGCCGGTCGCGGCCGAGAACGCCGTGTCGTCTGCGTATTCAATCGCGGAGATGATGCCTGCGTTTGCTGAAGCGTTCCATCCGAGGATCGCAAGCGCCAGTGTTGCGAGTTTTATGCCTTTCATTATCAACTCCCCAGGATCCTGAACAGGAATCGTGCAATATGCATGCCACTGGATTGCGCGCTGTCAAAACAACGAGATACGAAAAGATGGAGATCGGCGGAGGTGAGATATGTAAAGGAGTTCGACGTTGATTACGCCGGGCACGGCAGGCGGGGAATGACCCTCAGCAACGCATTCGCCGATCCGATGAGCGGATATCAGGGAGGTCGAGGAGCAGGCCCGGTCCGGCTGTTTTGCCAGCCTTTACTGCTTGTATCAGCTCATGTGGTATTGGCTGGGATCCGCTGTGTGACAGCAAATCAACTCGAAATGCATCGTGGATATCCAAACTTCATGAATCAGGGTCTTGAACACCGTTTTTCAGGCCCTGTTACCGTTCTTCACGGTAGGCTCTACCGGAGACCGCCGCGCCGGCGTGCTACGCCGCCCTCATCGATGCCTTCAAGCTGCTGACGCCAGTGCGCCGCACCCTGTCGGCAATCGGCGCTCACCATCGAATTGAGCTCTCCTCTCCGGATGGCTTTTAGAAAAGAGCTGAATGTGTCACGCATCTATTGGGATTTCACATATAACGTCGGCACCCTTCATCGGGATCGCTCGCGGCCCGTCGACTTTCGCGGGAAGAACTGCTACGCCAATCGCTGCTCTTGGAGTAGTTACTCTTGGGGCTGCAAGAGAGGGATCACCCGTCGGCCGCGAGAGCGGTAGACGCTGAATTCTCCATCGAACGTCATCACTGGCGCTCCCATCGTGCAACTCGGTCATCCTGACCAGGCAGGCGAGCTGTAAAAGTCTTCGCCCGACCGGGCCTTAAATACGCAACCGAGAGCAGGATGCCTTGGCACACACATTGCATGTGTCAACGAAATAAAACATTGGAGAAGGTAATGGCGACGGTACGTGAAGCGGCGCTGGCCGCCGAAAGTGATCGGAGGCCCCTGATCAGCTGGGGCGCGGTGATTGCAGGTCTTGCGTTCGTCTTGGCTGCGACGTGGCTCTTGTTCCTGCTCGGTTCCGCCATTGGCGTCAGCGTCGCCGACGCGTCGGACCTGG
The DNA here is from genome assembly GCA_040904985.1 of Woeseia sp. Taxonomy (GTDB): domain Bacteria; phylum Pseudomonadota; class Gammaproteobacteria; order Steroidobacterales; family Woeseiaceae; genus IDS-8. Next base: position 122 of record JBBDSK010000255.1, on the reverse strand, counting down.
ACGCGATGGGCAAAGGTTTCGGGATTGGCGTTGGCATCTGGATACTGCTCACATCGTTGCTGACTTTCTTCCTTGGCTCGCTGCTGACTGCACGACTGGCCGGCAAACCCGAGCACACCGTC
>JBBDSK010000254.1:0-16971 GCA_040904985.1 Woeseia sp. | reverse complement strand
GTATACGAGATCGTGATGGAAGGCGATCAGCCGAAATTCCAGATCAATGCCCAGAATTGCGTCCACTGTAAAACCTGCGACATCAAGGACCCGCCGCAGAACATCGAGTGGAAAGTCCCGGAAGGCGGGGGCGGGCCCAACTATCAGGGCATGTGAATCGCTATTTGGGCTGCATCCGAATCGCGCCGTCGAGACGGATTGTCTCGCCGTTGATCATCGCGTTTCCGTAGATGCTGGCTACGAGGTCGGCGAATTCCTCGGGCTTTCCGAGTCGCGGTGGAAACGGCACCTGGCGTCCCAGAGACTCCTGAACGTCCGCCGGAAGGCCCGCCATCATCGGCGTCAGAAAAATTCCGGGAGCAATGTTGTTGACCCGGATGCCGAAGCGGGCGAGCTCCCGGGCAGCCGGAAGCGCCATGGCGACGACGCCGCCTTTCGAGGCGGAGTATCCCGCCTGCCCGATCTGTCCCTCGAATGCGGCAACCGACGCCGTGTTGATGACAACGCCACGCTCTCCTTCGTCGTTAACATCGTTGCGCTGCATGACATTCGCGGCTTCCTTCAACAGGATAAAGGACCCGAGCAGGTTGACCTTAAGCGACCGGTGGAAGACATCGGCCGACATCGGCCCTTCCTTACCGAGAATGCGCGCCGGCAGCAGAATGCCGGCACAACTGACCGCCAGTGTGATGCCGCCCATGAACCCGGCTGCGGCATCCACGGCATGACGTACCTGGTCCTCGGATGAAATATCCGTGGCGAAAAATCGCGCGCGGGAGCCCAGCGATGCTGCGCTTTTACTCCCCTGTTCCTCATTGATATCGAGTAATACAGCTCGGCCGCCCGCCTCGACGATTTTTTTCGCGGTGGCGAAACCGAGGCCCGACGCGCCGCCCGAAACCACCGCACTTGCTTGATCAAGATTCACTGGAACTCCCCTCCGTGGTATGCACCGTCCTCGGCTCAACCTCGATGCCTATTGCAGTTGCTTCCCCGCCGCCGATGCACAAGGATGCCACGCCGCGCCCGCCGCCTTTTGCTCGCAACGCGTGAATGAGCGTCACGATGAGTCGTGCGCCCGATGCGCCGATCGGGTGCCCGAGAGCGCATGCGCCCCCATTGACGTTGACTTTCGCGTGATCCAGGCCCACATCCTGCATCGCAGCCATCGTCACGCAGGCAAAAGCCTCGTTGATTTCATAAAGGTCCACTGTCTCCGGGCTCCATCCGAGTTTCTCATGCAGCGATTTGACTGCAAAAACCGGAGATGTCGTGAACCACTCAGGCTCCTGCGCAAATACGGAGTGGCCGCGGATTCGTGCGAGTATCGGCAGGCCGCGCCGCTTTGCCTCGCTTTGCTTCATCAGAATCAGGGAGGCCGCCCCGTCCGAAATCGAGGAGGAGCTTGCTGCGGTGACCGTCCCGTCCTGCTTGAATGCGGGGCGCAGTTTCGGCACCTTTTCAATATCCTGCTGAGCCGGGCCTTCATCTTCGCTGACTTCCACCTGGCCCTTGCGCGTCTTCACCATCACCGTTGCGACCTCGTCCTTGAAGCGCCCCTCGCTGGTCGCGCTAGCCGCGCGCTGCAAAGATTCGATAGCGAACGCATCCTGTTGTTCGCGGGTGAAACCGTATTTTTCGGCAGTAACCTCGGCGAAGTGGCCCATCATGTTTCCGTCGGCCGGGTTTTGCAGTCCGTCGAAAAACATGTGGTCCAGGACTTCCTGGTGGCCCATCCGGTAGCCGCCGCGCGCCTTCGGCAGAAGGTAGGGCGCATTGCTCATCGACTCCATGCCGCCGGCCAGAACGACAGAGGCACTGCCGGCGGCAATAAGGTCGCCCCCCAGCATCACGGCCTTCATGCCGGAGCCACAAACCTTGTTGATCGTGGTGCAGGTCGTAGCCGCCGACAATCCGGCGGCAAGCGCAGCTTGCCGCGCCGGTGCCTGGCCGAGGCCGGCCGGCAGCACGCAGCCGAGCATCACTTCGTCGATCACCGCGGGATCCAGTGCGCAATCGCGCAGGCAGGCGGCGGTCGCGACAGCCGATAACTGCGTGGCGCTGACCGGTCCCAGTGCGCCCTGGAACGCGCCAATCGGCGTGCGGCGGGCGGCAACGATGACGACAGGGTCTGCTTCAGTGTGTGAGTTCATAGGCGAGTATTGTGTCAGGAATTACAGGGATGGCGCCACGCCCGGCCACGGGCGACAGGCAGTTCTGTCCTATCTGGCGCATTGAATGCCGCTTTTCAAGGACCGACAACGGCATTTCGCAAAGCGGCCATACCACCGGTGGAAGTGCTTCCGCGGCGTCGAGCCCTTGTCGCGCTACAGATATGTAGCGACAACCAAGATGAGAAACCGCGCCGGCCACCGACAGATAAGGGGGCCCCGCCGGATCGCCGCAAGGCGTGTCACGCCGGCCTTCCACTGCGGTGCTGCGCCGCAAGATCCGGCTCGTCCAGCACCGCGAGAATGTGTTGCCGCGCGGTTTCGGCGAGGGCGCGGCTGTTGCAGAACGCCGGGTCCCCGGGCCGGATCGGCTGAAGGATGTCGATGTGCAGGCTCCCGTGACTGGGAAGTTTCCGCTCCGCCGGCAGCACCTGCCGTGAACCGCATATCGCCACTGGTACAACCGGAAGCGCGCCTTTGAGCGCGGCCGCGAAGGCGCCGGGGCGAAAGAGGTGCAGTCCCTCGCCGGGGTGGAAGGTGCCTTCGGGAAAGAAAGCGAGCGATTCGCCGGCCGCCGCCGCTTTGAGCAGGTTGCGCGCATCGCGCGAGCTTGCAACGGTAACGAAGCGGTCGACGAATCGGGTGCCGATGCGCCGCAGGAAGAAGTGGATGAGAGGGACTTTTTGCACTTCTCCCTTGACCACGAACGAGAATCGCGGCGGCAGGAAAGCCTGCAGGATCAGTCCGTCCAGATAGCTGGCGTGGTTGGCAACGACGACGCAATGGCCTGGAGGGATGTTTTCGATGCCGGTGATGCGGCTGCGGATGCCGCAGGCATTCAGCCAAACGCGCGCTGCACCGGAAATCCAGCGCCGCCTGCGGCAAATATCAGGGACCAGGAGCGCAAAAAGAACGGCGGCGGAAAAGCAGGGCAGAAAAACCGCCCATGCGTACAGACCGAACACGACATTCGCCAGACGGCCCCTGAAACTCGCGTCCTCTTCGAGATTGAAGGTCCTCGCATCTTTCATTATGCACTCGTCGTTTGGTTGCGGGGCCCAAGCCTGCACTGTCTACCTCTACAGCCCCGGACGGATGCAGATACGTGCACAGGTAGCGGAGCAGGCTGTGACGAAAATCGCTTTATGTTAATGCTTTCTCGAATCTGTGACCCTAATCACGCCAGTTCCACCGGGGCGTGACCATACTCAATTTCTTGGAAAATCCGTCGCTTGGCATTCCGCTGCCCGGATACGGGGATGGCCCCACGCCGCCGGCGCTTGATCGTGGTGGCGTATGCTACCAGTCAGGATGAGATTCGGCTGACGTTGGCGCGAGGCAAGGATGGCCTTTACAGTCAGATGGAAACTATGGCGAGCACCGAAATTAAATCCGCGGCAACTTCCGCTTCCACATCCGAGCAGCTGGTAGACCGGTTTCTCGACGCGATCTGGATGGAGCGGGGGCTTTCCGCCAATACGCTGGGCGCCTATCGCGCCGACCTGATGACGTTGTGGCGCGGTCTTTCCGAGCGGAACATCCCGATCGAAAATGCGGAAAAGGCCGATCTGCTGGAGTTCATCGCAACGCGCGTCCAGCGAGGCGCCAAACCTCGGTCGACGGCACGACAGTTGTCGAGCTTCAGGCGCTTCTTTCGCTACATCATGCGCGAGGGTCTCCGGGAGACCGATCCGACCGCCGACATCGAGATGCCGCGTATCGGCCGCGCTTTGCCGAAGAGCCTGACGGAGGACGAGGTGGACGCGCTTCTGAGCGCGCCGCAAACGGACGAACCGCTCGGTCATCGGGACCGGGCCATGCTCGAACTTCTTTATGCGACCGGGCTCCGGGTGTCGGAACTGATAAGCCTCAAGCAGTCCCAGGTGAACTTCAACCAGGGCGTACTTCGCATCATCGGCAAGGGTGACCGGGAGCGTCTCATCCCGCTTGGTGACGAGGCGCAGCGATGGCTACGAAATTTCATCGATGGTCCCAGGATGGAAATTCTCCTGGAGCGCCAGACCGACTACCTGTTCCCGACCCGGCGCGGGGATCGCATGACGCGCCAGGCGTTCTGGCACATCATCAAGCGCTATGCGCAAAAAGCAGGCATCGGCAAAAAGCTTTCCCCGCACAGCCTGCGGCACGCATTCGCTACCCATCTGCTGAACCGCGGCGCAGACCTCCGTGTGGTGCAACTCCTTCTGGGGCACAGCGACCTCTCGACGACGCAGATCTATACGCACGTCGCTCGCGAGCGCCTCAAGGACCTGCACGGCCAGCACCATCCGAGGGGATAAATAGCCGCGCGAGGCGAGGCACGCCAGGTTCCGGCTCGATGTCTGTTCCTCATCACGGCGGCCGCCATGACAGTGAGACAGGCTTGGCCTATACTCATCGGCGAATGCTCCAGGAACCGGCTTACACTTGGCCTGTCGAACGAAGTTCAGACACGGGTTCAGCGGTCTGATTCTTTGGTCTGAACGGAAACACTGCTGATGAACAGTACCGCAAACTTTTTCCTGGCCTCGCTTCTTCTGGCGATGCCCCTTTCATACGTACAGGCAGATGACTCTGCCGAGCTCGAAAGCGTCAGGGCGAAGGTATCCAGTGCCTTCGACGAAATCGAGCCACAGCACGTCAGGCCCAGCCCGGTTGACGGCTGGTACACCATCCGAAAGGGCGCCATTGTCGCCTATATCTCGGGCGACGGGCGCTACCTGCTGCAAGGCGACCTGATCGACCTGGAGCGGGAAGTGAACCTGAGCGAGAACACGCGCAACGAGGCACGGCTGGAAATGCTTGCCGCGCTGCCGGAAGAGAAAATGATCGTGTTCTCTCCGGAGGAGAAAAAATTCGCGGTAACGGTTTTTACGGACATCGACTGCACCTATTGCCGTCGCTTTCACAGCCAGATAAACGAATACCTGGCGCAAGGCATAGAAGTGCGTTATCTCCTTTATCCGCGCAACGGTCCGACCACCGGGTCCTGGGCCAAGGCGGAGCAGGTTTGGTGCGCGGCTGACCGCAACGAAGCGCTGACCCTGGCCAAGCTGGACCGTAAATTTAAAACACGCAGCTGTGACGCTTCGGTCGTGCACAACCATTATGCACTCGGACAGGACGTCGGCCTTCGTGGTACTCCGGCAATTGTGTTGCAGGACGGAACGCTTGTCAGCGGCTACCTGCCGCCTCTCGAGTTAACGCAGGCACTGGCCTCGGCAAGGCCGTAGGGGTCGAACTCAACATTCGCCGCGGGTTACCCGGTGGAGGTGGACGCCGTTGTTGCGTCCGGCGTCCTCGAGGAATTTCCGCAGGGCAAAGGCTCCGCTACGGAACGCTATCTCGTCCCACGGAATCTCCTCCTTGCGGAAGAGGGCGGTCTCCAGCGTTTCTTCACCAACGCCGTGATCGCCTAGCAGCGTCGCCGTAAAAAAAAGATGTACCTGTCCGGCTTCTACAACGTCCACTGATGCGAACAGGTGTCCCAGCTCGACCTCGGCGCAGGCTTCTTCGCGGGTTTCGCGGGCGGCGCCTTCGGCAATCGTTTCACCGAGTTCCATGAACCCGGCCGGAACCGTCCAGAAGCCCCGGCGCGGCTCGATTGCGCGGCGGCACAGCAATATCTGCCCGTTCTGCTCGGGAACACAGCCGACCACGATTCTGGGGTTCTGGTAGTGAATTTCGCTGCAACTGTCACATATCCAGCGAGAGCGGTTGTCCCCCTCCGGAATTTTTCGTGTGACCGTGCTGCCGCACTTCGCGCAGTATTTCATTATATTGGCTATCGGCATATGGCTATCGGCGCCCTGGACGCAGCTTCTGACGTTCTCGCAGCAGGAGCCCGCGCTGTTGGGGCGCAGACACCTGGCGCAGGGGTTCTTTGGTGCCGGGAGCGAGAATCGAACTCGCACTCTGTTTCCAGAACCGGATTTTGAGTCCGGCGCGTCTACCAGTTCCGCCATCCCGGCCGGAAAGGCGCCAAGTATAGGCTCTGCGCGCAAAATTGCACCACAATAGCGGCTGCCTCGCCGTTGTCCGAGAGTTAATGCTCTCTTTTGAGTGCCATTCCGGTTAGGGAAGCCCTGCACCCTTGGTGAGATTGCGACGCTTTGCCCGGGAACAGCATCTAAGCTGCATGCTATGAGCAAATTCACCGACATCGAGCTCGATCCGGCGATCGTAAGGCGGGCGGCCGGCGGCGACATCCGCGCCCACGAGATCATTTACCGCGCTTTCAGTCCGCCGGTGTATTCCATTTGCTTGCGATTCACCCGGGTGCCGGCGCACGCGGAGGATCTGCTGCAGGAAACCTTCATGGAGGTTATACGAAGCATCAGCGGCTTTCGGGGTGAGGCGCCTGTTGGCGCCTGGATTCGCCGGATTGCCGTCAGCAAAGCGCTGATGTTTCTGCGCTCGGCCTGGCATAGCCGGGGTCAGAGCCTGGACGACGACTGGGACGACCGCCCGGCCGGCCGCTGCGAAGAATCGGAAAGCCGCCCCGACGACACGATCGACCTCGATGCGGCGCTTGCCAACCTGCCCCCGGCGAGCCGGGCAGTCGTGTGGCTTCACGATGTCGAAGGGTTTACGCACAAGGAGATCGCGGCATTGATGGGCAAAACGGAAAGCTTTTCCAAATCGCAGTTGTCGCGCGCATACCGGAGACTGCGCCCGATGCTGGAAGCGGGAACGGCCGAACGGGCCCAGCCTGTCGGTTCGGCCGCCACGTTGCTCGGGTCCTGCTGAGGCCTGGCACAAAGTGAAAGAGGTCAGCGAAATGAGCCCCGACCGGGAAAAGCCTGGGTCAGACGCATCAGGCGAGCAGGACGAAACCATGAATTGCGGACTCGGTATTGCGGAGCGAAACCGCTTGCATCGGCGACTGCGCAACCTGCCGGACACGGTTCCACCGCGGGTTGTGTGGCAGCGGATTGAAGCGCAAGCGCGTGCCGAGGGTTTGCTGAAGCGGAGCGGACGTCGTCCGTTCGGCTGGCTCTACGGCGCCGGCCTGGCGGCGGCTTCTCTGCTGGCCGCTTTGCTGATCCCGTTTCACGGTACCGAGGACGAAGTGTTCCCGACTGTGCCACCTTACAGCGAGCAAGTGAGACATGTGAACCTGACGACGCTGAATGCGCTGATGGTCCAGTCGCGTGAACTCGAACAGGACCTGAGGGCACTGCCGGAACAGCCACAACTCGTGCGTGCCGGAACGGCAGCGACGATTGCGGGGCTGGAAGACCAGATTGCGGCCATCGATTTTCGGCTCAACCAGGAGTCGCCTGCCATGACGCCCGAGCAAACGGAGTTGTACTGGCGCGAGCGGGTGCGCTTGATGAATCTGCTGGTCCAACTGCGCGCCGCCCAGGCCCAGCGAAACACCTTCTAGGCAAGCTCCGCACAAGTGTGCGGAGCTTGCCTGCGGGGCTAAGGATGCCCCTGGATTTGTGCAGAGATTTCCTGGTTGCCCTCCGGATCAGGGTGGCAAGCGAAGTACTTTTTTTGAGGAGCATCGAGATGTCAGGGTTGAGAAAGAATTTTCTGCTGGTCTTTGTGGCCGTCATCGGCACGCCGGCGTTCGCGCAGGACGCTGGCACTGCGGCCGACGTCGAGGCGCGGGAGCGCGCCATCGAAAAGCGCGTGCAAGCCGGTGAGGTAATGGCGGCGCGGCGGGAGCGGGAGGGCGAGGCCATCGAGGTGCAAATGCGGGAAGCGGAGGAGCGGCTGGCCGAAGCGGCGGCGCGTGTCGCGGAGCTGAGCCGCAGCAAACTCCCGCAGATTGCGCGTGCGGGCCGGTTCATGAGCAGCAATCACGCCGTCCTCGGTATTACCCTCGGCTCGGACAATTCCGGGAGCCCTGTCGAGGGCGCGGCAATCACGGCGGTCACACCGGGCAGTGCCGCGGCCGAAGCCGGGCTTCGCGCGGGCGACGTGATAACGGCGGTCAACGATGAAAACCTGAGTGCGGAAAGCCCCGAAACCGCGAACCGGAAACTGATCGATTTTATGGCCGGCGTCGAAGAGGGCGACACGCTCGATATCAAGTATTTGCGAGACGGCCGCGCCGCGACTGTCGAGGTGACGCCGCGTTCTGTGCCGGGTTACGCCCTCGCATTCCGCAATGGCGGGTTCCGGATGCCTGGAGCGCCGCCTGCGCCGTCACCGGGACGGGCACCGTCGGCGCCGGATTTTTTTCACTTTTTCGGCGGCAGCGGAAGCTGGAGCGATATGGAACTGGTTTCGCTGACGGAGGACCTCGGCCGCTATTTCGGCACGGATAAAGGACTGCTCATTGTGCGGGCGCCGAAGGACGACAGCCTGAAACTGCGCGACGGCGATGTCATTTCCAGTATCGATGGCCGCGTTCCGTCATCAGTGACTCACGCCATGCGCATTCTCGGGTCCTACCAGAGCGGCGAGACCCTGGAGATCGAAATCATGCGCGACAAGAGGCGGCAGACCGTCACGGTGGAGATGCCCGACAACCGGCAAAGTGCGGTCGGTGAGCTAAGCTTTTCGCCGGCCCCGTCGATCGGGGTGAAGGTTAATGTCGCTCCCTGAGCCGGCCCGCGCCTCTCCGATTGCGACCTTGTTCAACGTTCGGGAATAAAGCGCCTGCGGACTGGCGTTAAAGGCTTACGGAACGTCTGTGGCCGGACAGTCGGGTGCGGCGCTGCTACTATCCGCGCCCATGCGAGCGAGCGATTTCGATTACGAGCTTCCGGCCGATCTGGTTGCGAAGTACCCGACGCCAGAGCGGCGCGGCAGTCGGCTTATGGTGCTGCAGCCGGATGCGCCGGGGCCGCTCGACCGGCTGTTTCGCGAGCTGCCGGGGTTCCTGCGCGCCGGCGATCTCCTGGTGTTCAACGACACGCGCGTCATCAAGGCACGTTTGCATGGCTGGAAAGAGAGTGGCGGACGCGTGGAGATTCTTGTCGAGCGAATCCTGTCGCCGCACCGCGCAACGGTGCAGCTGCGGGCAAGCAAGTCACCGCGGGCCGGTTCTCTCATTTACCTGCAAAAGGAGTGCTCGGCCGAGGTGACTGGCCGTGAAGGCGCTTTTTTCCAGCTCGAGTTTTCGCAACCGGTTGAGGTTGTGCTCGAGCAGGCGGGGGAAGTGCCGCTGCCGCCCTACCTCGAACGCGGCGCCGAGTCCTCCGACCTGGAGCGATACCAGACTGTTTACGCGCGGCAGCCGGGCGCTGTTGCGGCGCCTACGGCGGGATTGCATTTCGACGAGCGAATGATGCAGGAGACGCTGGCCGGCGGCGTGCGGCAGGCCTTCGTAACATTGCAGGTGGGTGCCGGCACCTTTCAAAGCCTCCGGCAGGAGTCCATCAATGAAAAGCGTTTGCACGCCGAACGTGTAAAGGTCGATGCGGCGGTTTGCGATGCAGTCGCAAAGACAAGAGCCGATGGCGGCAGGGTGGTGGCCGTGGGGACCACCTCCGTGCGCGCGCTCGAGTCGGCGTCACGGGGCGGACAAATTGCGCCTGTCGACGGCGAGACCGACCTCTTCATTCTTCCTGGGCACCGCTTTTGCTCCGTCGACGCGCTGCTGACGAATTTCCATTTGCCTCGCTCGTCACTTCTGATGCTCGTCGCCGCTTTCGCCGGGACGCAACGTATACTTGCCGCGTATCGTCATGCCGTGTCCGAGCGCTACCGTTTTTTCAGTTATGGCGATGCCATGCTGGTGTTTCCGCCGAACGACTGAACAGGGCCTTCCGGACTTTGCAATTTACCGTTGAACAAAGTAGTGGTGCGGCTCGAGTCGGCGCTATGGTTTTTCGTCGGGGCACCGTTCGCACACCGGCATTCATGCCCGTGGGGACCTACGGTACGGTGAAAAGCGTTACTCCGGAGGAGGTGGCGGGCACCGGTGCGGACATCATTCTCGGCAATACGTTTCACCTGATGCTGAGGCCCGGCACCGGCACGATCCTTCGACATGGCGGCTTGCACGAATTCATGAACTGGCACCGCCCTGTCCTGACGGACTCCGGCGGCTTTCAGGTGTTCTCCCTGGCGGCGATCCGAAAGCTGTCCGCCGACGGGGTACTTTTTCGCTCGCCAGTCGACGGTGACGAGGTTTTCCTGACGCCGGAACGTTCGATCGAAGTACAGCACGACCTGAACGCCGACGTTGCCATGGTGTTCGACGAGTGCACCCCGTATCCCGCGAGTGAAACCGAGGCGGGAAAATCGATGCGCCTGTCCCTGGACTGGGCCGCGCGTTGCCGGCGTCGCTTCGATGAACTGCGGGATGCGGCGCCGCTCCGGGGCGAGGCGCTGTTCGGCATCGTGCAGGGCGGCGTGCACGACACTCTGCGGCGCGAATCGCTGGCCGGGCTGATGGAGGCCGGCTTCGACGGCTATGCCGTGGGCGGTCTCGCCGTGGGTGAGACAGAAGATGAGCGCATCGCTGTGCTGGATCACCTGCTGCCCTTGATGCCGGCCGGCAGCCCCCGCTATCTCATGGGTGTCGGCACGCCGCTGGATATCGCCGAAGCCGTCAGCCGCGGGATCGACATGTTCGACTGCGTCATGCCGACGAGACATGCCCGAAACGGGCATTTTTTTACTTCACGCGGCAGTATCAATATCCGCAACGCACGCTATGCGAACGACATTGGTTCGCTGGACCCGGCTTGCGACTGCTACACCTGCCAGCACTACAGCCTCGCCTATCTGCGGCACCTGGAGAAATGCGGCGAGATACTCGGGCCGCGGCTCGGCACGCTGCACAACCTGCGCTACTACCAGCGGCTCATGGCGGATCTGCGGGAAGCGATCCGGGCGGATACGCTTGCCGACCTGATCGCCGGGCTCGTTGACGTGTACGGAGATGCTCGCGATGGCTGATTTTCTCCCAGGGCTGTCCTTGAATCCGTTGCCGTGATCCCCACGTCCGGGACTCCTGTGCCATAATACCGCGCTGAATCTGGCGCAAGTCACCATTAACCAAGACAGAGAAGCATGGATTTTTTCATTACTACCGCACACGCACAGGGGGCGCCGCAGGCGGATCCGTTCGGTTTTTTGCTGCCGATGCTGGTCATCTTCGCCGCGTTCTACTTCCTTCTCATACGTCCGCAGCAGAAAAGACAGAAGGCCCATACTCAGCTGGTTGCCGGCCTTTCTGTGGGCGATGAGGTCGTCACAGCCGGGGGAATCCTGGGCAAAGTGACGGCGGTGAGCGACCATTACGCGACCCTCAACATTGCCGACGACGTAGAAATCAAAATTCAGAAGTCGACGGTATCGGCTGTCGTGCCGAAGGGCACGATGGATGCGGCATAAGAACGGCTCCTAGACCTCCGGCCGCACACAAACAGCTCTTCCGATGAATCGTTACCCCACGTGGTTAAACTTCCTCGTACTCGCGATATTGCTGTGCGGGATAATTCTCGCCCTGCCAAACCTATACGGCACGGTTCCGGCGGTGCAGATGGCGAGTCCCGACCAGCAGCCGCTGAGCGAGGCAGACCTGCAGCGATTCGTCGATGTGCTGGCGCGTGAGGATATCCTGCCGGAAGCGGCTTACCTCGAAGATGGCCGCGCCGTATTGCGTTTTGATGACGTGGCGACCCAGCTTGACGCGGGAGATCTCCTGCGGGAGCGCTTCGCTCCGGAGACAGGTGTAGCGCTCACTCTGACGCCGGCACTCCCCGCCTGGCTGCGGGCCGTGGGCCTGAACCCGATGAGCCTCGGGCTGGATCTTCGCGGCGGAGTCTATTTTCTGCTCGAAGTAGACATGGAAACCGCCATCGAGAGCCGCTTGTCGCTTTACCAGCAGGATATCGACCGGCGCTTGCGCGATAGCAATGTGCGTCACAGGGTGGACCTCGACGGCCGAACGATCACGGTGCGGCTGACCGGCAGCGCGGACGTAGCGCGGGCGCGGGACCTTATCAACAACATGGACGGCGAGTTGCTGGTGAGCGAAGGAGCAGATGGGCAATCCCTGACCGTGCGCATGAGCGAGGCGCAGATACGGGACCGCCAGACTTTCGCGATCGAGCAAAACATCACCACACTGCGCAACCGCGTCAATCAATTGGGCGTGTCGGAACCGCTCGTACAGCGGCAGGGCGCGGACCGTATCGTCGTGCAGCTGCCGGGTGTACAGGATCCCAACAGGCTGGACGACATCCTCACCGCTACTGCGACCCTCGAATTCCGCCTGGTCGACACGTCCGGCGACAGTCCGGGCTCTCGCAGGTACCCGGGACGGGGCGGCGAGCCTGGGCAGATTCTGCAACGCGACGTGGTCGCATCGGGCGATCAGATAGTCGACGCCGAGGCGGGCTTCAGTGAGGGACAGCCGGCGGTATTCATAAACCTCGACGGCGCCGGCGGCGAAAGCATGCTCCGGACGACGCGCGCAAACGTCAACAAGCCGATGTCTACGGTCTTCATCGAGACCCGGCGGGAAACAGTTGCGGGGGGCCGCGAAGACAGTTACCGCACCGTGAAAACCGAAGAAATAATCAATACGGCGACGATACGCGGCATCTTCAAGAACCGTTTTCAGATCACGGGGCTGACTCCGACGGAGGCGCGGGATCTGGCGCTTCTTCTTCGCGCCGGGGCGTTGGCCGCTCCCGTCTACAAGGTCGAGGAGCGAACGATCGGGCCTAGCCTTGGCCAGGACAATATCGACCGTGGTTTCCGCGCCGTGCAAATCGGTTTCCTGGCCGTCATCGTTTTCATGGTGGTCTATTACCGGACATTCGGTCTCATCGCCAATGTGGCGCTGTTCTCGAACCTCGTGTTCATCGTGGCCCTCCTTTCACTGCTGCAGGCATCGCTGACTCTGCCGGGCATTGCGGGAATCGTTCTCACCGTCGGTATGGCGGTTGATGCAAACGTGCTGATCTTCGAGAGAATCCGCGAGGAAATTGCCTCCGGTGCGTCGCCGCAGGCGGCCATATCGGCCGGTTACGACAAGGCGTTTTCCTCCATCGCCGATGCCAACGTCACGACGCTGATCGCCGGTCTGGTCCTGTTCGCTTTTGGCACCGGGCCTATAAAAGGCTTCGCCGTTACCCTGTCCCTCGGCGTCATGACCTCCATGTTCACCGCGATTGTCGGTACACGCAGTATTGTGAATCTCGTGTACGGCGGCCGCAGAATCGCCGCCATACCTGTCTGAGCGATCCGCTTCATGAAACTGATAAAAGATCGCACATCGATAGATTTTCTCAATCGCAAGCCGCGACTGATCGCCGCGGCCATCGCTGCGCTCGTGGTGCTGGTGTCGCTCGGTTCCTTGACCGTCCGCGGCCTGGCGCTGGGCATCGACTTTACCGGCGGTGTGCTACTGGAAGTGGGATACCCCGAGGAAGCCAATCTCGACCGTATCCGGCAACTGATGACCGAAGCCGGCTTCGAGGACGTTCAGGTGCAGCGGTTCGGTGCCGCAACGGACGTCATGCTGCGTTTGCCGCCTCAGCCCGATGCCGATCCGAACAGGGTGCGGGATTCCCTGAGAGCGACCCTGGCCGCCGACGAGCCGAATGTGCAACTGCGGCGGGTCGAGTTCGTCGGGCCCCAGGTGGGGGAAGACCTGCGAGAGCAGGGCGGCACGGCCGTCATCTTTGCGCTGTGCATGATCTTCATTTACATCATGTTCCGCTTTCAGTGGAAGTTCTCGGCGGGAGCGGTTGCCGCGCTTCTGCACGACGTCATCGTAACGCTCGGCTTCTTTTCGATTTTCGGGCTGCAGTTCGATCTGACGGTTCTTGCCGGCTTGCTCGCCGTGATCGGCTATTCGCTGAACGACACCGTGGTGGTGTTCGATCGCATACGCGAAAATTTCATCGGTATGCGCGGGGCCACGACACTGGAGGCGATGAACAAATCGCTTAACGACACCCTGTCGCGGACGATCGTCACCGGCATCACGACCTTGCTGGTCCTGATGGCTCTCTACTGGCTCGGCGGCGAATCTGTCGCGTCGTTCTCCATCGCCCTGATCATCGGCATCGTCGTCGGCACTTTTTCCTCGATATACGTCGCGAGTGCGATATCTCTCGCTCTCGGTATCAGTGCCCAGGATCTTCTGCCGCCTGAAAAGGATCAGAAGCTGGTGGACGATCTGCCGTAAACAATTGGCGGATTTCCGGGGCGAACAGTCTTGCAACGGCAGTGTAGATCTTCGGTGTGCCCGTTAGCACGTGACCGGTATCGAGAAAGTTTTCGCTGCCGTCGAGACCGCTGATAATGCCGCCGGACTCGCGAATAATGAGTGCGCCGGCTGCGATGTCCCACTGGCTCAGGCCGGTTTCCCAGAAAGCGTCGAGTCGGCCTGCCGCCACGTAGCAAAGGTCCAGCGCAGCCGCGCCGGGTCGACGCACTCCGGCTGTTTCCCGTATCGCTTTGGTCAGCATCCGAACGTAGGGCTCCAGCGCAAAATCCGATTCCCGGAAGGGAAAGCCGGTTCCTATGAGCGCGCGGTCGAGGCTCTTGCAGCCGCTCACGCGGATCTTGTGACCGTCCAACTGCGCGCCGCGGCCGCGCGATGCCGTAAAAAGCTCCTGCCGCAGTGGATCATAGACGGCGCCGTGCTCGATGCGGCCCTTGTGCAGTAGCCCGACGGACACGGCGAATACCGGGAACCCGTGCAGGAAGTTCGTCGTCCCGTCCAGCGGGTCGATAACCCAGAGATAATCCGATTCCCCGCGCTTGCCGCTTTCCTCGGCGAGAATTGCGTGGTCGGGATAATGCTTCAGGATCGTATCGATGACGGCGCGTTCTGCGGTGCGGTCGGCTTCGCTGACAAAATCGTTTCGGCCTTTCATTTCGACCTTGATCTTGTCGAGCTTGTTGAGACTTCGTATGAGGGTGTCCCCGCCGCGGCGAGCGGCCATGACGGCGACGTTGAGTAATGCATCCATTAAACTGATCCAGCGGCTGATTGTGAAAGAACTGCTCGCGCCGAAACCCTGCGGCGGGCGCGACAGGGGCGGTAGAATAGCAGACCTTTGCATGCGGCCACCCGCAGGCGGTTGGAACTGGTACTCCGATGACAGTCAGAATCGTACTGGTCGGCACGACGCATCCGGGAAATATCGGAGCCGTGGCCCGAGCGATGAAAAACATGGGCCTGTCCGACCTGTGGCTGGTCAGGCCGCGTCATTTCCCGCACGAGGAGGCAACGGCGCGCGCTTCCGGGGCCGAGGACCTCCTGCAGGCGGCCAGCATCACCGACAGCCTCACCGATGCCATCGGAGATTGTCGCTACGTCGCCGGAACCAGTGCGCGCCCGCGAACGATCGGCTGGCCGACCCTTTCGCCGCGCGATTGCGCCGAGCGGCTTCGACAGGAAAGCCGTCTGGGCAAGGTTGCAGCGGTCTTCGGCCCTGAAAAAACCGGTTTATCAAACGAGGATCTTGACCGCTGTCATACTCTGGTTTCCATCCCTGCGGCGCCGGAATTCAGTTCGTTAAACCTTGCCATGGCCGTACAGGTGCTGAGCTACGAACTGCGCGTTGCGGAACTCGGCGGCAAGGTTATGGAAGTCCCGCGCGAGACGCCGCTCGCCAGCGTTGCCGAACTGGAGCGCTTTTACACTCATCTTGAACAGGTGCTGACCGCCAGCGGTTTTCTCGACCCCGACAATCCGCGGTACCTCATGCGGCGGCTCAGGCGGCTGATGGCGCGTGCCGAGCCGGACCAGAACGAGATCAACATTCTGCGCGGCATTCTGGCCTCGCTGGAGCCGCCAAAGAGAGGCGACCAGCGATGAACGGGCCGACCCATCGTGAGGGAGAGATCTACCTCGACAACGCCGCGACGACACCAGTCGATCCTGCCGTTGCGGCGGCGATGTGCCGCCTCCTGTCAGCCGGCTCCGTTGCGAATCCCGCGTCCGTGCACGTGGCGGGGCGGGCATCGGCGCGCCTCGTGGAGCGGGCAAGGTCGCAGATTGCCCGCCTTCTCGGAACCGACCCGCGCAGCCTCGTCTTCACCTCCGGCGCGACGGAGTCCGACAATCTGGCCATTACCGGCGCCGCACAGTTTCGCGCTCACCGCGGCCGCCATCTGATAACAATGCGGACCGAGCACAAGGCCGTGGGCGACACTTTCGCGGCACTGGAGCGGCAGGGCTTCGAGGTTACCTGGCTGGAACCCGGTCCCGACGGGGTTCTCGCGGCAGAGGATTTCGAGGCGGCAATCCGCGACGACACCCAGCTCGTTTCGATCATGCACGTGAATAACGAGACAGGTGTGATACAAAACATCGGCGCAATAGGCGCCTGCTGCCGGCGCCGCGGCGTGCTGTTCCACTGCGACGCGGCCCAGTCGGTCGGCAAGCTGCCGATAAACCTGAAGGAACTGCCGGTGGATCTGATGTCGATCACGGCCCACAAGTTTCACGGGCCGCAGGGGATCGGGGCGCTTTATATCGCGGATCGCCCGGAATGCCACATCCAGCCGCTGTTGCACGGCGGCGGCCAGGAGCGCCGTTTGCGCCCCGGCACTCTGCCGGTGCATCAGATTGTCGGCTTCGGCGAGGCCGCTGCGATCGCGACCGAGCGGCAGTCGCAGGATCTCGCCCACCTTCAGGCCCTCGGGGACCGTCTGTGGCGGGGCCTCCGGAAAGTCCCGGGCGTCCTGCGAAACGGCAGTGAAAGCCGCTCATTTCCGGGAATCCTCAATGTGAGCGTGGAGGGAATCGAGGGAGAGAGCCTCATGCTCGCGCTGGAGCCGATTTGTGTCGCCAGCGGCTCTGCATGCAACTCGAAGAGCGGCGAGCCGTCGTTCGTGCTGCGAGCCCTCGGCCGCGACGATC
>JBBDSK010000253.1:0-17061 GCA_040904985.1 Woeseia sp. | reverse complement strand
GACGTTGCCTTCTTCCCGCGCGTCAGGCCCGCCCTCAACGAGGCTGTCGAGCGGATCCACGACGAACGGCAGCGGTTCGATTTGCACCTTGATTCGCGCGATGGCGTCTTCAGCCGTCTTTTCATCCACGGCCGCGACCGCAAGAATCGGTTCGCCGTTGTAGACCGGGGTGTTGGTGAGCATTGGCGCGTTGGGCGGCTCTACGGGCGGCAGGTCGTCGGCCGTCAGTATGCCGATCAGGCCTTCCATGCCGTCGATCGCGGAGGTATCGATGCCGGTGACGCGGCCATGAGCCATGGGACTGGTATAGACGCGTGCGTAGACCATGCCGTCGGCGCGGAAGTCCTCGGCATATTTTGCCTTGCCGGTAACTTTACCCGCGATATCGGGCGGCACGAAGTCCTTGCCGATGTGCCTGTAGTGATTCATGACCTCGTTCCCGAAGCGCGCATGACGCCGTTGAGATAATGATCATAAGCGCCGCAACGGCACAAATTGCCGGACAGGGCCTGCCTGGCTTCTTCACGCGTCGGTTGCGGATTCGCCTGCAACAGCGCTACCGCCGACATCACCTGCCCCGGCGTGCAGAAACCGCACTGCGGAGCGAGTTCATCGATGAAAGCCTGCTGAACCGGATGCAGCTGCCCGTCCGCGCTCTGCAGACCTTCGACCGTCAGCACAGCACGGCTTTTGACGCTGTGCGTCAGCGTAGAGCAGGAATAGTGGGTCACTCCGTCGATCAGTACTGTGCAGGCGCCGCATTCGCCGCGATTGCAGCCGATCTTGGTGCCCGTCAGGCCGAGCTTGTAACGGAGCGTGTAGGCCAGCGTTTCCTGCGGCAGAACATCAGCGCGCCGAGTGCGGCCGTTGATGTTGAGGGAAATGAGGTGTTCGACCGCGCCTTTTGCGCGAGCCTGCGCAAACTGCAAGCCTGAAAAGCTTGCCGCTGCGACACTGGACGCTATGACGGCCTTTATGAAGCGCCGGCGCGAAAGTCGTGGATTCACTGCCGTGTTACCTGCCTTCGTCATCTTGGATCGTTATTCTGACGCCGACGGCCATATGGAAGCCTGCCGGTCCTGAAACCCGGCACTTCCCTCACCGACCTTTATCGGGATCGTCCGATCATAAGTGCCGTGCCTGCATAGATCAACAAGCTGCAGCGGAGCCTCGGCACCCGCTATTTTTTGTCCGCCGGCCATGGAGTGCCGCGGTTCTCGCTTTCTACCGGGGCAAGACCCTTGTACACGAACTTCTGCAGCCGCTTGCCTTCGTAGGTCTCTGTCGTATAGACGTTGCCCTTCGAATCGGTTGCGATGTTGTGCACGGCGAAAAACTGTCCGGGATACCGCCCGCCGTCGCCGAAGCTGGTCAGTACCTCCAACGAGTCGCGTTCCATGATATGAACTTTCATGTTCTTCCCGTCGGCAAGGTAAACGAACCGCTGCTCCGGATCGCTGGAGAACGAAATGTCCCAGACGGCGCCATCGCCGAGTGTCTGGGGCGCAATGCGCTTCTCCTTGACGAAGGTGCCGTCAGACTCGAACACCTGGATGCGGTTGTTGGCACGGTCGCAAACGTATACCAGCTTGTCGACGGAAGGCTGTGCGCAGTGCACAGGGTTGCGGAACTGCTTCGCCAGCGGTGCGTCGGGATCGTAAGGGCCCGGGTTCGTGTCGTCGGGTTCGTTGCCGTAGGCACCCCAGTAGCGCTTGAGTTCGCCGCTGTCGGCGTCCAGCACGGCGACCCGTTTGTTGCGATAGCCATCGGCAACATAAGCTTCATTGGCATCGGCATCGAAGGCAATCTCCGCAACACCTGCGAAATGGTCCGAACTGTGGCTGTCAGCGCCGCCGCGCGGCTCGCCGAACTGTTTCAGAAATTTGCCGTCGCGGGTGAATTTGAGGATGTGCGAATCCTCACTGCCATTGCCGCCGATCCAGATATTGTCCTTGTAATCGACCGTCACGCCATGGTTCGAGGCGGGCCAGTCATAGCCTTCGCCGGGGCCGCCCCAGTGGTTCACCAGGTTGCCGGCGGGATCGAATTCCAGGATGTTTGGCGCCGGAATGCAGCACTCGCCGGT
The DNA here is from genome assembly GCA_040904985.1 of Woeseia sp. Taxonomy (GTDB): domain Bacteria; phylum Pseudomonadota; class Gammaproteobacteria; order Steroidobacterales; family Woeseiaceae; genus IDS-8. The sequence continues at coordinate 14,975 of JBBDSK010000253.1, read as the reverse complement.
CTTCGGGTCTGTCGCGGCACCGATTTCGGTTCGTTCATTGAAGCTGTCGCGCCGGTGAACGATGAAGACATGATCGCGGGAATCGACCGCCAGACCGATCGTCGCACCCAGTATCCAGTGGTTGGGCAAGGGTTTCGGCCAGAAAGGATCGACCTCGAAGACGGGTGCTTCAACGGCTTGTGCCTGTGCGGCATTACCGGCAACTTCGGATTCGCAGCCAGCGATCATTACCGTCGCAAGCGCTAGAAAAATGGCAATCTTGTTTGCCGCCATAACGCGTCCCCCTGGTTCTTGTTATTCGGCTGTCAGTAACCGAGCGGCAGTATACTATGCGAGAAAGCCGGGGAATTCATAGAACGGAAATGAGAATTGCTTACGCGCGTTAGCCTTGCCTTGCTTGCCGCGCTGTGCGCGGTCGCTTTACTGAAGCCGGCGCAGGGCCACGAGATTCCGACGGACGTTATTGTGCGGGCGTATCTGAAGCCGGAGGCGGGCCGGCTGACACTTCTGGTCAGGGTGCCGCTCGAAGCTATGCGCGACATGGATTTTCCGCGGCGGGGCCCCGGTTATCTGGACATCGCGGCAGCCGAGGGCTTGCTGCACGACGCGGCGCAGATCTGGATCGCTAACGACATCGACCTTTACGAAAATGGGCGGCGCCTGACGGAGAAGAGCGTTGCCGCGGCCCGCGTGTCCCTGCCGTCCGACCGGTCTTTTCGAAATTACGACGCGGCGCTTGCCACGCTGACGGGACCGCCGCTGCCGGACGATACGGAGCTCGTCTGGACCCAGGCGCTGCTCGATGTATTGATCGAGGTGCCCATCTCGGCGGCCGATTCCGCTTTTTCCATCGATCCGGAGCTGGCGAGGCTCGGCATGCGCACCAGGACCGTTCTCCAGTTCCTGCCGCCGGACGGCAGCGCCCGCGCATTCGAGTTCTCCGGCGACCCCGGGCTCGTGGAACTCGATCCGCGCTGGCAGGAGGCGTTCTTCCGCTTTGTGGGGCTAGGCGTCGATCACATCCTCAAGGGCTACGATCATGTCCTGTTCGTGATGTGCCTCATCATTCCGTTCCGGCGCATTCGGCCGCTTGTCGTTCTGGTCACGTCGTTCACTGTTGCGCATTCCCTCACCCTGCTCGCGGCGGCCCTGGGTTTCTCGCCAGGCGGCTTGTGGTTTCCGCCCTTCATCGAAATGCTCATCGCGGCATCGATCGTTTACATGGCGCTGGAAAACATCGTCGGCACGCGCTGGCAGCGCCGCTGGATCCTCGCCTTTGCCTTCGGCCTGGTGCACGGTTTCGGTTTCTCGTTTGCCCTCACCGAGACGCTGCAATTCGCCGGATCGCATTTGCTGACATCGCTGCTCGCGTTCAACCTTGGCGTGGAGCTGGGGCAGATACTCGTCATTCTTCTCGCCGTGCCGCTGCTGAACTTCGTCTTGCGAACGCCGCGGGCGCAAAGGATCGGAACCATAATCATTTCGGCGATTTTGGCCCACAGCGGTTGGCACTGGATGACCGACCGCGCCGCGGCATTCGCCGAGTACCCGCTGGCCTGGCCGTCGCTCGGCAGCGTAACGAGTGCAGCCGGGATGCAGTGGCTTCTCGCTGCCGCCGTCACCGGATTCGCAGGCTGGGCGGCTTATCGCGCCTTGCGGGCCGCGCAATACCGCGCCCAGCCCTGATCGCCGGAGAAGTTACCGATGCCGGCAGGCTGCCGATGTCGGATTGAATTCGGCCTTTCCCGAATGCGGCTCCTTGAATTACTGCACATCAAATTACTGCACGTCGGCTATCCATGCTGGTGCGGTCCGGCCTGTCTTGCTTTTGACAATGCGCCTCTTCAGGATAGGCCACCGAACCCGCCCGGCGACGGGCAGGAATGGTCAGCTGGGCAGGAGCGGGGGGAACAGCAATGCAGTCCGTGATGATCGTGATACTGGGAATAGCCGGCATGATGTTCGGCTGGTTTGTCTATTCGAAGTTCATCGCGACGCAGATCTTCAGGCTCGACCCGGATTTCGTCACCCCGGCGCACCAGATCAACGACGGCGTCGATTTCGTTCCGACAAACAAATACGTGCTGTGGGGGCATCACTTCACGTCAGTCGCTGGTGCGGCACCGATCGTCGGGCCGGCCATCGCGGTTTACTGGGGCTGGGTGCCGGCCATGCTGTGGGTGGTGCTCGGCACGATCTTTTTCGCCGGCGTGCACGACGCGGGGGCACTCTGGGCCAGCAGCCGGCACCAGGGCAAGTCGATCGGTGCACTGTCGGAAACGGTTATCGGCAAGCGCACCCGCGCCTTGTTCATGATCGTGATCTTCCTGGTGCTGTTGATGGTCAATGCCGTCTTCGGCGTCGTTATTGCAAACGCCTTTGTCGGCACGCCGGGCTCGGTTTTGCCGGCCTGGACGGCCATTGCCGTGGCGCTGATCGTCGGGCAGTTGATTCGCCGCAACTTCAACCTGGTGGCGGTCTCCGTAGCCGGTGTCATTGCTCTCTATTTCTCCGTCTATGCGGGCAGCCAGATTCCACTCGAGCTTCCGGCAATGTTTGGCATGTCGGTGCAGTCGAACTGGATCATCATCCTTTTTACCTACGCGGCGATTGCATCGATGTTGCCGGTATGGGTGCTGCTGCAGCCGCGCGATTTCATCAACGGCATGCAGTTGTTCGTTGGCTTGATCCTGTTATACGGGGCAGTGATCCTGTTTTCGCCGGATATCTCCGCTCCGGCCTTCAATAATCGACTCGCGGAAGATGGGCCATCGCTGATACCCCTTCTGTTCGTAACAATCGCCTGCGGGGCCGTGTCCGGATTTCATGGCATCGTTTCCTCCGGTACGAGTTCCAAACAGCTGAACAAGGAGCCGGACGCGCGTTTCGTTGGTTACCTTGGCGCGGTCGGTGAAGGTTCGCTGGCGCTCATTACCATTGTGGCCGTCACCAGCGTGACGCTCGCCGCTACTCCGGAACTGTGGCACCAGATCTATGAAAAATTCGGCACGGCCGGTGCCGGTTCCTTCGTCGACGGCGGAGCCAACCTGCTCAATGCCGGCTGGGGAATACCGACCGCGGTGGCTCAGACCCTGCTGGCCACGATGCTGGTGCTGTTCGCCGCGACAACGATGGACACGGGCGTCCGACTGCAGCGTTACATCATTCAGGAGTGGGGTGTGATCTACAAGATTCCTGCTCTCGGGAAAAGCGTCGTCGCTACAGCGACCGCCGTGGGAGCTTGCCTTCTTCTGGCCTTCGGCGCGGGTGGGTCGGGCAGCGGCGGCCTGGTCATCTGGCCGCTTTTCGGCTCAACCAACCAGATACTCGCCGGACTCACCCTGCTCGTGATTACCGTCATGCTCATTAAACTCGGCAGGCCGGCCCGCTACACGATGCTGCCCATGATCTTCGTTCTGATCATTTCGTTCTGGGCAGGCGCCGTGAAACTGATCGAGTTCTTCCGGGACGGCAATTACCTGCTGGTGGCCATCGATGCGGTGGTGCTTGTGACGAGCCTGCTGGTCATGCTCGAAGCGGCCTCGGTGATCTCGAAATTTCGCAAAGCGCGGGCGGCAGCGGCCGCCGCAGCCGAAGGCCGGCTCTGAGAGGCTTGTTGCGCAGACGCCACGGCCGTGAGCTGCCAGTGGGCGGGTCGCCCGGAGAAGCAAATGGGCTCATTTGCCTTTTATGGTCTGTTTCGGCCATTTGCCAAGGATTGATTCAGTTGAAACTAACCAAATTGCATATGGTTTCAACCGATGCTTTATTTTCGCAACGCAGGATGGTTCAATCAGCAACAAGCGCTGCAGCATATTCTGGTGCGTTTCAGTCGCCACGTTAAATTGTGTCGACGCGCTAAATAAAGAACGATAGCAAAAACAATTGGGGAGACAGCACATGCGTAGGGTTCCTAAAGTCATTAGGTACTTGCCTGTTACTGCAGCTTTATTCATTGCGCCGGGGATAGGGGCGGTCGCGCAAGCTCAGCAAGGCGCAAGTAACGAAGCAATCGAAGAAATCATCACCACCGGCACGCGGCGCGCGGCGCGCACCGAAAGCCAGTCCTCGGTTCCGATCGACGTCATCAGCGGTCAGGAATTCGAGAACATGGGCACGGCCGATCTCGACGACATGCTTCGTAACACCGTGCCATCCTACAACGTGACGCGCCAGTCGATATCAGACGCGGCCACCCTCGTGCGGCCTGCCAATCTGCGCGGGCTGCCACCCGACAACACGTTGATTCTGGTCAACGGCAAGCGCCGCCACCGTTCGGGCGTCATCGCCGAGCTCGGCGGTTCGCTGGCTGCGGGCTCGCAAGGCGCGGATATTTCCGCCATCCCTGCACTGGCCATCCGGCAGACCGAAATCCTTCGCGACGGCGCGGCCGCGCAGTATGGGTCCGACGCCATTGCCGGTGTGATCAACTTCCATCTCAAGGAAGCGAACTCCGGTTTCACCGCTGAAGCGCGTACCGGCGAGTTCTTCGAAGGCGACGGCCAGATGTACCAGATCATGGCCAACGCCGGATTGCCGCTAGGTCCGGACGGCTTTGCGAACGTCACCTTTTCCTACATGGAGCAGGACCGGACGACCCGCAGTACACAGCGCACGGATGCCACAGTGCTTATTGCCGCGGGTAACGACGACATCCCACAGCCGATTTCGCAGGCGTGGGGTGCACCGGAGTATCGCGATAACTTCAACGTCTTCATCAATTCCGGCATTCAGTTGACGGATACGCAGGAGGTTTACCTGTTCGGTAACGTCGGCGGGCGCGAGACGGAAGACGCATTCTTCTTCCGCAACCCGAACGATCGCGGTGGCGTTTATACGAACAACGGCATCCGTGCAGTAGTTGATACGACGATCGAGCGCGGTGATCAAAACGTCATTTCCAATTGTCCGGCGCTGCCAAGCCCCGGATCGGGCGGAAACGGCCAGCCGCTGGATCCGGGAGTGGTTGCGGCAGACAATGCGGCACTCGCGGCGCTTCCAGCGAATTGCTGGGTTCTGAACCAACTCGTGCCGGGCGGCTACACACCGCAGTTCGGCGGCAAGTTGAACGATGCAAGCATCGTTGGCGGCATCCGCGGTGAAACGAGCGGCGGTCTGTTCGACGGGCTGTTCTACGACTTCAGCGCAAGCTACGGACGCAACGCGGTTGAATTCTTCCTCAAGAACACCTGGAGCCCGTCGCTCGGTCCGGACGGCATCATCAACGGCGAGCTGCAACGCAACTTCGACATCGGCTCGTACATTCAGTCCGAAACGAACTTCAATGCGGATTTCGTATATCCGATATCGAACGACATGTTCGCCTCGGACATCAACCTGGCCTTCGGCGCCGAGTATCGGGACGAAGTGTTCGAAATCATTCTGGGCGAGGAGAACTCCTGGGCTGAAGGACGGTTTGCCTTCCAGAGCGGTAGCGGCACGAACTTCTATTCGGACGGCGTAACGCCATTGCCGGATCTCTCGGTGGGTGCCCACGGCTTCGCAGGTTTCAGCCCGGTTCAGGCCGGTACCTTCGGTCGCTCGAACATTGCTGTTTACACGGAAGTGGAAGCAGACGTGGTCGAGAGGCTGACGCTGGCGGCCGCTGTGCGCTTCGAGGACTTTGAGGATTTCGGCGACACCACCAACGGCAAACTGTCGGCTCGCTTTGCATTCTCGGATACGTTGGCCGTGCGAGCTTCGGCGAGCAGCGGCTTTCGTGCACCAACGCCGGGACAGTCGAACGTGACCAAGGTGTCGACGATCACGGTGCAGGGTGAATTGCAGCAGCAGGGACAGATTCCACCGACCAACCCGATCGCGCAGTTCCTCGGCGGCGAGCAGCTGCAACCGGAGGATGCGACCAACTTCTCCGCCGGTCTCGTCTGGGATGTCAGCGACAGTCTGAATTTGACGCTCGATTATTTCCGCATCGATCTCGATGACCGCATCGCGGCTACCGGCACGATCAACATCGCCGGTGAGCCCGTGCCCGCGGGCGTCGACTGTCCGAATGCGGCAGCCAACCCCAATGGCAACCTCGCGCTTTGCCTGCAGGAACTCGGCGTTCCGGGAGCCAGCACGCTGAGCTCGGTATCGTTCTACACGAACGACTTCGAGACCTCGACCCAGGGCGTCGATCTTGTCGCTACCTGGGACAGGGACTGGGGTCGCGCCGGAACGGGCTCGCTCGTCGCGGCAGTCAACTGGACCGACACCGAAGTGGAGGACGCCGGCGAGGAGGTTTCCCGTAACCGCGTTCTGGATCTGGAAAACTACAACCCCAGCACTCGCGGAATCTTCACCTACAACCACTACCTGAACGACTGGCGCTTCCTGGTGCGGGCCAGCTACTACGATGACTGGATTGTCGGCAACTGGTCCGGCGACCCGACTCCGCGTGGCGCCGACGGTACGGGATACACGATCGACTGTGCCTCCAGGCCAAACTCGGGTCCGAGCGGTGGTGTCGTATTCAATGATCTTTGCTACCCGGATCACTGGATCTTCGACGTCGAAGCAGCCTATGACGTAACGGATAACTGGACCGCCGTAGTTGGTGTTCAGAATCTTTTCGACGAGTTCGGTCCGGTAGACAAGAACAACCTGGACAACACCTTCGGTTCCGGCAACACGTACGCAACAAGCGTACCGTTCGGTTTCGAAGGCGGGTTCTGGTATTTCCGTGTACGCGCGGACTTCGAATAACCAACAACAACGAAACAAAAGCGGCAGGGAATTACTGGCGCATATAAGAAAAGTCAGGGGCACCGCAAGGTGCCCCTTTTTTATGGCTAATCACTCATAGCGCCGCGCGCCGCGAATCTTGCGGCGCTGCCAGACAGCGAAAGCCGATGTAAAGCAGCAAAGCGAGCTTTACGAGCTGCAGAACGGAAAATGCGGCATGCGCGATGGACGGCCCCGGCTCGATGCCCTGCACTATCTGCTGCGATCGTGATGCCAGTTCCGGCAGCAGCCATGCCGTCTGGGCGAGCATGATCAGCACAAGCGCAACACCGGCGGCGAGCAGTTGCCGTGCGCGCCCCGAGAGGAAGGCAAGGATAACCAGCAGGGCGAGCGCTACCAGTTCGGCCCGGTTGAGGGCGAGGAACACCACCCGCCCTATGTCCAGCGCCATGGCGCGTGTGACGGTCGGTGCCGTGAAGCGGACCGGCGTCTCCAGCAGCGATATCCCGGCCGACATGCCGAACCAGACGAAGCTGAGCCAGGCCGGATTCCTGAGCTTGGCGGCCAACGCCTTCAGGGACACATTGTTGTGAGGCATAATCTCTCGCTTGTTACCAACCCGCGCCAGGGCACGCTCCCCGGCAGGCCGGCAGCCCGGCCTCATCGGCAACTGAACCATATGGTCTCGCAAAGGGAATCACAACTCGCATCGGCGGTGCTGATGGTCCGTCCGGCGCGCTTTCAAAGCAATCCGCAGACGGCAGAGTCGAACCGTTTCCAGGGCCGTTTGGCGGCGTCGCCCGCGGAGCAGCAGACTGCGGCGGTGGCCGAATTCGAGGCGCTGAAGAGCGTTCTGGACCGGGCCGGCATACGAGTCGCCGCGTTCGACGACACGCCCGAGCCGCACACGCCGGATGCCATTTTTCCCAACAACTGGGTCTCGTTCCATGCCGACGGCACTGCGGTGCTGTATCCCATGGAAGCCGCCAACCGGCGCGGCGAACGGCGGCGCGACATCGTCGAAGCGCTGGCCGAGGATCATGGCTTCCTGTTGCGGAGAATCGTCGATCTGTCGCACCACGAGACGAACGGGCACTTTCTCGAGGGAACAGGCAGCATGGTGCTGGACCGTGTAAACCGCATCGCCTATGCCGGCCTCTCGTCACGAACACATCTCGACCCGCTTGGCGATTTCGCGCAAAGGCTCGATTACGAACTGCTTGCCTTCGATGCTGTGGACCATAACGGGGCGCCCATTTACCACACCAATGTGCTGATGAACATCGGCGAGAAATTGGCGGTCATCTGCGCCGAGGCCATTCCACGCGCGGACCAGCGGCAGGCCGTGATGGAAAACCTGGCGAAGACCGGTCATGACGTGCTGCCTTTGAGTTTCGAGCAATTGCAGCAGTTCGCCGGCAATATGCTGGAACTGAAAACGTCGGACGGCAGACGTGTAACGGCGATGTCCGAAACGGCCCGGCAGTCTCTCCATGAGGCGCAACGGGCGAAGCTCGAAGAGAACGGCGATATTGTCAGCGCGCCGATCGACACGATTGAACGCTCTTCCGGCGGCAGCGTACGTTGCATGCTTGCCGAAATTCACCTGCCGGAGGCTTGAGGTTACATGGCCCAATTCCGCGACCGAATACTGATGTGCCCGCCCGACTTTTTCTCGATCGAGTACGTCATAAACCCCTGGATGGCGGGGCAGGAGAGTTCTCTCAACCTGGCGCTTGCAAAACGACAATGGGAAGCCCTGCGCGACATCCTTGGCGAGCACGCGGACATCGTGACGATTCAGCCGCAGCCCGACCTGCCGGACATGGTGTTTACGGCCAATGCGGGCGTCGTCTACGGCAACAAGGCCGTGGCTAGCCACTTCATGCCGCATGAACGGCGTCCGGAAGAACCCCATTTCAAGAAGTGGTTTCGCGAAAATGGTTTCGACTTGCTGGGCCTCGATGAAAAAATCGGCTTCGAGGGCGCGGGCGACTGTCTGCTCGATCGCGGCGGACCCTGGTTATGGACAGGCCACGGATTCCGCACCGAGATCGAGGCGCATGAGGAAATACGCGCCTTTTTCGATCTGGACGTCATTTCGATCCGGCTGACGGACTCTCGCTTCTATCACATCGACACCTGCTTCTGCCCGCTGACCGGCGGGTTCCTCATGTATCACCCGCCGGCATTCGACTTCGAGTCCCGTATGGCCATCGAGAGCCGCATTCCACCGCACAAACGGATCGTCGTGGATACGGCCGATGCCGGCAATTTTGCCTGCAACGCGGTCAACATCGGGGACATGGTCTTTCTCAACAGGGCCTCCGATCCGCTCAAGGCGCGCCTGATGCTGAACGGTTTCAAAGTGCGCGAAATCGATCTCTCGGAATTCCTGAAGGCAGGCGGTTCGGCAAAATGCCTTACGCTGAAAATCAACGAACCCGTACACGGGTGAACGTGTGCGCAGCTCCGACAGGCGGCAAGCGGAACGGGCCATGCTGAATGACCTCTGAAGCGCTGCACTACCGCATCACACCCGCGAACCCCGGCGCTCACCTGTTTGAGGTCTCATTGCGGATCCCGGAGCCGGATCCGAACGGGCAGGCCATCACCATGCCGGCGTGGATACCGGGGAGTTACCTCGTCCGCGACTTTGCCCGCAACGTCGTGGCGATCCGTGCCGAAGCCGGCGATCGTCAGCTCGAGCTTATCAAAACGGATAAAAGCAGCTGGCAGGCGGAGGTCTGTCACGAGCCTCTCACCGTGACGCTCGAGGTCTACGCCTACGACTTGAGTGTCAGGGGCGCGCATCTCGATACCACGCATGCCTACTTCAACGGCCCGTGCGTTTTCCCGCGCGCCGTCGGGCAGGAACAGCGGCGCTGCGAAGTGGATATCTGCGCGCCGCCAAAGCCGCACGGCGGCGACTGGCGGGTGGCGACGTCCATGCGCCGAACGACCGCAGCCCGGTACGGCTTCGGAGGCTATTGCGCGGACAATTACGATGACCTGATCGATCATCCGGTCGAGATTGGCGACTTGCTGATCGGCGAGTTCGAAGCCGGCGGCATTCCGCATGCAATCGCCATCCGTGGACACGAACGCGCGGACATGGCCCGCATCTGCCGCGACCTGGCCACTTTGTGCGAGGAGCATTTGCAGTTCCTGGGCGCGCCGCGGGACTTCGACCGCTATCTGTTCCTCCTTCTTGTGCTGCCGGAAGGCTATGGCGGCCTGGAGCACTGCTGGTCGTCCAGCCTGGCCTGCAGCCGCGGCGATCTTCCCGTACGCGGCGAAAGCAACTTGAAGGCAGGCTATCGGCGTTTCCTGCGCCTCTGCAGTCATGAGTACTTTCACCTCTGGAACATAAAACGGATGAAGCCGGCGCGCTTCACGCCTTACGATCTCCGCGCCGAAGCGCACACCGGCTTGCTGTGGGTATTCGAGGGCATCACCTCCTATTACGACACACTGACGCTCGTGCGCTCAAGGCTGATCACCCGCGAGAGCTACCTGGAGCTGCTGGGCAGCACCATTACCCGCGTCATGCGCACGCGAGGCCGCTTTCGCCAGAGTGTCGAGGAATCAAGCTTCGATGCCTGGACCAAGTTCTACAAACCGGATGCCAACACGAGCAATGCCGTGGTCAGCTATTACACCAAGGGCGCGCTGATCGCGCTGGCGCTCGACATCACGATCCGCAGGGAATCGGAAGGCCGGCATTCGCTCGATTCCGTCATGCGCAGCTGCTGGCAGCGCTACGGCGAAACGGGGGAGGGCATGCCGGAGCGGGGGCTGGAATCGGTGGCGCGGACCGAGACCGGTATCGATTTGCGCGAGTTCTTCGAGCGCTACGTACGGGGCACCGGGGATCTGCCGTTGCCGAAACTGCTCAAGGAGCTCGGGATCGTCATGCATCTGCGGCCTGCGGACGGGGCCGACGACACGGGCGGTAAGCCCTCGGCTTCCGATAGCCTGCCGCCTCCCTGGCTGGGCCTGATCGTGACGGCGAGAAGCGACAAGGAACTGGTGAGCGTGGTTCATGCCGACAGCCCCGCGGAGCATGCCGGCATCGCGCCGGTGGACGAGCTTCTCGCAGTGAACGGCGTGAGGACGACCGCGGCCAGTCTGAACACCCGGCTTCTCGAGTATCACGCGGGCGACCGCGTCACCGTTACCGTTTTTCGCAACGACGTTTTGCTCAGGTTCAAGGTGAAACTTGACGAACCGCCTGAAGATACCTGCTATCTGACGCTGGATGCCGACCCTTCGGAGCAGTCGCACCGCAACCTGGAAAGCTGGCTTGCGGCATAACGTTCGATGACCGGCTAGACGTCGCCGCCTCCCTCGTCCCCGAAGTTCTCTACCCGCCGATAAAGAAAATACGAATAAACGACCGGTACAAAGGCCAGCACGAAAACGGTCCCGATGATCCAGCCGGGCGGCACCGGATACAACGCGCCGAGCAAAAAGATCAAACCCATCAGGATGAAGAGCCGCCCTCCCAGGCGATGGGTCCGCACCCACACCTCATCGTTCGTCAGGGTCCAGGGCGTGCGAATGCCGAGAAAAAAATTCTTGCGAAGCGCACCGAAGTAACTGCCGGTGATAATGAAAAGGATTCCCAGTGCTGCGAACACCATCTGGTTGATGTGGACGTCGACGCCCTTCGCCTCCAGCATCACCACAATGGAGACGAAGCTCATAAACGCGACCATCGCAACCTGGAAAACATTGAGGAATTTGTTGTACGGCCCGACTCGATAGCGTTTGGGCGAAAGAACCGGTACCAGCCGCATTATGACGAACACCAGGATCGTGGCCAGCGGCAGAATGATGACGCCCCAGGGCTTGGGCATCCACGCATCGACCTCCCCCTGCACGTTCCAGTGGGTCGGCATCGGGTCCGGCAAGCTCGGGTACAGGTATGCCGAGACGGCAACCGTCACCAGGATGAACAGGTAGCTTACAAAGTTGGCTCGATCCCGGGTCATTGGCTGTCTCCCACGAGCGTTTCGGATGCGGGGCTCCCAGGAACGAGACCACCGCTTCGAGAATATGGGAGTGACGAGGCGGAGACAAGTGCCGACCCCTGCTGGCCCGAGTGCTACAATGCTCGCGAATTTACGCACAAGAAGATGCCTGCCAATTCATGCTGGAACTCGGCATTAAATTCCTCCTGAGCTACTTCACGGGCTCGCTCATGGGCTCGATGATTGTCGGCAAGGTGCGCGGCGGCATCGACATAAGAAGCATGGGCAGCGGGAATGCCGGCGGCACGAACGCCTTGCGCACGCAAGGCTGGAAATTCGGGCTCGCTGTACTGCTCATTGACGTTGGAAAGGGCGCGCTCGCGGCGGGCATCGTCCCGTCGCTGGAGCTTCCCCTGGTGGGCAACGATCCCTCGATATCGCGCGTCTGGCTTACGTTCAGTTGTGCCGCCGCTGTGGTGATGGGCCACGTCTGGCCCATCTGGTACAACTTTCGCGGCGGCAAGGGCGCTGCGACCCTGATTGGCACCCTGATCGTGCTGGCGCCGGGGCTGTTGCTGCCGGTGTTGCTGGTGTGGGCCTGGATGCTGGCGTTGTTCGGCTATGTCGGTCTCGCGACCATGTCCGCAGGCATATTCGCACCGTTCTACCTGGCGCTGACGCGGTGGCCGGAAGACCAGCCCCTCTTCCTTTACGGCCTGTTTTTTTCGCTCTATCTCATTTACAGCCATCGGTCGAACATTCAGCGCATGCTGGCCGGCACGGAACCGCAGAACACCCATTTAATGGTGTTTCGCCGGGAGCGAAAAAAGCCCGGTCCTGACGTGGACGATGACTGACGCCGAGGCCATCGCATGCCGACTGGGGGCATCGCTGCGGGCGCAGCTCGATCCGATCGAGGTGTTCCCCGAACTGCCTTCCACCAATTCGTATCTGCTGCAGCAAAAGGCGCCCGAACCGGGCCGTTTCCGTGCCGCGCTGGCGGAACATCAGACGGCGGGCCGCGGCCGCAACGGCAAGACGTGGATCGCCGCACCGTGCTCCAGCCTGTGCCTGTCGCTTGCCTGCACGTTCAAAAAAACCCCGGACAATCTGGCCAGCCTGACCCTTGCGATCGGTGCGGGTGTGGCTGAGGTGCTTATGCGCCTGGGTGCGTCCGATATCGCACTCAAATGGCCGAACGACTTGATTGCCCGCGGGGGAAAGCTGGGCGGGATTCTCATCGAGACGCATGCAGGCGGCGCGGGCGTGGTGATCGGTCTCGGCCTCAACGTCAATCTGCCGAAGGATCTGCGCGAAAGCCTGGCCTCCAGCGGCACTGACAGGGCGGCGGATCTCGCTGAATGCATGGACGCGGCGCCCGGCATGAATGACCTGGCGGCCACGATGATCGAGTGCGTGGCCACGACCGTGAGCCGCTACGAGCGCGAAGGGCTGGAAGCGTTTCGCGCCAGCTGGCAGCGCGTTGACTGGCTTCGCGGAAAGGTGGTGGAAACCGGCGAGACGAATCGCCGCGTACGAGGAACAGCGGAGGGCATCGACGGCGACGGTGCCTTGCTCGTACGGACGGACGGGGGATTGATGCGGATCGTCTCGGGCTCCGTTGCCGTAGCGGACAGCGCGGCTGCCTGCGCATGACACGCGCCTTGCTGTTCGACATCGGCAACACGCGGCTCAAGTGGGGCTTGCTGGAGAACGGCCGGATCTCCAGAACCGGAAGTGTGACGCATGAAAAGCTGCGCGAGTCGGGCTTCACTTCGCTGACTGCCCGCTTGCCGCGAGACGTGGACCGCGTTCTTGCAAGCAACGTGGCCGGCCCGACTTTCGCAACGCGTTTGTCGGCTGTCCTCGGCATTCACTGTAATCGGGAGATTCAGTGCGCTCACGCGGAGCGCGAGGGTTACGGATTGACTAACGGCTATAAGCAGCCGCGGAGGATCGGCGTCGACCGATGGGTAGCGATGATCGGCGCGCGTGCCGAGTTCCGGTCGGCGCTTTGTGTGGTCGATGCGGGCACGGCGCTCACGGTGGACGCGGTCGACCGCGATGGCCTGCATCTTGGCGGCATGATCGTCCCTGGCCTCAGCCTGATGGCGGAGTCATTGCACACGCGCACGAGCGAGATCCCGGCGGCAAGCAAAAAACCGCCTGCGATACCCGACGGTATGGACGTATTTGCCGATACGACAGGAAGCGGCGTGCAGAACGGGGCGCTGACCGCCATCTGCGGCGCGGTGGAGCGAGCGGAGCGCACGATGCGCTCGGCCGGTTACAGGCCGAAGGTTGTCTTGACCGGCGGCGATGCCTCGCGCATTCTGAAGCTGCTGGATGCAAACGTGCTGCACCGACCGAATCTCGTGTTGCAGGGTCTGGCGTTCATGGTACAGAGCGATACATGAGAAATTTGCTGCTGCTTTTGCTTCTGGCGAACATCCTTTACTTCCTGTGGGAATGGACGACGGAAAAGCCGCCCGAGACGGGCGTCGCCATAATTGATCCGTCCACGCTGGGGCCGCCGCTGGAACTGGCGGACGAGGGCCAATCCGTCAGCGGGGGCGCAGCCGTTTCCAGCTTCAGACAGATAAACCTGGAACCGGTGGTGGGGCGGTCCTGCGTCAGCATCGGGCCCTTTACCGGCAGCCCGGATGCGCAGCGCGTCGTCCAGGATTTCCAGGCGGAAGGCGTGCAGGCGGCCGTGCGATCGACAGCCGGAGAACTCTTTGTCGGCCATTGGGTGCAAATCCGCGATGTCCCGGACCGCCAGACCGGTAACGCGATGGTCGAAAGACTCATCGAGGGTGGCCTGACCGACGCCTATCTCGTGCCGACGGAGGACGAAGGCCTCAAGGTATCGCTGGGCCTCTTCGGTGAAATGAGCCGCGCCGAGCGGGTCGAGCTGCAGGCGGAGTCCCTGGATTTGCCGGCGGAAATCGCCCCGCGCATGCGCGATGCGACGGTTTTCTACGTGGACATCGCCCTGCCGCGGGGCCGCGGAGCCGGTTCGATGATGGAGCAGTTCGGCGAGGACAAGGTGCTGCTGCGAGCCCAGGCGACCTGCCCCGTGCCGTTATAGCGGCGTCTGGCGGAGCGACTGAAGCTGTTGAATTGATGCAAAGTTCAAAATCGCTTCCGCTAAAGCTGGACGTAAATCAGCGAGCAAACAACATCGGGGAGAAAAACCCTTGATTTCGGGAAATCACAAAAAAAAGTTCCGGGGGTGTAAACTGCGCCGATTCGGGTATGCCGGCATAGCTCAGTTGGTAGAGCAACTGATTTGTAATCAGTAGGTCCCGG
>JBBDSK010000252.1:0-17296 GCA_040904985.1 Woeseia sp. | reverse complement strand
ACGGTCACAACCAGACCGACCCCCATTAGCCAGGAAAAAGCCGCCGTCGAAATGATCATGCTGAAACTCCTGACTGTCCGAGACGATTCCCGGAAAGGTTGTGTTCCCCGGGGTGCTCTTCACTGAGATCCGCAAAGTCGAATTCGGCGGGTCTCACGAAACTCGAGGCAATTACACAGATCATCGATACGGCGGCGCCTACGAGAGCGGCCACGTAAAACCCAACTGCAAAGTAACTGTACAGCCCTGCGGCACTGCCCACTACCATGCCGAGGATCGCGCCAAGCGTATTTGCGCGCCGCCAGAACAATCCCGCTGCGATGGGCCAGATCGTGCTGGCGACGAAGGCGCCCGTGAAATAAAGCAACTCGGCCAACGTCGTAAGCCGGGGCGCGCATAAAGCCCATGTAATTATACCGAGTCCCACGATGATCCGCGCTGTCGCCCTGCGCATTTCCACGGCCGAAGCCTGCGGCCGCAGGTGCCGGCGGTAGATGTCCTCTACAACCAGGATGCTCGTTGCCGCCAGCAGCGAGTCGATGCTGGACGACAATGCAGCGAAAACCATGACAAGCACGAGCACCGCGCCTGCGGTGCCGAGAATCGTTGCCGCGACCATCGGTCCGACCATGTCGGCGGCCGGTATGTTCAACCCGAGCGCCGGTGTCGCGAGAGCTATGAACCCGGCAACGATGGGAATGGGTGCCCACAGCAGGCCCGCGAGAACGTAAGCCTTGAAGCCCACACCGACCCTGAACGCAAAAGCGCGGCTCCACCAGACGTTGGAGTGGAAAATCTCGCCGACGCCGAATAACAAATTGTTGAACAGAAACATTATCGACGCCGGCATAAGCAGGTTCAGCAGTTCCGGGCGCTCGGCCACGACGGATGCATGAATGGTCTCGAGGCCGATCTGCCGGATGGCAAGAACGGCAATAACGACGGCACCGCTCAGAATAAGGAGCGCCTGGATGAAATCGGTGCCGATCACGGCGCGCAATCCGCCGAGAAGCGTATATCCCACGCATACGACGAGTATGACGGTCATGCCATAGTGGTATGGAATGCCGGTGAGTGCGTGAATAAGAATGCCACCGGCCATTCCCATGCTGACAAGCCAGCCGAGGCTGTAAAACAGTGAGATGAGCAGGAAAACGCGCCAGGCAAAGTTGCCGTAACGCAAGCGGATGAAATCGCCGCTGGTATACCCGCTCGGCATGAGGCGGCGGATGCGCCTTGCCAGAGGTGCAAACATAAACAGGCCGACAGAGCCGAGCGAATAGCCGATCATGCCCCAGATGCCCATTTGCAGCGCGAGCTGCGGTGCGGCCATCGTGGTATTGCTGGTGACCCACGTTGCCATGACCGTCGCCGTACCGAGCGCGAGGCCGACGCGCCGGCCGGCGAGGACATAGTCGTCGAGAAGCTGGGTTTTGCGGCCGAAGAACCAGCCGAGTGCAATCCACAAGATGCTGAAGGCGGCGAGGATGAGCCAGCCCGTGGTCGGGTCCAGAATGGCGGTGTTTACGATGTCCATGCGTCGGCTTGTTGGCTCTCGTTGTTGGTTTTCAGCACGTACCGGCTAAGCGGCCGGCACAGCCACGATCACGCGTTGCGGCGAGCGCCGCTCACGATGAGTATCAGCGTCGCGAGGAAAACGACGGCCCCCAGGGCGAAAAAACCGACAGCGCGCTCGAGCGAGTGATGGCGTACGGTCACCCCGACGGTATCGCTCCAGGCGCCGCGGGACGTGGCGGGCCTGGCGCGGTAGTACCAGTCGCCGTCGGATTTTCCGGAAAGAATACGAGCTTTGTCGGAGCCGGAATAAAGCGTGCGCGGTGATGTGAAGTCCGGCGTCTGGTCCTCCTGAAGCTCCACTGGGGAGTCCGCGGCCCAGCGCAATTGGAAATAGCCTGCCGTTGCCACCTCCGTGTCGGAACGAAGCTGCACAGGCTCCGCTCGGGCACCGCCCGGGTCGAGTATCAGAGCCATGACGGCCGTAATCGCCATAGTAACGAGGCAGTTACAGGGGGATCGATGTGCGGCTTGTGGCGCAACGGAAAAAGGGATAGTGGAATCCTCGCGGAGATGTGAGCGGGGCTGGAAACCGTATTTTAGCGAATCGGACAGCGAATTTCAGGGGGCTTCCGGCTGCCGACGGTCGCCGCTTGTTCGCCTCATTCGGGCTCGGTTGCCAGCGCGACGGCCGCGTTCAGCAGGAGATTGGCGCCGCTCTCTATATCATTCCAGTGTGTCCATTCGTCGGGAGAATGGCTGACGCCGCCAACAGAGGGCACGAATATAAGGCCGGCGCGGGTAATTTCAGACAGAAACTGGGTGTCGTGGCCGGCGCCGCTCGGCATGCGCTCGTAACTGTAATCCAGCGCAGCGGCCTGTCTTTCCAGCATTTCGATAACTCCGGTATCGCAGGTCATCGGTGCGAGCCAGCTTATTTGCTCGTATTCGAACCGGAGGTTGTGTCTGCGCGCAATGGCCGACAGGCTCTTGCGGCAGGCGTTGCAGAGTTCCTGCATCATGTTCTCGTCACTGTCCCGGCCGACCAGCGTGAACACTGCCTCGCCGGGAATCGTATGCGGGCTGCCGGGCTTCAGTTCAACCTTGCCGACGGTCAGGCGGCTGCGGTCGGTCCCGTTCTCGTCGATAATGCGCGGAATTTCATGCGCAAAATCGGCCAGTCCCATGAATGCGTCGCTGCGCATATTCATCGGCGCGGTACCGGCATGATCGGCTTTGCCGATCAGCCGCACGATCCACTTGTACACGCCTGAAATCCCGTCGACTACGCCTATGGTCTTACCGATTCTCTCCAGAACCGGGCCCTGCTCGATGTGCAACTCCAGGAAAGCGCGGATCGTTTCCGGGGGGCGGCGCGCTTCGAGGGCCCCGAGAGGTTCCAGCCCCGCCGCCGTCATCGCGTCCGCAAGACGATTGTTGTCGGCATCGTGCATGCTCAGAATCAAGCCGGGCGTCAGATTGCCCGCGATCGCCTGGGCGCCGAGCATGCCGCCGTATCGTCCTTCTTCCTCGCTCGTCGCCACCAATTCGAGCGGCCAGTTGAGGTGCAAACCGGAATCCCGGCAGATGCGCAGTATTTCCAGCGCCGCGATGACGCCCAGCGCGCCATCGAACATTCCCCCGGCGGGCACCGTATCCAGATGGGAACCGACGGTCACCGTCGGCTTGTCGGCCGCGCCAAGACGGCCGTAGACGTTTCCTGCACCGTCCATGCGCGCCTGGAAACCCTCCCGCTCCAGCAGGTCCATGAGCCATCGCCGCGCGGCCATGTCCGCCTCCGAGAAGCCGATACGGTAAATGCCCTTGTCCTCTTCATTGAAGCCGATCCTGGACAACTCGAGCAGCGTTTCCTTCAGGCGTTCGAGGTCGATCTGCAGCGGTTCGCGGACGATCGTTTTCGCTTTCTGATCCATGAGCATCAGCGTAACGGACGCCGCTGGCTGAGGCAAAGGGTGGGCGCCGCTGGGCGAGGGAGAATGGCACCTGAGTCACGAGTCTCGGACAACGGCGCGGCAGGCAGCAGGCGCCGGCCATGGCCTTAACGTAACTGCCGGTGTTCCTTGCTCAAATCCTTTTCTTCAGGCGTCGGATCAGCCTGGCAGGCGTCGACCAATTGCTTCAGACGCGCCCGCAGCGGGTCGTCCATCTCCTGCAGCGGCGGCCTGACCGGCCCCCCCGGACGCTGTAGCAGTTCGCATGCGTATTTCACGCTCTGCAGGAAGCGGCCGCCCCGCTCCAGGCACTGCATGAGCGGCAGCAAGCGGCTCATCATGCGTCGGCCGGCCGTAAAGTCGTTTTTCAGAACGCAGCTGTCATAAAGCGCGATTGCCTGCCGGGGGAGAAAGTTTCCTGTCACGGAAACCCAGCTTCGGGCACCCCAGGCGAAGAACTCGAGCACCTGGTCTTCAGCACCGGCGCTCAGTTGCAGCTCTGGATACTCTTGCGCAAGAAAAGGTATGCGGCTCTGGTCGCCGCTGGATTCCTTGATCGCGCAGAAGTTTTTCTCGCGTGCAACACGTTGCAGAAACTCCCTGTCCATGCTGGTGCCTGTGCGGCCGGGATAGTTGTAAAGCAAAATCGGCAGATCCGCGGCTCGGTCGATCTCCAGGCAGTGGGCAGCGAGTTCACTCTGGCTCGGAAGAGAGTAGGGGGGCGCCGCGACCAGCAGGGCGGCGGCTCCGGCGCTTTTTGCCGCCGCCGCAAGCTCGCGTGATCGGCTCGCTACAAGGTCGTTGACACCGGCGATCACCGGCAAACGCCCGCCAACACGCTCGCAGGCGAATTCGAACTGGGCAATCCGTTCCTCCAGCCTCAGCGAAAAAAACTCGCCCGTCGATCCGCCGACAATAATGCCGTGCGTCCCGCTCTCGATTTGCCAGTCGATCACGTCGCCCCAGGCGCTATAGTCGATCGACATGTCCTGGCGGAATGTCGTGATGATCGGCACGTAAATGCCTTCGAAACGCATGTCTGCTCCCCAATAATCGCGGCCGGGATGGCCGCCACATTATTGGCGGCCCGGGCCTGGCGATCAACCTGGAGCGCACGCTGCTACATCCTTCCTCAACCGCAAAAGACTGCGGCGGCAACCGCGCGGTTGGCGCCGCCGACGCCATTCGAAAGCGCGGTCTGTCCGGATCAGGTCTTTCCCGGCCTGTCGGATCTTACAGTCTTTCCTCCGTGGACTTCGCCGCGCCATGCGCCCGTTTCACTGCGGCGGTCCTCAATAAATTCCTTGAAGTCGTCGACAGTGCTCTGCACGCGCCTGTTCATGGCGCCAAGCGCATCGCCAATGCTTTCGATCGCGCCCTCCGGCTCGTATTCCATGACGACATGGACGCGTGTGCTTTCGCTGGAGATCGGTTCGAACCGCACCTCGCCCGCATTGGGGGTTTCGGGTGACAGGCTGCGCCAGGCGATACGCTCATCCGGCACCTGTTCGGTGATCTCCGCGTCCCACTCCTTGTCCTTGCCCCACACTTCCGCATGCCAGTGCAGATGCGTGTCATCCAGCTGTTTCACTTCCTTCACGCCGGCCATGAACTTGGGCAGGTCCTCAAACTGTGTCCACTGGTTGTAAACCGTCCGTACCGGGCAATTAACCTCCACCGACTTTTCAACTCTTTCCACGGCTATGCTCCTCAACTTTGCCTGAATGGCAGGTATGCAAATTTCATGCCGCCGGCAGGCTTCGATACTGGACCGCGGCAGCTTTGCTCCGCATTCTTACCGGGGCGCCCGGTAGCGGCTCTGAAACGCCCTCAGAATCGAGGGCCGCGGTAACCGTTACGCTGTCATGTAAGCATTACAACCGGTGCAATGCCCGCGACGGTCCATACGGTGGGTCGTTTTTACTGCCTTGCATAACGCGAGGCACTTTCTCGGCACGTATCTTGCTCATCAATTAAGGCCACGGAGGTAGACACGGTGACAGCAGTGAGACGTCCTTCGGCGGGGGACGACTATTCCGAGAAGCGGCGCAGAATGGTCGCGCAGCAGATCGCCGCACGCGGAGTTCGCTCGCGACCGGTGCTGGACGCAATGCGAGCGGTTCCGAGGGAGGCCTTTGTCCCGGCGAATCTCCAGGAGTTCGCCTACGACGATTCGCCCCTGCCGATTGGCGACGGCCAGACCATATCGCAGCCGCACGTCGTAGCGCTCATGATTGAAGCTCTCGACTTGAAGGGCGGCGAAAAGATTCTCGAGATCGGAGCCGGCTCCGGCTACGCCGCCGCCGTTTTGGGGCAAATCGCCAGCAGGGTTTATACGATGGAGCGGGTTGGCGAGCTGGCGCGGGGCGCCAGCTCGGCCTTAAAGAAGCTTGGATACAGCAATGTGGAGGTCCGGCACGGCGACGGTACGCAGGGCTGGCCGGAGGAGGCGCCCTTCGATGCGATCATCGTAGCCGCCGGTGGGCGGGACGTGCCGGAACCGTTGAAAAAGCAGCTGGCGGTCGGCGGACGGCTGGTCATTCCCATCGGCTACTGCAGTCACTTCCAGCAATTGGTGCGTCTCACGCGGCTTGCGGAGGACCGGTACGAACAAAAAAGCCTGGTGCCTGTTCGCTTTGTGCCCCTGGTCAGTGACGGCGACGACGGGGATGGGCGGATCACCGATCCTCCGTGAGTGTTCGGGCAAGGCGGAGGGCGTCGCGAGGCGCGTAAACTTTCGCGTCATTGTCGAAATAAACAAAGACATCGCGGCCTGCGGGCGACGGCATGGGGGGCGACAGGGCCCTGGCGTTTTCAGGTTGCCCCCCGCTCAGCCAGATTCTGATCTTTTGCGCCCACTGATCGAGCACTTGCGGCGAATAGCCGCTCTCGTAAATCTTCGTGTCGCCGTGCAGGCGGATATAGATGAAGTCGGCAGTAATATCCTCCATCCATGGCCACTTCCCGGCAGTATCCGCTATCACCAGCGCAATGTTCTGTTCTCGAAGCAGGTCGATAAACGCCTGCTGCTGGAAACTCGGGTGTCTTACCTCGATAGCATGGTGAAGTATCGTCGATGGATCGGTTTTGATTCTTGCGCGCGCCTTGAGGCGGTTGTCGTGTTTGCGCGCCAGTGCTGATGCCTCGGCACCGTTTCGCGGCAGCTCATTAAAAAAGGATTCGAGCCGCTCGGGGTCGAACTGAAAGGTTGGTGGTAGCTGCCAGAGAAAGGGCCCCAGCTTTTCCTCGAACGCAAACACGCCGGATGCGAAGAAATTTCCGAGTGCCGTCCTTACATTGCGCAGCCGCAGCATGTGCGTGATAAAGCGCGGACCTTTGACGGCGAAAAGAAAATCCTCCGGAACTTCCCGGTGCCACAGCGCGTAGTCCGCAGGCCGTTTGAGCGAGTAGAAACTGCCGTTTAATTCAATGGTGTTGAAAGACCCGGCGGCGTAGGCCAGCTCCCTGCTCTGCGGGAGACCTTCAGGGTAAAATCTCCCTCGCCAACCGGCATATCTCCAGCCGGAAATGCCGATGCGGGCACCGGGCAACCGCATCTACGCCCCCCCGGCACGATTGTTGACGTGTACCACTCGCAATTCCCTTCCCAGCCGGGTCCAGCCTGCGCCTGGTTTGGCGGATTGGCACCGGTCAGGCACAGAGGCTCGAATATACAACGGAAAAGACCGGCATTTTCACGAGCCTTGCCGGCTCTTCGACGTGATTTCGCCGCCACAACAACTGCGATCCTGCCCTTTACGCTTGCTCCGGTTCCTGCACCGGTCGGTTGTCCGCTGTTTCCTGCGGCGGGCGGTGTCAGCCGTGCCGCAACAGAACCGGAATCGATGCGCGGTTCAGCATGTGGTCGGTCACGGTCCCGAAGGTCGTCTGGCCGAAGCGGTTTCGACTGTACGCGCCCATAACGAGCAGGTCGGACTTTGTCGATTTGAACGCCCCGAGAATCTCCTTGTTGACATCTCCGCCGCGCGTCGCAACACGCTGCGACTGGATGCCCCAGGCCTTGAGGTAAGCCGCGAGCTGGCTCGACTTCGGTCCCGGTCTGTTCTCCGGTCCGGCGCTGACGATCGACACGTGCTGCGCCAGTTGCAGCAGTGGCAGGGCGGCAGCCACGGCCAGGGCGGCATCCTTGCTCTGATTCCAGGCGATGCAGATTCTCTTTCCGACCGTCCAGTTTCCCCTTTGCGGCAGCACGAGGACCGGGCGTGCCGAGATCATCAGCGCTACTACGAGGAAAAGACGCGCTATGGAGCCGTCCTTGCTTTCGGGCCGCGATACCACCAGAAGATCGCAAAGTGGGCCGATGAGACCGATAGTGTGCTGCGGCGAGCCCGTCTTTTCCACCCAGATAGCGCCAGGCTTCGCCCGCGGCGTTTTGTGCATGTCGAAGCCCTTACTCCCGGCCAGTCCGGTGAACAGTCCACGCGCGGCGACGGCTGACTGCTTGTTGCTGCCGGGATTCCACGCCGCCCGCCAGGCTGCGTCCGAGGCGCCGGCCGCGGCTTCGGTCAGTGCGGCGGGAAGAGTTGCCTCCGAATTGCCGTGGGGCCGGATATGGCAGCCGACAACGCTGGCGCCGAGATCACCCGCAAGATCGAAGCTGCGGTTCAGCGCGACTGCGCATTCCGGCCGGTCGGCAACGGGTGCCAGAATAACTCGCATGCGGGATGTCCTTGATTGATTGGCGCATGCTCTTGGATGTTTTTGGCGCAGCGCCACCTGTTCGGATTATCCGATTTTCATACATCAGGCATTGCGTGGCAATGCGCGGTTGCCTCGAATCCCGGGATGTCGACCCTGGCGGGATGCGCCAGGGAGTAGCTTCAGCGTACCATAGCCGCCCATGAGCTCAGCCGCGGACACAATGGTCTCGATATCGGGACTCAATAAAACCTACGCTTCGGGGTTCAGGGCGCTGAAGGACATCAATCTGCGAATTCGGAGAGGAGAGATCCTGGCGCTTCTTGGCCCGAACGGCGCGGGCAAGACGACACTGATTAATGTGATCTGCGGTATTGCCAATGCCAGCTCCGGTACCGTCGAGGTGGACGGGCACGACATCATCGAGAACTTCCGGGCGGCGCGCGCGATGATTGGGCTTGTGCCGCAGGAACTTGCGACAGGTACCTTCGAGCCCGTGTGGACGACAATGACCTTCAGTCGCGGATTGTACGGAAAGCCTCCGAACCCGGCGCATCTCGAGAAGGTGTTGCGGTCCTTGTCCCTGTGGGACAAAAAGGACCAGCGCATCATGACGCTGTCCGGTGGGATGAAGCGCAGGGTGCTGATCGCGAAGGCGCTGGCGCACGAGCCGCGAATTCTTTTTCTGGATGAGCCTACGGCCGGGGTCGACGTGGAGTTGCGCCAGGATATGTGGGAAATCGTGCGCGGTCTGCGGAAATCCGGTGTCACGATCATTCTGACAACCCACTACATAGAAGAAGCCGAGGAGATGGCCGACCGCATTGGCGTCATCAATCACGGCGAACTGATCCTGGTGCAGGAAAAGGCGGAACTCATGCGACAGCTGGGGAAGAAGCAACTGGTACTCCAGCTGCAGGACCGGCTGCAGGAAATTCCGCCACAGCTTGCCGGATACGGCCTCGAATTGATTTCGGAAGGCGAGGAGCTGGTTTACACCTATGATACGCAGGGCGAACGTACCGGGATTACCTCGTTCCTTGGTGAGCTGAACCGTGCCGGTGTGAAATTCAGCGACGTCAATACGACCCAGAGTTCACTGGAGGAAATTTTTGTGGACCTCGTGAGGAAGCCCGGATGAACTGGCACGCGGTTCGCGCGATATACGTTTTCGAGATGGCGCGAATGCGGCGCACCATCTTTCAAAGTATCGTGTCCCCGGTCATCTCGACCTCGCTCTATTTTATTGTGTTCGGAGCGGCGATTGGTTCCCGGATCAGCGAAATCGACGGCGTGAGTTACGGCTCTTTCATCGTTCCCGGGCTGATCATGCTGATGTTGCTGACGGAGAGCATCTCGAATGCTTCTTTCGGAATTTACTTTCCCCGGTTTACCGGCACAATCTATGAGGTGCTGTCGGCACCGCTGTCGTTCATCGAGATAGTGCTGGGTTACGTAGGCGCGGCGGCTACAAAATCGATCATCCTCGGGTTCATCATTCTCGCCACCGCGAACCTGTTTGTTACAGTGGAAATTGCACATCCGTTCTGGATGCTCGCGTTTCTGATACTGACGGCGGTATCCTTCAGCCTGTTTGGCTTCATTCTCGGTATCTGGGCTGACGGCTTCGAGAAGCTGCAGATTGTCCCGATGCTCATCATCACGCCGCTGGTGTTCCTCGGGGGCACCTTCTATTCGATCAGCATGTTGCCGCCGATGTGGCAGACGGTGACTCTGTTCAATCCGGTCGTTTACCTCATTAGCGGCTTTCGCTGGAGTTTTTACGAGAATGCCGACGTCAGCGTCGGCCTGAGCGTTTCCATAACGGCCCTGTTTATGTGTGCCTGCGTGGCCGTTGTCTGGTGGATTTTCAAGACCGGCTATCGCCTGAAGACCTGACGCAGATTGCCCTCCTGTCAGTGCCGGGACAACTATTCGACCGGATTGCCGGCTGGAACGGCCTGACCCGCCGGGCTGCGGTACACTATCCTGCCCTGTAGCCAGATTGGGATTTTGGAGTTTTGCGCCGCGCAGGCTCCGACACGGCGGTCAGGCTGCGAATGGCTTTGATGCTGCAGCGCCGCCTTGCCGGATGCTCTTGCCCCGGGGAATGACGGGAATGCGGTCCAGGAATTAACGATGGTCTTGCCCACAAAAACTGTAACCCAGATTTTTTTCTTCCTCTTGCTGTCGATCGTAACGATCGCGTTTTTCAATATTATCTACAGCTTTCTCAAGGCTATATTCTGGGCGGTTCTTCTGGCCCTTTTGTTTCGCCCGCTGCAGCAGAAACTCTTGAAGGTGTTTCCGGGGCGTCCGGTTCTGGGCGCTATGCTCACAATGGTTGCGATAGTGGTCTCGGTGCTTATCCCTCTTACCTTCATCGGTCTGGCTGTTGCGCAGGAAGCGGCAACGCTGGCGGATGATTTCGAAGAGGGAAATATCGACACCCAATCCACTCTGTTGTGGCTCGAACAGCGGATTCCCTTCCTGTCAGGGCTGCTGGAACGATTTCAGATCGATGTCGGACAGGTGCGGCAAGGCGTTTCCGAGGCTGCGATAGCGTCCGGGAAATGGATCGCCGGCAATGCCGTCACGATCGGTCAGAGCACGCTGCAGTTCTTTCTGCACCTGTTCGTCATGCTTTACGTGCTGTTTTTTTTCATCAAGGACGGAACCGCGATTATGCTGGCGACGATGCGGGTCGTTCCGCTGGACGAAGAACTGCAGCAGAACCTGCGGTCCCGCTTTGCCAACGTGGCGCGCGCGACGCTGAAGGGAACCTTCCTGATCAGCGTCATCCAGGGCTTTCTAGGCGGGCTTGCTTTCTGGGCGCTGGACTTGAGAGCGCCGGTCCTCTGGGGTGTGGTCATGGCGCTTTTTGCGCTGTTGCCGGCGATTGGTCCGCCAATCGTCTGGCTGCCTGCTGCTATCGTGTTGATCGCGTCGGGCGAGGCCGTCAAGGGCATTGTGCTGATTGTTATCGGGGCAGTAGTGATAGGGATCGTTGACAACCTGTTGCGGCCAGTGCTGGTGGGACGGGACGCACGCCTTCCCGACTATGTGATCCTGCTGACGACGCTTGGTGGTATAGCGGTGTTCGGCCTGTCGGGAGTCGTGATAGGCCCGATCATTGCGGCACTGTTTTTCACCGTCTGGCAGACGCTCGCCGATCGGCAGGAGCCCTCTCCGGAAGCGCTCGCTTCTGGCGAGCGTGGGTCTTAGGCCGTCGTGTCTCTTTCGCCGGATACGGTCCTTTCAGCGAGGCGGCAAGCAGCGCCGGCGTTCAATGCGGCGAACGTTGCGCGGTTGATCGTGAAAACCGGTTCAGCCCTTCTGGCCGACGACTCCGGGAACGTGAATCGTGCCTGGCTCAGCGGAGTGGCTGCGGACATAGCGGCGCGGCGTGCCGCAGGTCGGCAGACTATCGTCGTTTCTTCAGGAGCCATCGCGATCGGCAGCAATATGCTCGGCATCAACCGGCGGCGGTGCAGGCTGGAGGAACTGCAAGCGTCCGCCGCAGCAGGCCAGGTTCATCTCGTGCAGGCCTGGCAGGAGGCGCTCGGCGCTCACGGTATTACCGTGGCGCAGGTGCTGCTGACGCTCGGCGACACGGAGGACAGGCGGCGCTTCCTGAACGCACGGGAAACGCTTGAAAAGCTTCTCGAGCACAATGTCGTTCCCGTAGTGAACGAAAACGATACGGTCGCCACGGAAGAAATACGTTATGGCGACAACGACCGGCTGGCGGCCCGCGTAGCCCAGATGGTAATGGCCGATGGCTTGCTTCTGTTGTCGGACGTCGACGGGTTTTATACGGCTGACCCGCGACTGGACGCGGCCGCGACCCACATCCCGGATGTTCGCGGCATTACCGACGCCATGCTCGCCATGGCGGGGAAGCCGCTGTCGGCTGTCGGCAGCGGCGGTATGGCGACAAAACTCAACGCCGCGGCGATCGCAATCCATGCCGGCTGCTCGACGATCGTAATGAACGGGAGAACCGACAGGCCCATCACGGCGCTGGCCGCAGGCTGCCGGCGCACGATTTTCCACGCGCGGTCGACCCCGGCGGCCGCACGGAAGCAGTGGCTTGCAGGCGCGCTGGAGCTGCGCGGCTGCCTGCGGCTGGACGCGGGCGCCGCCCGGGCGCTGTCGCAGGGAAAAAGCCTTTTGCCCGTCGGCGTCGTAGCTGTCAGCGGCGAGTTCCTTCGGGGCGACCCTGTAGCCCTCCTCGGACCTGACGGTCGTGAACTGGGCCGAGGCCTGGTTGCTTATGGACATGAGGACGCTGCAAAGATTCTGCGCTGCCGCTCGTCCGACATGGAAGCCAGCCTCGGCTACCGGGGCCGGTCGGTGATGGTCCACCGCAATGATCTCGTCGTGTTCGGAGCAGAGGAGTCAACTTGAAGACGGGAAAACCGATCGCCGGAGATCCGGCTGTCGCCGCTGGTATGCCGCCGGCGAGCATCGACGAGATGATGAACGAAATGGGGCGTTGTGCGCGTAGCACGATGAAGGAGCTGTCCCGCAGCAGCAACGATCAGCGAAACGAGGGGCTGCGGAATGCGGCCCGTGAGCTGCGCAATCGTGCCGGGTTCATTCTTGCGGAGAACAGGAAAGACCTCGTGGAAGCGACGGACAAGGGTGTTGCACGCGCGCTGATCGACCGCCTCGCGCTGGATTCGGGAAGGGTCGAAGGGATGGCCCGGGGCCTGGAAGCCGTGGCGGCACTGGAAGATCCGCTCGGCCGGCGGCTGGCGCAGTGGGACAGGCCGAACGGCTTGCGTATCGAGCGGGTGTCCGTGCCGCTCGGCGTTATCGGCATGATCTACGAGAGTCGGCCAAACGTGACGGCCGACGCAGCCGCGCTTTGCCTGAAGTCGGGTAACGCCGTAATACTGCGCGGCGGGTCGGAGTGTTTTGCGTCCAGCTGCGCGATACATCGGTGTATCGCGGACGGAGTGGACCTGTGCGGCTTGCCACAAAATGCCGTGCAGTTTGTGCCGATCACGGATCGGCAAGCCGTCGGCTATATGCTGTCCTCGATGAGGGAATATCTTGACGTCCTCATTCCGCGCGGCGGCAAGAGTCTTGTTCAGCGCGTGCAGGACGAGGCGACAGTCCCCGTGATTGGGCACCTCGAGGGGATTTGTCATGTCTACCTGCATGAGTCAGCGGATGTTGCCATGGCTCGCAACATTGTCCTGAATGCGAAGATGCGCCGGCCGGGAATATGTGGTGCGGCTGAAACGCTGCTGGTAGACGCGACAGCCGCCCCGCGGCTTGTGCCGGAGGTTGTCGCTGCGCTTGTGCAGGCAGGTTGCGAAGTCCGTGGAGACGAAATCGCCGGCAGCCTGTCGGCTGATGTCATACCGGCACGGGACGCCGACTGGACGACGGAGTATCTGGACGCGGTTATCTCGATCAGAATTGTCGACGGTGTCGAGGATGCGATCGACCATATTCGCCGCTATGGCTCGGGGCATACAGAGAGCATCGTTGCGGAGAACGCCGTTGCCGCGGAACGGTTTCTGGCGGGCGTCGACAGTGCAATCGTAATGCACAATGCCTCGACGCAGTTCGCCGATGGCGGCGAGTTCGGCATGGGCGCAGAAATGGGCATCGCCACGGGCAGGATGCACGCACGCGGACCCGTGGGCGCCGAACAGCTCACGAGCTACAAGTATTTGGTTCGCGGCAGCGGGCAGCTGCGGCCGTGACTTTTCCTGCAGCTCACTGCCGGTAGCCTTGCCGAGCTGGCGTCATGTTCCCTATCCGCGACGAGAATCCGCAGCTCACGGTCCCGTATGTCACCTGGCTGATCATCTCGTTGAACGTTACGGCCTGGCTGTTGGTGCAGGGACTCGGCAGCGAGCCGGCCCTCACCCGCTCTGTCTGCCAGCTCGGACTCATTCCGGGTAATCTCCTGGGGAGTATCGACGCGGCGCAGGTTCCGCCGCGGTTTCCCTGCTCCCTGGACGGCGAATCGACCTGGATGACGCTGCTGACGTCGATGTTCATGCACGGCAGCTGGATGCACATCATCGGCAACATGTGGTTTATGTGGATTTTCGGCGGCAATGTCGAGGATTCGATGGGGCATGGCCGGTTCGCGCTCTTCTACATTTTGTGCGGTCTGGCAGCGGCCGCCGCGCAGATAATCGTAAACACCGCCTCGCCGATACCGATGGTGGGCGCGTCAGGCGCTATCGGTGGCGTCATGGGTGCCTACATCGTGCTTTACCCGCGAGTACATGTGCACTTGCTGATTATTTTCGGCTTCTATATCACAACCTTCGCAGTGCCGGCATTCGCCATGCTCGGCTACTGGATACTGGTGCAGTTCCTGAGCGGTGTGACGTCTCTTGGTGCCGGAGGCGGCGGTGTTGCGTTCTGGGCGCATATCGGGGGTTTTGCTGCCGGCGCCGCGCTGGTGCTTTTCTTCAAGGACGAGTCTTTACTCGCGGGTCATCCCTACCGGGGATGGAATCAGACCCGCCATGCAACAAGGGCCTGGCACAGTACCGGCAGCCGGCGGCGACGGCGTTAGCGATGCGCGCCGGCGCAGGCAATGGCGACAGCGCGGCGGAGCGGCGGGCCGCGGCGAGGCTCTTCGATGCGTTCCGAAACTACAATCGCCGCTTTCGGGAGATCACTCGGCGCGCGGCAGGTCACTTCATGGCGCGTAACTGGGCAGCGGCACGGGAAGATGCAGTAAGTCGGATCGAGCTGTACAACCGCTCGGTTGCCGCAGCCGCCAAAGAGGCGCGCGCGGTTCTGGCAGACCGCACGGGTAACCGGGACAGCTGGGGGCTCATCAAGCGCTACTACGCCGAGCTCATTTCCGACTGCGCGGATTCCGAGTTCTACAAAACGTTTTTCAGTTCGGTAACGCGGCGTAATTTCGACACCGTCGGCGTGGATCCCGAGGTCGAATTTCTGGCGACTGACGTCACGCCGACCGAAGATGGCCGGTATCCGCTGGAGACGCGCAGGTACCGCAATCGGGGCTCATTGCATTACCTGTTCGACGAAGTTCTGGCTGATCTTCCCTTCGCGAAGCGTTTTCGTGACGTCGAGAGCACAATTTCCTTCATCACAGCGGAAATCGGCGCCTGGGGAGCGCAACAGAAAACCAGTTTCTTTCCTGAACAAGTCGAAGTCATTGTTCCATTGTTCTACCGTGGCAGGCGCGCGTACCTCGTCGGCCGGATACTCGGTGCGGGACGGCAGGTGCCGCTGGTAGTGCCGTTTGCAAACCGCCCGGACGGCGTGATCTCCGACGCGATCATTCTCTCGGAGTCGGAAGTGAGCATACTGTTCGGCTTCACCCGAAGTTACTTCCACGTCGATCTGGAAGTGGTCGGCAGCGCCGTCGGGTTCCTCCGTGAGCTTATGCCGGAGAAGCCCGTGGAGGAGATCTATACCGTTCTGGGGCGCGCCAAACAGGGCAAGACGGAGCGTTACCGTGCATTGATGCGTCACCTGGAGCATTCGACGGATCTTTTTACGGCCGCGCCGGGCGCTGCGGGACTCGTCATGGAAGTGTTTACTCTTCCCTCGTTCAACGTTGTATTCAAGGTGATCCGCGACAGGTTCCGCTATCCCAAGAACATCCGCCGGGAACAGGTGAGGGAAAAATACGAGCTGGTGTTCAAGCATGACAGGGCCGGGCGCCTGGTAGACGCGCAGGAGTTTCGCCGCCTGTCGTTCGACCTGGGTCGCTTCGAGCCGGCGTTGCGGGATGCCCTTCTGAGCGAGTGCAGCCGAAATTGCAGGGTTCAGGGCGAGCAGCTTCTGATCGAGCATCTTTACATCGAGCGCCGTCTCGTACCGCTAGATCTTTTCCTGCTCGATGTGTCCTCGGCAGAGGCGGGACGTGCCGTGGTCGATTACGGGCAGGCGCTGCGGGACCTGGCGGCGAGCAATATTTTTGCCGGAGATCTCCTCATGAAGAATTTCGGGATAACGCGACATGGCCGCGTAATCTTCTATGACTACGACGAGGTCACCTTCGTCACCGATTGCAACTTCCGTCCGCTGCCCGAAAGCGGCAGGCTGGAAGACGAAATGGCCGCGGAGCCGTGGTTCTTCGTCGGTACAAACGACGTGTTCCCGGAAGAGTTTATCCGGTTCTTCGGCTTCGACGCGGCTTTACAGGACGTTTTCAGAAAGTACCATTCCGAGCTGCTGTCCCACAGGTGGTGGTCCAACCTGAAAGAGAGGATCCTGCAAGGGGAAACCATCGAGGTACTGCCGTACAGTGTAGAGAGCCGTACGACGAAATTGCAGAGTGCAGGCCTGTACGCCGACCGGCGGTGATGCACGCCTGGGTTGCCGCAACGGAAACCGCTTGCACCACAGCAGAGAACAAATAAGAAGCAGGAGCACACATGAATCCACTCGAATGGCTCGAATACGAAATCCTGGGGAAGAGCCTCGCGACGCTACTCATCGGAATCGCTGTGGCGATCTTCGCATGGGCGGTTCTTGGAATTGTGCGGAGGGTTTTGCACAGGCGTCTGTCGTCGCTTGCCGGGAGCCGAAAGTACGCCGCCTTGCATATCGCGGAGCAGGCGGTGAAGCAAACGAAAAGCTGGTTCCTGCTCCTGATAGCACTGGCGATCGGCCTGCGGTTCTGGACATTGGCAGCGGAGACGTATGCCCTGCTCATAAGCGTCGTCACGATCGGGCTTCTCGTGCAGGTCGGGCTGTGGGCAACCGCCGCGATGGGCGAGGGGCTGCGGCAGCGGAGGGAGATGGAGCTCACGCAGCGGCCGGAAGCCATTGCGGCCATGGATGTCCTGGGCTTTGTGGTCCGGCTGGTGGTCTGGACCTTTGTCGTCCTTATGATCATGGACAATCTGGGCGTCGACATTACGGCCCTCGTCGCAGGCCTCGGGGTGGGCGGCATCGCTGTCGCGCTTGCGACGCAAAACATCCTCGGCGATCTTTTCGCATCCCTTTCCATCGTACTCGACAAGCCTTTTGTGGTAGGCGATTTTCTGTCCGTGGGCGAAACAGCCGGCAACGTGGAAAAGGTAGGGCTGAAGACGACGCGCATCCGGAGTCTGTCCGGCGAGCAGCTCATATTCTCGAACAACGATCTTCTGAACAGCCGCATCCGAAACTTCGGCCGCATGTTCGAGCGTCGTGTGGTGCTGTCT
>JBBDSK010000251.1:0-17410 GCA_040904985.1 Woeseia sp. | reverse complement strand
CCCCCCCCCCCCCCCCCCCCCCCCCCCCCCCCCCCCCCCCCCCCCCCCCCGGCTCTCCGCTGACGGATTGGCGGCGTTCATGAATAATGTTTAGGCTTGCAGTAGCAGGAAGGTGTCGCTGACATTCACCTGTCGTAGATACAGGGCCGTGGATGTCCACGATCGCCGAGTGCCGGATTGTGAGAGGAGTTTCGATGACCAGAGCAGTGATCCTGATGCTCGATTCTTTTGGGATCGGGGCCACCGAGGATGCAGCTCGCTTCGGGGACGTCGGTGCCGATACGCTGGGCAGTATTGCCAAATATCGTGCGGAGAAGGGGCAGCCGCTGGAGATTCCCAACCTCGCCCGCCTCGGGTTGTTGCACGCGGCGAAGGAGAGTACCGGGGCTTTCCCCGTCGGCTGTGAACTGCCGGGAGAAGTAGCTGGTTCCTTCGGCTTCGCGAAAGAGCTCAGCAGCGGCAAGGATACCCCCAGCGGGCACTGGGAGATGGCGGGCGTGCCGGTTCTGTTCGAGTGGGGTTACTTCACCAGGGATGAGGACACCTTTCCGCCAGAGCTGCTGGAGGCGCTGATCGAACGGGCCCAATTGCCCGGTATCCTCGGCAATTGCCATGCCTCCGGTACGACCATTATCGCGGAGCTCGGCGGTCAGCATATCCGCACCGGCAAGCCCATTGTTTACACATCCGCCGACAGCGTGTTCCAAATAGCCTGCCATGAAGAAGCCTTCGGCCTGGAGCGGCTTTACCAGCTATGCGATATCGCTCGTGAACTGGTCGACAAATACAATATCGGGCGGGTCATTGCGCGCCCATTCGTCGGGATGACGCGCGGCGATTTCACCCGCACCGGAAACCGGCGTGACCTGACGGTGCCTCCGCCTTCGCCGACTGTGCTCGACAAGCTGGTGGAAAGCCGGGGTGAAGTGATCAGTATCGGCAAGATTTCCGATATTTACGCGCATCGTGGCATCAGCCGCAAAATCAAGGCAACCGGCAATCCCGCTCTGTTCGATGCCACCCTGGAGGCGCTGCAGGCCGCTCCCGATCGCTCGATGGTATTCACGAACTTCGTCGATTTCGACATGCTGTACGGTCACCGTCGCGACATCGAAGGTTATGCCGGCGCGCTGGAGTACTTCGACGGGCGCCTGCCCGAATTGATCGGGCTCCTGCAGGACGACGACCTGCTGGTGCTCTGTGCCGACCATGGCTGCGATCCATCCTGGCCGGGGTCGGACCACACCCGAGAGCACATTCCGGTGCTCGCCTGCGGTGCCGGCCTGTCGCCCGGGTCTATCGGCAAGCGCGAAACGTTTGCCGACATCGGGCAGAGCCTGGCCGCGCATTTTGATCTCTCGCCCATGGATTATGGGAAGAGTTTTCTGCCCGATTAGGCACGGTCGGCGGCATTACCTTCCGTACTGGCGCGCGACGAATTACCAGAGCAGTATCGCCGCTGCGACGCCGGCTGCGACTACCACCGCGAACAGAATCATCAGCAAACGCAGCCTTGCCGCGAGCACCTGCAAGCCGTCGCTCAAATCCCGAGTCTGTTGCGCCAGCTGTTCGAACACCCTGGCGTGCTCCCCATCGCGTTCCTCCAGGGCCGCAATGCGTCGTTGCAAATCCCTTTCGTCCAGCTCACCCGGAGGCACGGCAGTGCGCTGTCCGGTGGCGTTTCGCTTTTCCAGGAGTTGCGAGGAAGCGGAAATAATCTGCGGCGCCCTCCGTACCAGTTCGGCCCAGGGAACGCTTCTGGCCACAATAGACAACCAGGGCAATGCCATTTCATCTTCCTTTACGTGATCGGACGTGGGCAGGATAGCAAGAATCGTTCGCGCCGGATGTGGCGGGCGATGCGGCGAGCTGCCGGACCTCATTCGGCTGCGGGTCGCCACGACGATCTGCGGGTAAGATCCTTTTT
The DNA here is from genome assembly GCA_040904985.1 of Woeseia sp. GTDB lineage: Bacteria > Pseudomonadota > Gammaproteobacteria > Steroidobacterales > Woeseiaceae > IDS-8. The sequence goes on along the minus strand of JBBDSK010000251.1, from coordinate 15,483 downwards.
TCGGCGCTAGAGTTCGGCTACGCCTTTTGGCGTGCGGATTGTTGCCGCGACCTGTGGTTGGTCGCCCTGTGCTACCGGCATGTCCAGACCGATGGCCCTGAGGCGCTCCTTTACGTCATCGTGGTGCGGATGGTGCAGCGTCATTTCGAGCAGTTCGCACTGCTGCGGCAGGGAGGCCGCCGGGTGATCGCTGTTGCCCCAGTCGATGAAAAAGGGCAATACGCCGCCGTTCCGTGCCGCCAGCGGATCGGTGAACCTCCAGGTCAGTTCGGCGCCGTCCGGCCTTCTGCGCGCGCCCAGGGTGACGCCCCCCAGGTCGATCATTTCCTTTAGCGCGTCGTCGACCAGCTGTTCCAGCTCCTGGCCCTTTGCCGCCCAGGTGACGAGTCGCGGCTGTTCCAGCCCGTGAATCCCGAATACCCGCACTTCCTCCCGATTCAGGATCTTCTCGTCAGGGCCGATGATCTCGAGGTAGCAGGACCGGCTCAGCGCTACCAGCGCATTCCGGGTTCCGTAGACCGGGTGATGACCGCCCGGCACCGCCTCCACGCCCAGGAGTTCCTCCACGTGGTGAACCCCCGCGTCCAGATCCGGAGTCGCCAGCACCAGGTGATCGATGCGCTCCAGAATCGGCAATGCAGGTTTTTCGGAGTTTGCCGACATGCCTGATCAGGGTAGGGCAACCGCTAAAGCACTGCAACAAGCCACCGCCGGTGCTGCAGGCCCCGTTTGCGGCCCTTTTGGACCACCGGCGCCGTGGTTAGCCGGCAGCCCCGTCTGCCTCACCGGCGAGCCAATCGAGATAGGCGGGCAGGCCAGCTGTGATCGGGGTGGCAATGATTTCAGGCAACTCGTAGGGATGGTTGTCGCGGATCAGGCGCATGGCGTCATCGGCGGCTGCCGTGGAGGTTTTGACCAGAAGGAGGATCTCGGGGTCGCACTTTACCTCGCCTTCCCAGCGGTAGCGGCTCATGATGCGGATCTCCTGCACGCAGGCCGCCAGCTTCTGTTGCACGAGCTGCGTGCCGATATTCGCCGCGAGCTCTTCGCTGTCGACGGTCGTCATGATCAAAGTAGCTTGCGCGTTCATACCGGGTACCCGTGGAAGATGCTGTGGACGATAGTGTGGCTGTGGACGATAGTGCTGCAGGGTGCTACACCTGGCATCGGCGATCAGGGAAAATGATGCCCACAACAGAGGCGGTCCCACAAGCGGCGCGGTTCATCCGGTGGCGCCGGCCGCCGGGAGAGGTCGACGGCCGGGAAGCGGCGGGGGGAACGTATGATAAGAGGATTCACAGCGAAGAACGGCCGGCTGCAGGCCGTCGAGGACGTGAGCGGAAATTTCGACGGATTGGTGTGGATCGATCTGTCCAGCCCGTCCCGCGAAGAGGAAGCGCTGCTGGAATCGCGTCTTTCGCTCGATATTCCGACCCGGGAGGACATGGAAGAGATCGAGATATCGAGCAGGCTCTACTACGAAAACGGCGACAGTTTCATGACCGCCACGGTGCCGGCAAAGGCGGATACGGATGATCTGCAGATGGCGCCTGTCACTTTTGTGCTGGCCGGCGAGCGCCTTATTTCGATCCGCTACCACGACCCGCGCAGCTTTGAGACCTATGCGCAACACGCGAGAAAAGCCAACCTCGGCTGCACGGACGGGGAAACGGTCCTTCTGGGGCTTCTCGAGACCATCGTGGACCGGCTCGCCGACGTGCTGGAACGGGCTCAGAGGGAGATCGATGCCATCTCCCGCATCACTTTCGAGCGGCCAGGAGCCAAAGAGACCAAGAGCAAGGATCTGGAAAAGCTGCTGCAGGATATAGGGCGCAAGGGCGACCTGACCTCGAACGTGCGTGAAAGCCTCTTTACCCTCGATCGCCTGATTGCATTCCTGGCGTACAGCACAACCCAGCGGCGAAGTGAGAGAAACACTCGCGCCAGGGTGAAGACGCTTCTGCGGGACGTGAATTCCCTGAGCGAACATTCCTCCTCGCTGTCGCAGAAAATCACCTTCCTGCTCGACGCCACGCTCGGCATGATCGCAATCGAACAGAACGCGATCATCAAGATTTTTTCGATCGCGGCCGTTGTGTTCCTGCCGCCGACCCTCATCGCCTCCATCTACGGCATGAACTTCGACCACATGCCGGAGCTCAGCTGGCGCTTCGGTTACCCCTTTGCGTTCGGCATCATGATCATCTGCGCGGTCCTTCCCTACGTTTTCTTCAAGCGCCGCGGCTGGTTGTAGCGTCCGCCCCCGCAAAGCCACTGCTCGATGAGTAAGAGCCACGGTTGCTGCGCCAGGCCCTTCTACACGCGGATGTCCACGACCACGTTGCCTTCGCGCCGCACGACGTTCACGCCGACGTCGTCGCCGCGGCGCCGTAACAGGAGGTCGATGGAGGCGGAGTCGTCGAGGCGCAGATTTCGCAAAAGCACCTCATCCAGGAAGGGCGGCAGGCGCGGGTGGGTCATCAAAATGGCCCTGTTGGGCACGTCGAAGCTGAGGCCGAGGCTGGCCTGGAGCAATGCGAGCGGCGCCGCCGCGGCCCATGCCTGCGGGGAGCAGGCGACCGGGTAAAAGGTCGGACCGCGCCCCGGGCGCCGGCGGAAGCCGCAGAACAGTTCCGGCAAGCGCCTTAGATTTACGGCACTCGCGGCGCGCATGAGCCCGGTGAAGATATCCTGCACGGCATCCGTGCGCATGTAGCGCGACATTCCAAGCGCAATGAGCGCATTGTCGTGTGGCCAGACCGAACCGTTGTGGTAGGACATCGGGTTGTAGCGCGGCTCGCCGGAGGCAATCGTGCGAATGCCCCAGCCACAGAAAAACTTCTGACTGAGAAGCTCATCGACAACACGCTCGGCACGATTGTTGGACGCAATACCCGACAGCAGTATGTGACCGGCGTTGGAACTGCGCACAACACAAGGATTTTTCTGCCCGTCCAGGGCGATGACGTAGTTTCCGATGTCGTCGGACCAGAACAGCTCCTCGAAGCGCGTGCGCAAGGCGTCCGCCTCCGCCACCAGCCTTGCCGCATCCGCGTGCTGGCCAAGGGCCCGGGCGACCCTGGCGATGGAACGCTTTGCGGCGAAGACATAGGCCTGTACCTCGACCAGCGCCACGGGCCCTTCGGCAAGCCGCCCGTCGGCATGGAAGATGGAATCGGCGGAGTCCTTCCAGCCCTGATTGACCAGTCCGTCCGGGCGTTGCGCCTCGTACTCCACCAAACCGTCGCCGTCCGGGTCTCCCGGGCCGTCGATCCACTGCAGGGCAGCGACAATATTGGGCCACAGGGTCTGAAGTGTGGCCGAATCGCCGGTACGTTCAAAATAGCGGCCGGCCAGCAGTACGAACAGCGGGGTCGCGTCCACCGTGCCGTAGTAGCGCAGGAAAGGCACTTCGCCCGTGCGCGCGAGTTCGCCATGCCGCATCTCGTGCAGGATTTTTCCCGGCTGCGCATCCGCGAGAGGATCCTCATGCTCCGCCTGCGTGCGTGCCAGGAAGTGCAGTACACCCTGAGCAACGTTGGGGTCGATCCAAAGCATTTCCAGCGCGGTGATGATCCCGTCACGGCCGAACGGCGTACTGAACCACGGCACGCCGGCATAAGGATAGGAGCCGTCGGCGGTCTGCGTAATGAGCATGTAGAGATCGGCAACCGAGCGGCGCACGATCTCGTTGAAAATTTCGTTGGAGCCTTCAATGGCCGTTGCGCGGCCTGACAGGCGGCTCAGAGACGTTCGGGAGGTGCGCATCGCCGCCAGAAAGCTGCGGCCTGACGGCAACCCGTCCGGCGCAGGATCGACACGCGCGAAAATGGTGCTCCGGTCGCGCGGGTCAAGGTTGAAGTCCCATTCTGCGGAGGAATCGTTCAGCCGGTCCGGTACCGGATCCAGCGCAATTACGGTGGATTGTTGCTGGCCGTCACTAGCGACATAGCAGAACTCGACCCGGCAGGAGTCGCTGACTTTGGAACTGCTCGTGCCGCGCCTGGACGGGCGATGTCCCCGAACTTCGAAAAGGTCGACGAAGTCGGCGCCGAATTCCAGCCGCAGTGTGCTGTGATGGGTGCATTGGCCGAAATTGCTGATTGCGATGCGCTGATAACAGGCGCTGTCCCACAGGAAGATGGTGCGCACGATGTGCAGCGTGTCGCGCGGCTGCACTAGCCGGTCGTCCAGGTAGATGTCGGGATTCGTCAGGTCGACGATGAGCGCGGCATTATCGTCCCTCAGCGTAGAGCTGAGCACAAGTGGCTGGTGGCCGTTGAAAAGAAGCCGCCACTGGGACAGTACCCGGGTGTCGCGGTGATAAAGCCCGTCGACTCGATGCGGACCGGCGACGACGTCTCCGTGCTCGTCGAAGAGCGCGAAGCTGTCGCCATGCTTGAGCGCGTACTGCCACGGGTCCGCCTGCGCGGGAATGTAGTGCCTGCCGGTTTCTTCAACGCCTTCTGTCGGCTCGCCTTCAGTCTCTTGCAGCACGGTTGGCCCCGTCATGCCGCCGAATGGACCGATGCCGGACGCGTGGTCACCAGGCGCTCGTAGACGTCGATGTAGTCGGAAGCCATCCGCTCGGCGCTGAAACGGCGCTCGAAGTGTCCGCGTACGGTCTTGCGATGCAGTGACGACACGCGATCGACGGCCGATACAGCTTCGTAGACGCTGTTTACCACCCAGCCCGTAACGCCATCCTCGATTATTTCCGGCACCGAACCGCAATCCCAGGCGATGACGGGAGTGCCACAGGCGAGCGACTCGATCATGGTAAGGCCGAAAGGTTCCGGCCAGTCAATTGGGAACAGCAGCGCCAGCGCGCCTCCGAGCAGTTCCCCTTTTTCCTTTTCATTTACTTCACCGAGAAAGCGGACGTTCGGCCGATTCATAAGCGGTTTAATGCAGCTCTCGAAGTGTGCGCGGTCTACATTGTCGACCTTGGCGGCGATCAGCAACTCGCGGCCGGCGCGCGTTGCAATGTCGATGGCGCGATCGACGCGTTTCTCCTGGCAAAGACGCCCGAGAAAGACCAGGTATTCGCCGCCGCCAGGCGAAAATGGCAGCAGGTTTTCGGGCAGCCCGTGATGAACGGTAGCGACCCAGTTCGCCATTGGCAACGGCATGCGCTGGTTCATCGAAATCGACGCGAGCGGCACATCTGCGTACTCCCTGAAAAGCGGCTGCAGATCCCATATGTCCTGCCGGCCGTGCAATGTCGTGAGGGTCGGCAATTGCAGTTCACGGATCAAAGGAAAATGCAGGTAGTCGATGTGGAAGTGCATCAGCTCGAAGGAACGCGCATGGCGGCGCACCTGCTCGAGCATCAGCATGTAATGCGGCCAGGGATCCAGCGATCGCGGTTCCAGTCTTAGTGCGGACGGCGCGCAGGCCACGAGCCTGGCGCAGGTTTGCGAATCGGCTGACGCAAAGAGGGTTACCTCATGACCCTGCTGAACCAGTTCTTCGGTGAGATAGGAAACGACGCGCTCGGTTCCACCGTATAAACGTGGTGGTACCGATTCGATCAGCGGGGCAATTTGCGCAATTCTCATACCATGCAGTCTCCTTAAACGGCAGAAGACACACGGTCCCGGCCGGGCGAAAGAAAATCAGGTTTTAGAGGCGGCCGTAGGATGTGCGGCAGACGGAGGGCGTTTTACGGCGGCGCCTGATGGACCGCGTCAACACCAGTGCTCGACGGCGCCGGGGCGGGGTCATTATTGCACGCAAAAAGAAGCGGGGCCACACGGACGAGGTGACGAAAATTTCGCAATAAAAAACGGCGGTGGAACGAATTGTAAAAACTGCAAAGCTGCCCGAGATGCGCTACCCCGCGGGCGCCGGCGCTTTTGGCCAGGATGGTTGTCAGGGAATGGCCTTGATGGCGAGCCAGAGAACGACTACGCCAGCAACTGAGCTTAGCGCTACGTTGAGAAACGCCATTAAATGTTCCTGGCGTTGCAGGAGGTAAACGGTCTCCAGGCCGAAGGCGGAAAACGTCGTAAATCCGCCCAGCAACCCGGTGAAAAGAAAGATGCGGGTATCAGCTGCGAACAGATCGTGCCGAATGACCAGCCCGGCCAGAAGTCCTGCGGCGAGGCAGCCGGAGACATTCACCGCGAAGGTACTCAGAGGAAACTTCCAGCTTGCCGTGTGATGCAGAATAAGGCCGCCAAGCTTGTATCGCGCTGTTGCACCGACGGCGCCGCCGATGGCGACCAAAAGCGTTTGATACATCCGGATCTGGACCGGCTTGTCTAGGTACCGCCGGACGGCGTATCGGCGGCGTCGCCGAGCGGTATCCGGTCATGATAACGGGCAAGCCAGCGGTCGAACGTCAGCAGCGAGGGGTTGAGCGACCGGGCAACCTCGGTCTTGCGGACGCCGCAGAAATAGTCGTTGAAATCGCGCTTGAACTGGAACATGTTGCCGAGATCTTCGGCTCCGGGAAAACCGAGTTGCCGATAGTCTTCGGGCGGTACATCGTGGTAGCGCACCGTTTCTCCAAGCGCTTTGCCGAGGGAACGGGCCATCTCTGAGCCGGACAGGTGCTCGCCGGCAATCCCGGTGGTCTGGCCAATGTACTCGCGGCCCTTACGAAAGATCCCGTAGGCGCACTTTCCGATATCCTCCACGGCGATTCCGGGCAGCTTCCGGTCGCCCATGGGAAAAGAAAGGGCGAGCACTCCGTCGGGTCCCCTGACAGGGCCGGAGCCGAAGTAAATAAGGTTATCCCAGTAGAAGGATGTCAGCAGTAAGGTAACGGGGAGGCCGCGACCGGTAAAAGCCTCGTTGGCTTCGCCCTTGGCGTCAAAATGCGGGACTTTGTAGTTGCCCATCAGCGTCGGCATGCGATCGTCATCGAGAGGCACCCACTGGCGGGTGTCTTCCAGCGTCGACCAGATGACATGATGCAGGCCTTGCTCCTTCGCCGCCTCGGCCATGTTGTGTGCCTGCGCGATTTCTTTCTCGGGAGAGAAATGCTCCCAGAAGTTGGTCACGCACCAGGCGCCGAAGGCGCCGGCGAAAGCGCTTTTCACGCTGCCGGGGTCGTCCAGGTCCGCCTGGACAATTTCGGCGCCGCGCCCGCGGAGTTCCCGGGCTTTGTCTGAATTCGGGTTGCGGGTGAGGGCGCGTACGCGGAAGTCACTGGCGGCATCGTCGAGAATGGCCCTGGCGAGCCCGCCGCCCTGGGCGCCCGTGGCGCCAACAACAACGATTGTCTTTTCCATAGTCTCGGCTCTATGAATAAATCGGGATTCTGGCCGTGAATGCCGGCCGGCGGCCTAACTATAGCCCATTTTTTTCCCCCAGCCTTTGCGGCGGATGTGTTGCCGCCCGGCAGGTTCAGCAGGACAATGGTCTGACGATGAGTCACCGCGCCCACCGCCTGTTACATCTCCCGTGACCACACCGGGCCGGCTCCTGTGCGCTGCGGCACTGCCTTGCCTGCTGTTCGCCTCGGCCGTTTCAGCGGCAGAATGGACCCGCTACGGGGCGCTCACCACGGACTACGTCTTTCGCGGTGTGAGCTACAGCGACAGCCATGCGGCCGTTCAGGCGGGAGTGGATGTTGCGTTGCCGTCGGGGCTTTACCTCGGCCTCTGGGGGTCAAGCGCCGATATCAGCGGCGGTGCGACCCGGCAGCGCGATCTCCAGGTGAATTACTACGTGGGCTACAACCACGATCTCGGGAGCGCCTGGAGTATCGGCGCCAACGTGGTGGCTTACTCGTTTCCCGGTACAGAAGGGAACATCGACTACGATTTTCTTGAATATTCGGCCGTTGCTAACTTCGACGATCGTGCCTGGCTGGAGTATTCGCACTCGCCGGATCTTTTTCATACCGGCCGCCGCACCCATAATGTCGATCTGTACGGGGAATGGCCGCTTCCTCGGCAACTGGTTCTTGGCGCGGGAGCGGGTTACTACGATGTGTCGGACCTGACGGGAAGCGGCTATGCCTGGTGGCAGTTGGGCATCACTCGTGCTTTCGGCAGAATCGATGTCGACTTGCGCTATCACGACACCAGTCGCGCCGTGCCGATCATCAGCACTCCCGAGCTGGCGAAAGCGCGCCTCGCCCTGAGCGTAAAAATTTCGTACTAGTCGGAACCGGCCGAAGGTATCGGCCAGGGAAAATCGAGGGATTGGCCAGGGCGATTGGCCAGGAAATGGGCCGGGAACGGGCTCGCCCAGGGCGCGGCTGCGGACCCCGCCATCATGGCGAGCGCTGGGCCGGCGCGGAAAAAAAGGTTGACGCTTCGCCGGACGGACTTGCGGATCTTCGGCCCGCCCGTGACTCGTACAGCCGGCAGGTTCTGGCTCTGTCGGCCAGCTCCAGCACGAGGCAGGCATCGATGGATCTTCGTGCCAATCCCGAGCCGCGCTGGGACTTTCGCAAATAGCCGTGGATTGCCTCCGGCGAGAGGTTCGGCGATACCGCGAGCAGCAATGCGATGACTCCGCTCACATGCGCAGCGGACAGGGAGTTGCCGGAGCGAAAATCGTAATCGTTATTGGGCAGGGCAACCATGATCTGGTCCCCGGGCGCATAGATGCCGCTCAACGACGGGCGCTCGCTGGCCGGAAAGTATCTGGCGCCAGGGCGCTCGTCGCTGCTGCGGACAGCGATCACGCCCTCGAAATTTGCCGGGAAGCGCTGGCTGCCTTCTCTTTGCGGGGCGTAGGCGGCGACCGTGACGACACCGGCGGCCACGAGCTCCTTCAACAATCGCGCCAGCAACGGATCATGGGGGCCTGTCAGGCTCAGATTGAGAATATCGGCTTTGTCGCGGAGCACCGCGTCCAGGGCCTTGCTGAGCGTGAAGCTGTCGCACACGGCATTGGATGCAGCATTTGCCGCTGCGGTTTTCGCCCAGCAGGCGACGTACAGTTCCATCACGGCGTCGGGCGCAATTCCGACGATTCCTCTCGCGTTGTTGGCGTTGGCGCCAATCACGCTCGCCACTGCCGTACCGTGCTCCGGATGCGGTGCCTTGCTGCCGTCGGAAAATACGTGGACTTTTTTCAGCCGTCCCTCGAGATCTTCGTGCCTTACGTCTGCGTGACTGTCGACGATCGCCACGCGCACGCCCTTCCCGCGAGAGTACTGGTGCGCGGCATACACCTGCATCACTTCGATGCCGCGCTGAAGGCTCACATAGGTATCGTCGTACTCCTGAACCGGCCCGGCGAGGGTTTCGAAGCGTTGCAGGAGCTGCGCTGATTCAACCCGGGGATCGCTGCGCAGGCGGGCGAGCACCGCCTGCCGATCCGCATCGGCGGATGGCCTGTAGATGACGCAGAATACGGATAGCGCACGGATGGGCCAGCGGTCGATTTCCACCAGGGCGTAATCCCTGGCGATACCGGCCGCGTGCTGCCGCGCGTCGGCGCCGATTGAATAACGTTTTCGTTTTCGGTACGGCGCTGCAATGCCGCTACTGACGGAATTGGCGCCGTCGTTCGCGAAGGTCACGAGTATGTCCCGATCCGGATCTGTCCTGCCTTCGTCCGCCATTGACAGAGGCACGAGCAAGGCCAGCAGAAAGAAGACAGAAAAATATTTCATTGCGTTTTTTTCATCGGCAACTGCACGGCCACGACACCGACAGACTCAATTTCGCTCATCGATTCCAGTGCGCCTGTGTAGCGCTCGAGTTCCTCGAGTGAGGCGGCCGGCACGTTCACCGTCACGCGGTAGCTGGCACCGACGCCTTTATTTACATCGCGTGCGTCGAGATTGCGCAGCACGCGCTCTCGTGCGGCGGCTGTGCTGTCATCCGTGAAATGCAGGTCGAGCACATAGTCCATCGATGCCGCCTGCAGTGGCGAAGTCGTCGTTTCATAACGCGCGGGCCCCGTCAGCGGCTGCTCCGGCTCTGGCATCAGAAGCGTGACGATCACCAGTGCTCCGGCGACGGATGCCGCGATACCCAGCACCGCCAGCGGCTGCAGGCGCCACTTCTTCCGCCCCTTGCCGTCTATAGCCGCCATCAATTTCTCGACGCGGGGCGGCGGAACGATAGGCGTTGCCGGTTCATGACGCACTGCGGATTGCACCGCCGAGAGGAGCGACACGCTCTCCTGGCATGCGGTGCAGCCATCCAGGTGCTGCCTTACCTGATCGCGCTCCGCCGCGCTCAGTGTATTGTTGACGAACCATGGCAGCAGCTCGTCGACCAGTTCGTGGTCACCTGTCTTCATTTGCTTACTCATCGCGCGGCTCCGCCGTTTCCGGCTCGGCAAGGTATTCGCGCAGTTTTCGCCTCGCATGGAACATTCTTGTCTTCACCGTATTCACCGAACAGTGCGTGATCTCGGCAGTTTCGAGATAGGACAAGCCGTAGTAAAAAACCAGCACGGTGGTGAGCTGTTGGGCTTGCGGCAGTTTTCTCAGGCCGCGCCAGACCCAGTCACGCCTTTCGATGTCGGCGCGGTCGTCACGAGCCGGTTCATCGGCGCGAGCCGGCTGCAAATGCGCATTCTTCCCGCGGGATGCCCGGCGCATCGCCTGGCGCCAGGCAATGCCGAAAATCCAGGTGGACGCTCTGGAGTCGCCGCGAAACGACGCCGCGTTCTGCCACACGAGCAGCATGACGTCGTTGACGAGTTCATCGGCGACGCTGTAGGAGTGGGTGAGTCGAAAAACGAACTTGAACAGGCGCGCATGGTACAGGCGGTAGAGCTCCGCAATCGCGCTGCGATCCCGTTGCACAATACGCCGCAGTAACGCCGACTCGCGCTCGTTTTCGCCGTCGGGCTTTTTTCCGGCGCGATGTGCCATGGCTTCGTTGCTCGCCTCCTGCCTCTGGCCGAACCCGGACATTTACATTCGGCCGCCTGAGGTAAGTGCCACGGAGCGGGGCCAAAGGTTCAATGAGCGCGAAAAAAATTCGGCTGTGCCCGGGATGCCGGACTCATTGTGCTGCCCATTGAACCTTTTCGACGTCTGCCGTGCACTCACTGACTGATACTCCATTATGCGGTGGCAGACAACATGCGGAACCCTCAGTTCATTGCAGTGCGGGCAGGCCTGGCCTTGATGCTGGGTACGATGGCGGCCGCTTGCGGCGGCGGCAGCGGCTCGGGTGAGGCCGAGCCTCCCGGGCCTACGCCACCTCCGCCATCCGCCGATTTCGGACCCACGTTCTCCGAGATTCAGGCCGCGGTGTTTACCCCGACCTGCGCCACGTCGGGATGCCATACCGGGGGCGCCGCACCGCAAGGCTTGCGGCTCGATGAGGAAAGCAGCTATGGCCTTCTTGTTGACGTGGCAAGCACCGAAGTGCCTTCCATTCTCCGGGTGGCGCCCGGCGATCCCGATAACAGCTACCTGATCCAGAAGCTGGAGGGTACAGCGAGCGTTGGCGAGCAGATGCCGCTGGACGGGACGCCTCTGGAGCAGGCAAACATCGACGTGATCCGCCAATGGATTACGGAGGGTGCGATCGACGACAGGGAACCGTCCGGCGAGCCCATTCGCGTCAGTTCGCTCTCACCGGTGCCGGAAAGCGAGCTGGAGACGGCGCCCGGCGAAATCATAGCCATGTTCGACAGGGAACTGGACGTATCCACCGTCAACGCCGAAACCTTCATCCTCGAAGCGAGCGGGGGCGACGGGACTTTCGACGATGGCAACGAACAGCAGATCACGGCGGACGACATCACGACCCCGTCCACGAACCCGATGAGCGCGACCTTCCTCGTGAGCGGGCTTGAGGATGACAGGTATCGCGTGCGGCTCCACGGCAGCGGCGCCTCGGTGATCCTCGATCTTGATGCAAACGCGCTGGACGGCGAGTTTTCGGGATCGTTCCCCTCCGGGGACGGCACTGAGGGCGGCGACTTCGAGGCCGAATTCACGGTAGCGGCCCCGGAGCAGAGCGGGCCGACTCTGGACGAGATCCAGGCGAACGTTTTTACCCCGACCTGCAGCGTCAGTGGATGCCATAGCGGTCCGATGGGCGACTCCCTGCCGACGGGTATGGACTTGACGGACGCCGACGCAAGTTTCGCCAATCTCGTCGGCGTCTCCAGCATCCAGGTGCCCTCACTGTCCCGCGTCGAAGCCGGCGATCCGGACAACAGCTACCTCATCCGGAAGCTGGAGGGCACCGCAAGCGAGGGTGACCAGATGCCGTTGGGCGGCCAGCCTCTTGACCAGTCCGTCATCGACGATATCCGCCAGTGGATCGCTGACGGTGCCGAGCGTTGATGGCCGCAGTCGTGGCCGGAGGCGGGGAATGACCCAGGGCATATCGGCGCGGAAGCGCCGGCTGGCGCTGCTCGGCCTGTTGCTGGCGGCAGGGCTCGTCACGGATCGAGTCGCCGCAGAACCCTACCTGGCCGTGTACAAGGGCATGCAGTGCTCTGCCTGTCACAGTCATCCCGCCGGCGGCGGAAAGCGAACCGTCTATGGCAATGCGTTCGCGCAGTCGGAAATGCCCGCCGACCGGATTGGCGCCGCCGAGGCGGATCTGTGGACGGGAGAGATCACGGAGTGGCTCTCCGTCGGCGCGGACCTTCGCGCCGGCTACGAGCACACGGACGTCCCCAATGCGGATGAGACGTCGGAGTTTCGCATCAACCGCGGCGCTCTTTACCTCGAGGCCAGCCTGATACCGAATCGCCTGTCTCTTTACGTTGATCAGCAGTTCGCCCCCGGCACGAGCCAGAACCGCGAGGCCTATGTCAGGATCATGAGCGCCGGCCGCAAGTTTCATTTCGCCGCGGGCCAGTTTTACCTGCCGTACGGGCTGCGCCTGCAGGATGACAGCGCCTTTATCCGGCAGGTGACCGGCATCAACTTCTTCACCCCGGACCGGGGTGTTCAGGTGGGGTATGAGGAAGGGCCCTGGTCCACACAGCTGTCCGTGACCAATGGCAGCGGCGGCGCTTCAGAGACCGACACCGGCAAGCGGGTCAGCTGGGTGGCCCAGTTCGTCCGCCAGCGCTGGCGCGCCGGCGCCAGCTTCAATTTCAACGATGCCGACGCCGGCGACCGGCAGATGCAAAACCTGTTCGCCGGCTTGAGAACGGGCCCGGTCGTGTGGCTGGCCGAGGCGGACTGGATCCGTGACGATTTGCCCTCTGGCGCGAAGCGCGATGTCCTGGCATCGCTCATTGAAGGCAACTGGCTTTTCCGGCGTGGGCACAACCTCAAGGTCAGCTACGAATTCTTCGATCCGAATGACGACGTGGACGAAGACCATCAGGCGCGATGGAGCCTGGTATGGGAGTACACGCCAATCCAGTTCCTGCAAGGCAGGATCGGCGCCCGCTTCCACGACGGTGTTCCCCAGGTCGACCAGCAGAACCGCGACGAATATTTCGCCGAGATCCACGGCTTTTTCTAGCCCGCGTAATCGGTGACGGATGCGGGCTAGCGGCTGCTGCCGGGGGAGGGGTCAGCGGATGACGAGGCTGCGCGGCGCGGCGGTGAGGAACTCGCAGCCGGTCGCGGTGACGATGACGGTGTCGGAAAGAAAGGCATCGCCCTGCCCGGTGCGCATGAGCCAGGACATCAGGTGGAAGGCCATACCTTCCTCGATGATCATGTCCGATCCTTTGCGCAAGCCCCGCGGCACGCCGGAGCCCGACCAGCTGGGGGGAAAACCAATGCCGACAAGATAGCCGCAATGGTGGCGGTGGTAGTGATCCAGCCCCGCCTTGTCGATGCATCTTTTCCAGGCCTGGTACACCGAGTCGGCCGTGACGCCGGGTCGTATGGCGTCCGCGGCGGCGAGTTGCGCCTCGATGCAGATTTCGCTGGCCCGCTGCGAGCCCGCCAGTGCTTCGCCGATGTGCGCGAGGCGTCCGACCGGTGCGTGATAGCGCCAGTAGCAGCCGGACATTTCCAGGAACAGCAGATCTTTTGCCGACAGGTTGTCGCTGTCCCAGGTGCCGTGCTCGTGGTCCAGCGTGCGCGTGGAACGGATGAGCGGCACAAAGGCGGGGTAGGTGCCACCGCGCTGGATCATCGTGTGATAAATGATGGCCGCCACATCGCGATTCGGCACGCCGGGGCCTGCCATGGCGACGCCCGACATGACCATGGCGTCGGAAATTTCCGCTGCCTTGCGGGTGCACTCCAGTTCTGCCGGCGACTGCACGATGCGGCAGTCATTGATGACGTCACCGGCGTCGGACCATTTGATGTCCGGCATCTTGGTCACGAAGCCTTCGGCCGTCTTGTAGGGGAGAAAGGAGCTGTTCTTTTCGAAGGCGACGCGGCCCGCGGACAGGTTCAGATCCTTGAGCGCCTGGCAGGTGACGGCGACGGGGGCGGAGAAATCCGGATCTCTCTCATCATTCGAGTGAATCGATACGCCGAGGCTCATCGAGGAAGGCATGAGCCCGGCGCCTTCCGCTTCGCTGGTCGGGCTGGAGAACGCGAGGTCCTTGCCGCGGTCGGTGGGCTGCGGCAGCGGATCGATGCCGTCCGAGTACGGGTAGAACCTGACCTTCGGCACCACCATGTCGCGTGTGATGGCTTTTTCCATCGCGCGGATGATCAGTATCGGCTCTTCCTCCAGCGACAGGATCAGCGAGGTATAGGCGAAGTAGCCCTGGTGGTTGAGCCCGGTGAGGTAATAGATGTTCTCCGGATTGGTGATGATCACGGCGTCGAGGCGATGGTCCGCGATCCTGGCGCGCACTCTCGCGATGCGCTCGTCGAACTCGGCGTCGCTGAAGAAGCGCATGCCGTTTTGCTGCAAAGGCTTACTGGGAGCCGCCGCGCCTTCTGCTTGCTGTTTACCGCTCATGTCTGGTCCAGTCTCGTTATGGGTAGGTGTCTGCCATCAGCCGCGACAGGAAAGCGCGGTAATCGTCCATCGCGCGCAGCGATACGTTCTCGTCCGGCTGGTGTGCCTGTTCGAGCAGGCCGGGGCCGCAAATGACGGCCGGAATCCCTGCCTGCTGGTAAATGCCGCCTTCGGTGACGAACGGCGCGGTTGTTACCCGCGGCTCCGGCGGTTGCAAAAAGCGCTCCAGCTCTTTCACCACCTGCCTGTTCTCTCCGGCCAGCATGGCCGGAACGGCGGCGTCCACCCGCGTTTGCACGGAAATCCCCCGCATTCGGGTCTTCACCTCGCGGCTTTTGCGATCCAGCGACGCGTGAATCTGCGCCGGGTCCTGGTCCGGCAGATGTCGAAACTCCCAATGCAGTTCGCACAGTTCCGGAATGATGTTAACCGCTTCGCCGCCGCCAATAACGCCGATGTTAAACGTAGTGACCGGCGGATTGAACGCTTCATTGCGCTCCTTCGGCAGTACGGCGTCGATGCCGCTGATAAAGCGGGCGGCGAACTGTATTGCACTGGCGCCGACGTCGGGTCTGCTCGAATGGCCGGGCTTGCCGCGCACGCGGGTGACCATCTGCTGAATCCCCTTGTGCGCTGTCACCAGCTGCATGCCGGTAGGCTCGCCGATCAATTCCCAGCTTGTTGGCGATGTTGTCGGTATGAC
>JBBDSK010000250.1:0-17430 GCA_040904985.1 Woeseia sp. | reverse complement strand
TGGTGCCCGACGCCGCGGATTCCGGCGTGGTGAGGTTCCTTCTGACCGCCGGAGCCGTCGGTATTCTCTACAAGATCAATGCCTCTATCTCGGGCGCCGAAATGGGCTGTCAGGGGGAAGTCGGCGTTGCCTGCTCGATGGCGGCTGCGGGTCTCGCCGCGGCTTTTGGCGCCAGCAATGCCCAGATCGAAAACGCGGCGGAAATCGGCATGGAACACAATCTCGGGCTGACCTGCGATCCCGTCGGCGGGCTCGTGCAAATACCCTGCATCGAGCGGAACGCGATGGGTTCCGTAAAAGCGATCAATGCAGCACGGCTTGCGCTGCAGGGGGATGGCTCGCACAAGGTTTCGCTGGATCAGGTGATCAGTACGATGCGGCAGACAGGGCTCGACATGTCCACCATCTACAAAGAGACGTCCCGCGGCGGTCTGGCTGTCAATGTCCCGGAGTGTTAGCGGGTGCCGGGAATGCGCTCGCAATGTCTGCCAATATTAATGTCGATAACGGAGGGAGCCTTGACCGGGCGGCCGGGAAGGCCTTGAACCGATCCATGTCGGCGGGCGTCAGTGCGTTTTCTTGGGGTAGTCGAGCAGCAGGAGTTCGGTGTTCTTGCGGTCGCGGAGGTTCCAGTCGTCGATGTCGATGTTGAAGGCGATGATGCCGCAGGTAGGAAGGTTGTCGGTGATCTCCGGGACAAGGTAGTTCGCGAAGTTTGTCAGCCCGGGGTTGTGGCCGATGATCATGATGCTGTTGAAGGCCTTGTCCTGCCGCGCGACCAGGTCGAGCAAGCGATCGGTGCCGGCAAGATACAGCTCGTCCTCGCGGTGCAGGAACTCAATCGGGTAGGAAATTTCCTTCGCGACGATTTTTGCCGTGGTCCAGGCGCGTACCGCCGGGCTGCTCATGATCAGGGAAGGCCGGATTCCTGCCTGGTGAATCCGGTTCCCCATCTGGGGCGCGTCTCTCTCGCCGCGCGGATTGAGGGGCCGATCCCGGTCCGCCAGTCCGTTGGCGCTCCAGCTCGATTTGGCGTGGCGGAGAATGGTCAGGGTCTTCATCCAGCTTCCGGTGCTCTTGTTCCTGCTGCTTGGCCCTTCCAGTTTACATCATGCCGGTCTGCAGTCGCGCCTCCTCGGACATCATGGTCTGGTTCCAGGGGGGATCGAACACCAGCTCGACTTTTACCGCGGCCACGGTCGGAATGACGGCAATTTTTTCCCGAGCATCTTCAACCAGTATCTCCCCCATGCCACAGCCCGGCGCTGTCAGCGTCAGGTCCACCGCTACCGAACGTTGCCCGTCGTCCGTCTTGATAACTTCGCAGCGATAGATGAGGCCGAGGTCCACGACGTTAATCGGGATCTCGGGGTCGTAGCAGGTTTTGAGCTGCCGCCAGATCACTTCCTCGATGTCCTTGTCCGTGGCATTTTCCGGAATTGCCGGAGGAGGAACAGGCTCCTTGCCGAGTGCATCGGCATCGGCGCCGGCAATGCGAAAGAGATTTCCTTCGACGTAGACGGTGAAGCTGCCTCCAAGCGACTGCGTAATGAACGCATTCGTTCCTTCACGCAGCGTCACTGTTTCGCCCGCCGGTATGATTACGGCGCTGACGTCTCGCTCCAGCATTACGGGTTCATTAGTGTGTCCGAACATATTTACTCGGTAGTAGCAGGTTTGTGATTTTGTCGCAGGGCGGAGTTGAGAGCGTGCCAGGCCAGCGTCGCGCACTTTACTCGCGACGGGTAGTCCTTTACACCTTCCAGGGCACGCAACTTCCCCAGGTCGATCTCGTCAACCTGTTCCGAATTCTGCGGCTGCTCATCGGGCCTTCCGGACAGCCGGTTTACCATCGCGGCAAAGAAGTTCAGCGCGCGTTCCGTCTCGAGGCCGATTACGGTTTCGGTCAGCAGTGATGCAGAAGCAACGGATATGGCGCAGCCCGAGCCTTCAAAGCGTGCGTCACAGATTCGGTCCTGCTCGTCCACGGTGAAATAGAGTTTGAGCTTGTCTCCGCAAAGCGGGTTGATCCCTTCCGCGCAATGCGTCGCCTCTTCGATTCTGCCGAAATGACGAGGACTTTTTGCATGATCGATAATCAGCTCACGGTAAAGCTCACGCAGATCGTCGGCTTCAGGGAAGGTCGTACTCATGCGAACATTTCCTTTGCCTTCACCAGTGCATCAGCGAGACGATCGACGTCCGCCCTGTTGTTATAAAGCGCCAGAGACGCTCTCGCGGTACCTGGTACGCCGTAATACTCCATGACGGGCATAGCGCAGTGGTGACCGGTACGGATCGCCACGCCCTGGCTGTCGAGGATCGTGCCGAGATCGTGCGGGTGAATATCGTCGAGCATGAACGATTGCAGGCTTGCCTTGTTGCCTGCGGTACCGATCAGGCGCATTCCCTCGATACCGGACAGCCTGTCGACCATGTATTCCAGCAGCTGCTGTTCGTGATGCCGCACGCGGTCCATTCCAACGGAGCGGAGGTATTCCACTGCGGCGCCCAGCCCGATCGCGCCCGAAATATTGGGTGTGCCAGCCTCGAACTTGTACGGCAGTTCGTTGTAGGTCGTCCCGTCGAAGCGGACCTCGAGAATCATGTCGCCGCCGCCCTGCCACGGCGGCATTGCATCCAGCACGGCTTCCTTGCCGTAAAGCACGCCGATGCCGGTCGGGCCGAACATTTTGTGTCCGGAGAAGGCGTAGAAGTCGCAGCCCAGCGCCTGTACGTCAACCTGCATGTGCGGCACGGCCTGGGCCCCGTCCACCAGCACCGGGATATTGCGGCGCTGAGCCTCGGCTATGATTTCCGTGAGCGGCAAAACGGTGCCGAGCGCATTGGACACGTGGGCAACAGCGATCATCTTCGTGCTCCCGTCCATCAACTCCAGCATTCGCTCCAGTTCGAGTTCGCCGCTCGCCCGGATGGGGCAGGCAACGAGGTCCGCCCCGGTCTGGTCGCATACGAGCTGCCATGGGACGATGTTTGAATGGTGCTCCAGGTGCGTTACCAGAATCTGGTCGCCCTCCCGCAAGCGGGGCCGGCAGAAACTCTGCGCCACGAGATTGATGGCCGCCGTGGTTCCGCTGGTGAAAAGAACTTCCCGGCGGCTGCGGGCATTGACGAATCCGGCGATCGAATCACGCGCGCCTTCGTATGCCTCCGTGGCCCGGTGGCTCAGCGTATGCACGCCGCGGTGTACGTTCGCATGGTCGTGACGCTGGTACTCGGCAATCGTGTCGATCACCGTGGCAGGCACCTGCGATGAGGCGCCGCTGTCGAGCCATGCGAGCGGATGCCCGTTGATTTCCTGTGATAGAGCCGGGAAATCCTTGCGGCAGTCCTCGATGGAAAATGCCTGTTCGCCTGCTTGCAGCCGTTCGCTTAAACCTGCCATCAAAGTAATCCTCCAGCCAGGGCCTGCAGCCGCTGATCGACAAGCTTCTCGACATGGGGACGTGCGCTGTCAATGGTAGATCGTCCGACAATCGTTGCCGCGAAAGCTCGCGTCATAACGCGGACCGCTTCGGCGCGGTCGAGGCCGCGCGAACGCAAGTAAAACATCGCCGCTTTATCCAGCTGCCCGACCGTCGCGCCGTGACTGCACTTGACGTCGTCCGCATAAATTTCCAGTTCGGGCTTGGTGTCGATCTCCGCCTTGTCGGACAGCAGCAGGTTGTGATTTGCCTGCTGCGCATCTGTACCGTCTGCGCCACTGTGCACAAGGGCCTTGCCGTTAAACACACATCGTGCGCTGTCGCTCAATATGCCGCGATACTCCTCGCTGCTCTTTGCCGGGCCCACCCTATGGTCAACCCGCGTGTGGTTATCGATGTGCTGCTCGCCGTCAGCGAGATAAAGGCCATACAGCTCCACGGCAGCGCCGGGTTCGGCGATATCGACGGCAACGTCATTGCGCACCAGCGCCCCTCCGAGGTCGAAAGCCGTGTGGCGCAGAATCGCGTTGCGGCCTAGCCGGGCGTTCAACCGGCCGACCTGAAAGTGGTTCCGGCCGCGCTGCTGGAGGCGCAAATAGTCGATGCCGGCGTCCTCGGCCAGCGCAAGTTCACACACGACGTTCGCAAAGTGTTCGTCCCGGCCGACGGAAGCGTGATATTCGATAATAGCTGCGTGAGTGTTGGCTTCCGCTTCAACGATGACCCGCGCCTGGCTCACGGCGGGCCCGGTTTCCGAATCGTCGAGGATGAGCAAGCCGAGAGGCTTGTCGCTTTCCTGTCCGCGCTCGATCCTGACATGCACAGCATCCCGCATCAGCGCTGTATTAAATCGCGTCATCGGATCGTCGGCCGTTACGGCCCGCGCAAAATTACCCCCCGCATCCGCCGCTATCGACTTCACTTCGAACCCTGGCAAAGAAAGACCCTGCCGGGACGTCGAAAGCGAGCCTTCTTCGATGGTGCCCTGGAAAACACCGTTCAGGATGACCACCCAGTGCGCATCGATGGCGGACGCTGCCTCGGCGGCACATTTCCGGGCTGCATCGCTCACCGGCGCAACGGCCGGGGCCGCGTCTCTCAGCCAGATATTGCTGAGCGCAATCGCAGGCGCGAGGCTCGTATACTTCCAGTCCTCGTGACGGGTGGTTGGAAAGCCTGCTTCTGCAAAGTGCTTCAGCGCTTCGCGCCTGTGCGGCATCAGTGCGTCCACCGGCAGTTTGCCAACGGCCCGTTCGAGGAGATCAGTGTCAATCGTCGAGCTGCTCATGCGTTCGCCGCTTCCCGCGCCCAGTCGTAACCTTTTTCCTCGAGTTGCCGCGCGAGTCCCTTGTCGCCTGAGCGGACGATTCGGCCAGCGGACAGCACATGCACGAAATCCGGCTCGACGTAGTCGAGCAGCCTCTGGTAGTGCGTCACCAGCACAATGGCGCGCTCGGGGTGGCGGAAAGAATTGACACCTTTGGCAACCGCCTTAAGGGCGTCGATGTCGAGTCCGGAGTCGGTTTCGTCCAGTATCGCCATGCTCGGTTCGAGCAGAGCCATTTGCAGTATCTCGTTACGCTTCTTTTCGCCGCCCGAAAAGCCTTCGTTGAGCCCCCGGTTCAGTAGTGACTGATCCATATCCAGCAAAGCCATCTTCTCCCGCGCCAGCTGGAGAAACTCGAAAGCATCGACTTCCGGTTCGCCAAGCTGCCTGCGCCTCGCGTTCAACGCCGCCTTAAGCAGATAGGCATTATTTACGCCCGCAATTTCCACCGGGTACTGGAAGCCCAGAAACACGCCCATTCGCGCACGCTCTTCCGGATCAAGTTCCAGCAGGTCTTTGCCCATGAATCGCACCGAGCCTTCGGTGACGACGTAGTCATCATGTCCGGCGAGCACCAGCGCGAGCGTGCTTTTGCCGGAGCCGTTCGGCCCCATGATGGCGTGCACTTCGCCAGCGTTCACGCTCAGCGAAAGACCCTTGAGGATCTCCGTATCGCCAATGCGCGCCTTCAAATCTTTGATTTCAAGCAAGCTCATGATTTTTCGTGGGCTAACCCACAGCGCCCTCCAGGCTGACGTTCAACAAATTCTGTGCCTCGACAGCGAACTCCATTGGAAGCTCGCGAAATACTTCCTTGCAGAAGCCGTTTACGATCATATTGACCGCGTCCTCCTCGGAGATGCCGCGCTGCCGGCAGTAAAAGAGCTGATCGGCGGAAATCTTCGAAGTCGTTGCTTCGTGCTCGATCTTCGCTGTCGGGTTGCGCACTTCCATGTAAGGAAAGGTGTGCGCGCCGCACTCCTTGCCGATCAGCAGCGAGTCGCACTGGGTGTGATTCCGCGCGTTGGTCGCTTGCGGCATGATCCGGACCAGGCCGCGGTAGGCGTTCTGCGCCCGCCCGGCCGATATTCCCTTGGACACGATCGTGCTGCGCGTGTTGCGGCCGATATGGACCATCTTTGTTCCCGTATCCGCCTGCTGCATGTTGTTTGCAACCGCGACGGAATAAAATTCGCCGACGGAGTTCTCGCCGCGCAGGATGCAACTCGGATACTTCCAGGTAATGGCCGAGCCGGTTTCGACCTGCGTCCATGAAATCTTCGAGTTGGCGCCACGGCAGTCTCCACGCTTGGTCACGAAGTTGTAGATGCCGCCCTTGCCGTTTTCGTCGCCCGGATACCAGTTCTGGACCGTCGAGTACTTGATCTCCGCGCCCTCGAGCGCAACGAGTTCGACGACGGCCGCATGCAGCTGGTTTTCATCGCGCATCGGCGCAGTGCAGCCCTCGAGGTAGCTGACGTGGCTGCCCTCATCGGCGACGATCAGCGTTCGCTCGAACTGCCCTGTGTTTGCCGCATTGATGCGGAAATAGGTAGAAAGCTCCATCGGGCAGCGGACCCCCTTCGGCACATAGACGAAGGATCCGTCGCTGAACACGGCGGAGTTGAGCGTCGCAAAAAAATTGTCGCGGTAGGGCACGACCGTCCCGAGATACTTGCGAACCAGTTCGGGATGGTTCTTCACCGCGTCCGAAAATGAGCAGAAGATGACGCCGGCCTCCGACAGCTTTTCCTTGAACGTGGTGGCCACCGACACACTGTCGAATACCGCATCGACGGCCACGCCAGCCAGTCGCGCGCGCTCGTGCAGCGGTATGCCCAGCTTGTCGTAGGTCTCCAGCAGTTTGGGATCGACCTCATCCAGGCTCTTTGGCCGGTCTGCGTCGGATTTCGGCGCCGAGAAGTAGGAGATGTCGCGGTAGTTGATCTTGGGATAATGCACGTGCGCCCACTCCGGCTCTTTCATGGTGAGCCAGTGGCGATAGGCCTTCAGGCGCCACTCGAGCATGAACTCCGGCTCGCCCTTGCGCGCGGAGATGGCCCGCACGACGCTCTCGTCGAGCCCGGGCGGCAGGCTGTCCGAGGCGATGTCGGTAATAAAACCGTGCTTGTAGCGCCGGTTTACCAGCGTCTCGATGTCGGTTGCGATCTCATCGGTTGTGGTCGACATAAACTATCTCTTCCGTTCTATGCTGATCGGGGTGCCCGCAAAACGAAACCGCGGCGTCGGGCTGTTCGCGCGCAGCAGGTCGGCCAGACTGATTTCGTCCAGCGCGCGACGAATGGCAAGATTGATGCGCTGCCACGCGCCGCCGACACTGCAGACCGCTTCGTAATTGCATTGGCTGTCGCTTGCGCTGCACTCCGTAATCGAGACCGGCCCCTCGAACGCGTCAATGACGTCGGCGGCGCTGATCTCGTTTGCATCACGTGACAGCCGATAACCGCCGTGAGAGCCCCTCGTGGAGGTAACAATTCCCGCTTTAGCGAGCGTTTTCAGAGACTTGCTAACGGTCGGAAGGCCAAGGCCAGTGACCTGCGCGACTTCGGCCGCGCTCACAAAGCCGGTTTTGCTGTTCGCCAGCTCCGCCAGCACCACGGTCCCGTAGTCGGTCAGTTTGCTGATGCGCAGCATTGCCTTCTCACCATCTCCGAAAGGGGACTATTTTAGTCCTATTTCGCGCCAAATGCGAGAGCTTGCCGGATTCCCGCCGGACCGCTGCGGCGGAATTTTGCTATCCTGTGCCGTCCCGATTCCGCTCGCGAGGCTTGCAGTCTCCCGGGCTGCCCATGCGACCTGACAGACCCCTGATTTGCGGAGAATGCTGCATGAATGTGAAAGAACTGAATGCCGTGGCAAAGGCCATGGTGGCTGACGGTAAGGGGATCCTCGCCGCCGACGAAAGCTCGCCGACCATCAAAAAGCGCTTCGACGGCATTGACACGGAGTCCACCGAGCAGAACCGGCGCCGGTACCGCGAAATGCTGTTCACCGCTCCTGGACTGGCCGACTATATCGGTGGTGTGATCCTGTTCGACGAGACGATCCGCCAGTCGACGAGCGACGGCATTCCGTTTGCAAAGTACCTCAATGATCGGGGCATGATTGCCGGAATCAAGGTCGATAAGGGGGCCAAGCCGCTGGCGGCTTTTCCCGGCGACAAGATTACGGAAGGCCTGGACGGTCTGCGCGAGCGGCTTAAGGAGTACTTCGAGCTGGGCGCGAAATTCTCGAAATGGCGGGCGGTGATCACGATCGGCGATGGCATTCCGACGGATTTTTGCCTGCGGGCCAACGCCCATGCTCTCGCGCGCTATGCGGCGCTATGCCAGGAGGCCGGCATAGTGCCGATTGTGGAACCGGAGGTGCTGATGGACGGCGGCCACAGCATTGACCGCTGCACCGAAGTCACCTCGCGCACGCTTGAGCATGTCTTTCGGGAGCTGGCCGACCACCGCGTGGAGCTGGAGGGAATTGTCCTCAAGCCGAACATGGTCATTTCCGGCACCGAAGCCGCAGACCGCGCCGGGCCTGACGAGGTTGCCACGGCGACCCTTGAGGTCTTGCGCAAGCACGTGCCCGAATCCGTGCCCGGAATAGCGTTCCTTTCCGGTGGCCAGAGCCCTGAAGAGGCCACAGAGCATCTCAGCCTGATGAATGGTATGGGACCACTGCCATGGGAGCTGTCGTTCTCCTACGGGCGCGCATTGCAGGCGCCTGCCCTGGATGCCTGGCGCGGTAAGGAACAGCAGTTCAAGGCCGGTCAGGAAGCGCTTCTCAAGCGCGCCCGGTTGAACAGTCTCGCCCACCTCGGCAAATACGAGAAGGCCCTGGAGACGGCCGCCTAGCGGCCGGGCTCCGGCGCTCAGTCAGTAACCACCCGTTGACTATTCCGGGGCGGAAACAGTCGGCAGCGCAAAGGGCATTTTCATGAATGAGTCAGAGAACATCGTCGAGATTCGCGATCTCGACTACTCTCGCGGGCAGAAGGAAATCTTCAAGGGACTGAATATCGCCATTCCCCGCGGCAAGATTACGGCGATCATGGGCCCGAGCGGCACTGGCAAGACGACGCTCTTGCGCCTGATTACCGGCCAGCTGGTACCTGATCATGGCCAGGTCCTGGTCGATGGCATCGAGGTCGGCAAGCTGAACCAGGCACGGCTTTATCAGCTGCGGCGGCGCATTGGCATGCTGTTCCAGAACGGGGCCTTGCTGACGGACTACAACGTGTTCGAGAACGTGGCGTTTCCGCTTCGGGAACACACGAAGCTACCGAACCGGCTCATACGCCATATCGTATTGACGAAACTGCACGCGGTCGGTCTGCGGGGCGCCGCTGACATGCACCCCTCGGAGCTGTCCGGCGGCATGGAACGACGCGTGGCTCTTGCGCGAGCCATGGTCATGGACCCGGACATTCTCATTTACGATGAGCCCTTCGTGGGCCTCGATCCCATTTCGATGGGCGTCATTGTGCGGCTGGTGCGTAAAATGAACGACGCGTTGGGCATCTCGAGCATTCTCGTGAGCCACGATGTGCAGGAAATCTCAACCGTCGCCGACTGCACCTTTCTCATCTCTCACGGAAAAGTCGTTGCCTCCGGCAGCCCCGACGACCTGCAAAGAACGAGCTCGGAACTGGTGCGGCAATTCATGCACGGCATGGCCGACGGGCCGGTCGCGTTTCATTATGCCGCTCCGGACTACGCTGAGCAGCTTCTCGGTCGGGACGCTGAGTAAGCGCATTGCTCCGCGACCTTTACAACAATTTTCTGGAGTTTCTGCGCACCTACGGTGCGATGCACCTGTTCTTCCTGAAGCTGTTGCAGCACAGTCCTTCGATTCTCCTGCGCCGCTTTCCGCTTGTTGTGCAGCAGGTTCACAATGCCGGGGCCTTGTCGCTCGTTATCATCATGACCAGTGCCTTTTTCGTCGGCGGCGTGCTGGGCTTGCAGGGCGTCGCTAACCTCGCCCGGTTCAATGCTGAGGATTCGGCGGGGACACTGACGGCCTTGTCGCTGCTGAAGGAGCTGGGGCCAGTCGTTACTGCATTGCTCTTTGCGGGGCGGGCGGGAACGGCGCTCGCTTCCGAGATCGGGCTGATGAAGGCGACCGACCAGCTGGCGGCCATGGAGATGATGGCAACGAGCCCGATGCGGCGTGTGCTGGTGCCGCGCTTCCTGGGCGGGGTTATTTCGATGCCGTTGCTTACCGCGGTCTTCAACGTAGTAGGACTGTTCGGCGCGCACGTCGTTGCCGTCAGTTTGCTGCAGGTCGATGCAGGTGCTTACTGGCAGCAGCTGCAGGCGAATGTCGCCAGCAGCGATGTTTACGAGGGCATTATCAAGAGCGTAGTGTTCGGCGTGGTGGCGAGCCTGATTGCGGTCTGGGAAGGCTATAATGCGATCCCCACCGCGGAGGGAGTAGGCCGCGCCACTACACGGACGGTAGTATCAACAGCCATTGCTGTCCTTATTCTGGATTTCATGATTACCGCTGTTGCCATTTGAGGTAGCAAGATGCAGCAAACACGATCAGTAGAACTGGGTACGGGTCTTTTCGCGCTGCTGGGTATTGCAGCTCTCTTCTTTCTGACGACACAGACTACCGGCTCGGAGAAATTTACCGGCACCGATACCTATGCGGTAGAGGCGCGCTTCCAGAATATCGGCAACCTCAAGCCACGGGCGCCGGTTTCAATGGCGGGCGTGACGATAGGCCGGGTGACATCCGTGAAGCTCGACCCCATGCGGTTCGACGCGGTTGTAACCCTGGCGATCGACAATCGATACAACGATATTCCGGAAGATTCTGACGCCAGCATTCTCACGTCGGGGCTCCTGGGCAGTCAGTACATCGGCCTGCAGCCGGGCGGATCGGAAACAAGTCTGCAGGATGGGAGTCAGATCCAGTTTACTCAGTCCGCCATGGTCATCGAGAACCTGATCAGCAAGTACCTGTTCAACAGCGGCGGCCAAAGTCAGGACGAATGACGCACAGGAGTCACAATGTGAGCACTTTTCTGCAGACGACCGCGTTGGGAATCGCGCTTGCGATCACCTTTGGCCTCAACTCGCCTGATGCAGCGGCACAGGAACCGGTTGAGGTGATCCGGGAAGCAGCGGAGCTTCTGGATGAGGACTTGAGCGAACGCAAGGAAGAGCTGGCCACGGACAAAGAGGAGCTTTACTCGCTGATCGATGAAATTCTCCTGCCGCGTTTCGATCGCCGATACGCGGCGCAACTGGTGCTCGGCCGCCACTGGCGCACCGCCAGTGAGGAGCAGAAGGAGCAATTTATCGAGGCGTTTTACAATTCGCTCATGCGCCAGTACGCGGACGGTGTGCTGGAATTCGATCTCGGTCGGATTGAATTCCAGCCGTACCGGGGCGACGTGACGGAGCCAAGGACGGTTGTGAGAACGGTTGTCGAGCTGGATGACGGCACAAAGGCGCCTGTCGATTACGGGCTGGTAAAGCGCGAGTCGGGATGGAAGGTTTTCGATGTGACCATCGAAGGGATCTCCTACATCAGGAATTTTCGCGCTGAGCTGAATTCAGAGATCCGGTCCACGAGCCTCGATGCCGTAATCGAGCGATTGCAGCGCGAAGCGGCGAGAGCGGGGGGCGGCGAGGCCGAACGCGGTAACGAGCAGGGAGGCGGCTAGCGGCTGCACCGCAAGAGCTTTGAACGGGAATGAGTAGCTACGAGCTGGTGGACCATGGGGACGGCTGTTTCTCCGTCAAGGGAAAGATGAATTTTGATACGGCCGGCGGGCTCTTGCGAGACAGCGAAGAGCCGTTCGACCAGCACACCCGCATCGAGGTCGACCTGTCGGGTGTGACGGATACGGATTCAGCCGGCCTGGCGCTGCTGCTGGAGTGGATAACCTGGGCCAACCACACTGTCCGCGAGATCCGTTTTATCGGGCTTCCGCCCCTGATCGATGCGATTGCGAAAACGACCGAGGTTGACAGTCTTCTTAGCAAAGGCGAACGCTGGGCGGGCTTCATCGAGGCGCCGGCGACCGCCGAGTAGCCGTCGCCCTGGCGCCTTTATTCCGGACGTTGTCCGGCCGGGTTATCCTCGCCGCCATTATTCGGCTCGGGCTCGGGCTCGGGATCCGGCTCTGGCAGATCGTCGTAGAAGTCTTCGTAGAAGTCCTCGTCGACCGGCGGATCGCCGTCGTACACGGCGTAACGCCTGTTCTGTAAATAGGCTTCACGCATTCTCACGTAGGGGTCGAATGACTCCTTGAGCAGCTCTTCCGCGCTGAGAAAGCCGGCGCGTAGATTGACCAGACGCAGGGCGATCAACAGGTAACGTTCCGGGTCGTTGTTGTAGTGCCACAGCGGGTCCGACAGAAAATCCAGCGGCAGCGCGAAGGCGTCCCGCAGTGTCTGCGGGCCGAAGAAGGGTACGACGACATAAGGACCATCCGGCACGCCCCACACCGCCATTGTCTGCCCGAAATCCTCTCTCTCCGGCTCCAGACCGACTTCTGAAGCCACGTCAATCAAGCCCAGGATGCCGACGGTGCTGTTCAGCAGCAAGCGGCCCGTCTCGCTGACGCCTTCCCGGCCTTTACCCTGCAGAAAATTGTTAACAATGTTGAGCGGTCCGCGAAGATTGCTCGAAAAGTTGGTCACGCCGGTGCGTGCAAATCTTGGCACGACCTTTTCATATCCCTGCGCGACCGGTTTCAGCGTTGCCTCGTCGAGGTTCATGTTGAAATCGTAGATGCGCCGGTTGACAGACTCCCACGGGTCGACGGGATTTTCTTGAGCGTCGTCCTGGCCGCCCTCCGCTGCGCTGGTCGCATTCGAGGCGCAGCCGCTAAAAAGCAGAAGGACCGAGAAGAGGACGTAAGGAAATGTCCGCGCGAGGCAGCTGACCGGAGTGAACAAAGTCATTTACGATCGGCTTCTTTGCATTTGCTGTATTTGTTCCTCGGTCATGTACTCACGAATGAAGTCAATGCGTGCCTCGAAGCGGATTCGCTGGATTTCCTGGAGTTCGGGAACTGCGAGGGCCTGTCGAAGAAAATGCACACCCTGCACCAGGTCACCAATCATAAGGCTGTACTCCGCCATGTAGTAATGCGCCTCGGCGGCGTCACCGGCGGCGATAGCCGCCCGGGCGATCAGCCGGACCTGTTCCGGAGTCGGCTGCACGTTGTTCAGAAGGTCGAGAAGAATGCGATGCGCAAGCTCCGGTTCCCCAAGCTGCAGCAGCGCTTCAGCATAATGGACGACCAGCGGCACATTCCGCGGAAACAATTCCTGCGCACGCCGGAATGTAGCCTGTGCCGCATCAACCTGTTCCAGGGCGAGCTGAGATTGAGCCAGGCCGATGTGGTAGGCAATGACTTTCTGGTCCTTGCTGGCCAGTTCCTCGAAGATCCGGTTGGCTTCGTTGTGCCGCCCGGCCCGCATGTAAGCGATTGCGCGGCCATAGCGCTGGGTATCCGACTGGCGTTCATAGCTTTCCCGCTCGAATAGCCGCACCGCGCTCTCGGCGGTGCTCTCGCTGTTCACAAGCAAGCGCGCCCTGGCGATGCCGTAGTTGGTGGAGTTTTCTGTAGACTTCGCTTCATAGGCTCGCGCTCGGCCTCGAGCCTCGGCAATGCGAGCGCTGCTGACCGGGTGCGTCTGGAGAAATTCCGGCAGCCGATTTTCAACAGGCTGCGTGTTCCGGGATATGACCTCGAAGAAAGAAGCCATGCCCTGCGGGTCGAACCCGGCGTCGGCCAGCGCGGCAATCCCGACGCGATCAGCTTCATACTCGTTACTTCTGGTGAAATTGATCTGCTGTTGCAGGGCGCTGCCCTGAGCAACCGCAATCGCGCCCTGCATCGCGTCACCGCTGCCCCCTGCCGCCCCGACCAGTATCGCGCCGAGCATGATTGCGGTACTGAGGATGCTCTGGCGCTGATTGGCATGTACGGCGCGCGCGATATGCCGTTGCGTGACGTGCGCAATCTCGTGCGCGAGTACGCCCGCCAGTTCGTTTTCGTTGCGAGTCGCCTCCAGCAGCCCGGTATGTATACCGATGTAGCCGCCCGGAAGCGCGAAGGCGTTTATGTTGGGATCATCGATGACGAAAAAGGTAAACGAGTGTTCACCGTCATTGGCGTAGGCGGAGACCCGATGCCCGATCTCGTTCACGTACTCGGTGACTTGCGGGTCTTCGACAAGCTGGCCGCTCGCGCGAATGCTGCGCATGATGGCCTGGCCGATTCTGGCCTCTTCCGATTTCGACAGGATTGCGTCGGCCGGGCTGCCGATGTCGGGCAAATTGACTTCGGCGCGAGACGGTGAGGTCGCAGCAAGTGCAATAACCGCGACCGCAACAAGGCGCAGTAAGTTATTTCGAATATCCACGCTCACCGCAACACTCATCAATTAAGGATTATGTGCTCCGACCCTCACCAGTCCTCTGCGTTCCCAATGATACTACCTGTCGATGTTCCGTGTCCGGGGCTGCTTCGTTCGGCGGGGGCGGCGGCAGCGTTGCAAGCCACTGAAAATACAGGCCGTCCGGGCAGACTCAAAGTTCCTTCACGGCGTCCAACACCGCGGCAGCGTGGCCTTTCACCTTTACCTTGCGCCATTCACGCTTCAGCTTTCCCTGTTCGTCCAGAAGAAAGGTGCTGCGCTCGACCCCCATGAACTTCCGCCCGTAAAGCGACTTTTCCCGGATCACGTCGAATTGCCGGCACAGGCTTTCATCCCCGTCAGACAGCAGGTCGAACGGCAGCCCCATCTTTTCCCGGAACTTCTCGTGCGAGGCAAGACTGTCCCTCGACACGCCAAGAATGAAAGCACCGGCGCGCCTGAACCTCGAATGCAGATCCCGGAAGTCCTGCGCCTCGGTCGTGCAGCCGGGCGTGCTGTCCTTGGGATAGAAGTAGAGAACGACCTTATTGCCCCGCAGCGATTTGAGCTGGACGGTCTTGTCGCCGGTGGCCGGGCACTTGAAGTCAGGAACCACTCGGTTGAGGGCAGGAGTGGGCATCTTGTTATTTCCTCGGGCTCGTCGAAACGGAATGGCGTCGCCGTGGCGTTTATGTTCAGGACTTGACGGGTTCCAGGATGGAGTCAAGATTCAGCTGGTCGCAGAGTTCGAGGAATTCGTCACGCAACTGCGCGAGGTGAACGGACGAGGGAATGTTCACCGTCATCTGAGCGGCAAACATGGGCGCGCCGGTATGAGCGGCCGCGTAACGGCGTGTCGCCAGTTCCGCAATGTCTATATTGCGGCTGGAAAAGAAACTGGAGAGATGAAACACGATACCGGGCTGGTCGAGCGCGACGACATCCACGCCGTAGGGCATGCAGTCCGTCCTGTCCGAGCGCTCCCCGGTTTTGCGGATCGTCAGGGTCAGCGCATGCTCTTTCGTCAGCTTGTCGAGTTCCGACTCGAGCTTCGCCAGCGTGTGCCAATTGCCCGAAATCAGCAGAAGCATCGCGAACTCGTTGCCGAGCGCGCTCATGCGGCTTTCTTCAATGTTGCCGCCACAATCGAGAATGACCTTGCTAATGTCGTTTACGACGCCGGAGCGGTCATTGCCAATGGCCGATAAAACAATAAGTTGCTTCATATCCCTCGATACAACATTAATAGGAAAGCAAAGGTCTGGTGGAGGATTTGCCAAGGCGGTCACCGTTCAGGGCGACGCTCCCGGCGTCAAGATGCCGCAGCGAACCTCTCCTTGCCAGTCCAGTAGGCGAACAGTAACATCGCCGGCTTATTTGTGGCGAGGGGATCTTAGTGTTTGCGGGCAGCCTGGTGGCTCTGGTGACGCCGTTTGACCAGAACGACGGCGTCGACTATGCCGCGCTGGAGCGCCTCGTGGAGTTTCACGTTGCCGCGGGCACCGACGGTCTGGTCGTCGCCGGCACCACAGGTGAGTCACCGACGCTTGCGAAAAGCGAGCATGTGAAACTGATTGCCCGTGCGGTGGAAATCGCCGCGGGGCGACTGCCGGTAATCGCCGGCACCGGTTCGAACTCGACTCGGCAGACCCTGGACCTGTCGCTCGAAGTCGGGAAATACGACATTGACGCCTATATGCTGGTGACGCCGTACTACAACAAGCCGGCTCAGGAAGGGATATATCGACATTTTGCGGCGGTGGCAGACGCCGTCGACAGACCGGTCATGCTCTATAACGTCCCGGGCCGCACGGTCGCGGATGCTTTACCGGACACTGTTGCACGGCTGGCGGAGCACCCGAACATTTTTGGCATCAAGGAAGCTACCGGCGACATGCAAAGGCTGCGGGATATAAGGGCCCGGGTCACGGCGGATTTCAAGCTCTACAGCGGCGACGACTTTACGACACGCGAGTTCATCGAGCTGGGCGGCGACGGCGTGGTGACCGTAACAGGCAATGTCGCGCCGAAGCTGATGGCGGATATGTGCAGAGCGCAGGCAGGAAAGGAGACGGCGAAGGCGAAGGAACTGGACGCTGTGTTGCAGCCATTGAACAAGGCGATGTTCCTGGAGTCGAACCCGATTCCGGTTAAATGGGTGCTGGCCGAGATGGGGCTTATTTCAGCGGCAATACGCCTGCCATTAACGCCTTTTGCCGAACAGTTTCATGAACAAACGAGACGTGCAATGACGCATGCCAAAATTCTGATGGGGCAAGGACGATGACCGTGACCAGGATATCGGTGCTTTTGCTGGCATCACTTCTGCTGGGCGCCTGTGGCGGCGGTTCTTCTGTCTGCGAGAAGCCGAAGCTGTACCAGAAAAGCCAGTTGGGGAAGCGCATCGAGGTACCGGAGGGGCTGGATCCCCTGCAGGCCGGCCGCGAAATGGTCATTCCGGATGCCTCTCCGCAACCGGAACGCCCGGACAACTCCCGATGCCTCGAGCTACCGCCCAGCGTCGGCAGGAACGCTGGCTGACGTGCGATGTCGGGCAAGAAGACTCTGTAAGGTGGCCACGAGGGCCACGAGGGCCACGAGGGCCACGAGCGCCCGAGTCTATCCCGCCCGACCTGCGAGAGTACGACCATTCAGATAGAATCGACGAATAACGGAGAGGTGGCCGAGCGGTCGACAAAATCGTCGGGAACGATTTTGAACAGCGAAGCTGGCGCGAAGGGCGGAGGGCAGGATGCCCGACGTAACGCGCTTGCTTGGAAAGCAAGTGTACGGTAACGCCGTACCGCGGGTTCGACAAATCCGCAGGAGCGGATTTGGGCGCACGAAGTGCGCCCGAAGGGCGAGGGCCCGGATGGCCCGAGTCTATCCCGCCCGGCCTGTGAGGGTACAACCAGTCAGATAGAATCGACGAACAACGGAGAGGTGGCCGAGCGGTCGACAAAATCGTCGGGAACGATTTTGAACAGCGAAGCTGGCGCGAAGGGCGGAGGGCAGGATGCCCGACGTAACGCGCTTGCTTGGAAAGCAAGTGTACGGTAACGCCGTACCGCGGGTTCGACAAATCCGCAGGAGCGGATTTGGGCGCACGAAGTGCGCCCGAAGGGCGAGGGCCCGGATGGCCCGAGTCTATCCCGCCCGGCCTGCGAGAGTACGACCGGTCAGATAGAATCGACGAACAACGGAGAGGTGGCCGAGCGGTCGAAGGCGCTTGCTTGGAAAGCAAGTGTACGGTAAC
>JBBDSK010000249.1:0-17805 GCA_040904985.1 Woeseia sp. | reverse complement strand
AGGCGCGATCCCAGAACGGCCCGTCCCTTTGCTGGCCCATGTATGTCATCATCCACGGCTCGGTATCGAAGCGGTTTTCGAAGTAGCTTTCATCGATGACGTAATCAGGCGCCCCGGGACGCGCATTGTCGAGATCCTGGCTCATCTCCCAGGAATCCACATGCATGATGCCGTCGATGAAATGCACGTCTTCCTGGTAAAGATCCTCCGTGGCATCTACCGCGATGATCGTCTTCAGTGCCGGCGGATTGCGCATGGCCATCTGGATGGCATTGAACCCGCCCCAGGAGATGCCGAACATGCCGATGTTGCCGCTCGACCATCTCTGGCCCGCGAGCCAGGCGATCACCGCTTCGCCGTCCTCGTGCTCCTGGTCTGAATACTCATAGGGGATAAGCCGCCCTTCGCTGTTACCGGTGCCGCGAATATCGACCCGCGCCACAATGTAGCCGCGTTTTACGAAGTAGGAATAGAGGGGATAGTTGCGTCCGCGTGCCTCGTCCTTTCGATACGGCAGGTATTCCAGCAGCACCGGAAAGCGGGTGGCGCCCGGAGCGCCGGTCGGAACGTAAAGGTCCGCCGCCAGCCGCACACCGTCCGGCATCGGAATCTTCACTTCTTCGAGGGCGATGCCGTATTGCGATTCCGAGGATGCGTCGGCTGCATGTACGTGGGATGCGGCAAACATCAGAAGCATGAGCCAGTGCGCTGCCGTTACGAGGTCCGTGAGAGCGCGCCGTCGGCCTGATTTTTTTCCCATCGAAATTCCCCCTGGACGTGATTGCGGCTTCCACCGGTTGTCAAGCAAGGCATCCTGATGGAAAAGCATAGTGCGGCAGGCCGCTATGGCAACCGTTGCACCACATCGTGAGCCTGCTCGGCGGCAAGCGCGCCCGGTCCGGATTGCCGGCAGCAGGCTCTGCCTCATCCGGCCGCTTACTTGCGCCGTCCGAACCCCTTGACCATACTCGCAGCCGAAACCGGGCAAGGGAAAGACGGGATTACGCCTTGCGCCCCGGGAATTCGCTACAGGCTCTTCCAGAGCAGAAGCCCGCTCTGGTCCAACTCCGGGAGATAAGAAATGCGTTTTTGCCTTTCCGCATTGGTTCTATGTGTGGTCCTGCAACCGGCGGCGCGCGCCGACTCCACCGGCAATAGCGCCAGGGATATCGTCAGCTTTGTCGACTCGCGATACGAACAGACGGCGGATATTGCGCGCACGCTGTGGGAGTACGCCGAGGTGGGATACCAGGAGGAGAAAAGCAGCCGGCTGATGCAGGACACGCTCGCCGCGGCCGGATTCGAGATAGAGGCTGGTGTTGCCGGGATTCCCACAGCCTTCGTCGCAACCTACGGCAGCGGCGGACCGGTGATCGGCATACTCGCCGAGTTCGATGCGCTGCCGGGCATCAACCAGGATGCGCTGCCTTCGAGGACACCCATAGAGGGCAAGACAGCGGGGCACGCCTGCGGTCATAACCTTTTTGGTGCAGGCTCGATAGAGGCTGCGATTGCCGTGGCTAACTGGCTGGAACAGACCGGCGCACCGGGCGAAGTCAGGATTTACGGCACGCCGGCCGAAGAAGGCGGCAGCGGCAAGGTCTACATGGTGCGCGAGGGCCTGTTCGACGACGCAGACGTCGTGCTGCACTGGCACGCAGCCGACGAAAACTCGGCTGTCGCACGCACTACTCTTGCCAATCGCTCGGCAAAATTTCGCTTTCGCGGCGTCTCCGCACATGCCGCGGGCGCTCCGGAGAAAGCCCGGTCAGCACTGGACGGCGTGGAAGCCTTCAACTACATGGTCAACATGATGCGTGAGCATGTGCCACAACAGACGCGCATTCACTACGTCATTACGAACGGCGGCTCCGCACCCAACGTGGTGCCGGATTTCGCGGAAGTGTTTTACTACGTCCGCCATCCGGAAGCGAAGCAGGTTCAGCAAATCTGGAGCCGCCTTGAACAGTCTGCGGAAGGGGCCGCACTCGGCACCGGCGTCGAGGTGGATTGGGAAATTATCCATGGCAACCACCCGGTGCTGATCAACGAATCGCTTGCGAGAATGATGCACGACAAATTACGGCAGGTCGGCGGTATCGACTATTCGGAAGCCGAGCAGGCGTTTGCCGAAGAAATCTACACGACCCTCAACGATCCTGAACTGCCGCTGGGTTCGCAGCGTGAGATTCAGCCCTATGAGGTGACGCTGGGTTACGGCTCCACCGACGTTGGCGACGTCTCGATGACGGTTCCGACGGTCGGGCTGCGTGTCGCCGCCTGGGTGCCTGGAACGTCCGCCCACAGCTGGCAGGCGGTCGCAGCAAGCGGCATGTCCATTGGC
The DNA here is from genome assembly GCA_040904985.1 of Woeseia sp. Lineage (GTDB taxonomy): Bacteria > Pseudomonadota > Gammaproteobacteria > Steroidobacterales > Woeseiaceae > IDS-8. Next base: position 15,461 of record JBBDSK010000249.1, on the reverse strand, counting down.
TATAAGGGAGCCCAGGTCGCGGCCAAGACGCTGGCTTTGGCCGCCGTCGAGCTATTGCAGGATGCCCAGCTGCGGGAGGCCGCGCGTAATGAGTTCCACCAGCGTCGCGGCCCGGATTTTCGCTACGAAGCCTTACTGGGAGACCGACCGCCGCCCCTGGACTACCGCAGGTAAGAAACCCCTCCGGCTGCCCGTGACTGTGACGATGCGAGGCAGCCGCAAGGCGGGAGATGCACCGCTATTGCGTTGGGCGCTCGCGTAGACGCTTCACTTTCGGGGCCGTCGTGTAGCTGTCCTGCCGGTCGGCTGCGCGGCGCTCGCGGAAGCGGTTCTTACTGCGGCTTTCCGTTGCCAGTTTCGACAACTTGCTGCCAAGCAGCTCGTAGGTCGATTCGTCCATGTCCTCGATGTTATCCGGGTAGTGTTTCTTGCTCACGTCCTTGGCCTCGAATCCAGGTCAGAAGGTCGATGGAAACGCCAGCGGCTCCTGACTCGCTAGTAAGCTGTTTCGGGTTACTGTTGTGTTGCGCCAACGTGGCGCGGGTTAATACCGGTTGCACCCGGTGCGCCTGCAATGGTTTCCGGGGCCGCCACCGTGATCAGTGAGAGACGATTCCGCTGTAGTTGCTGTCCGCGTCCGGGCTATCGTCGAACACGTCGTAGCTGTCGAAGTCCGCCAGTTCCATCCTGAGGCTTCGATCCTCGCGTGACATCTCGATCAGACGCCACAACGGCACGTGCTCGCGCGGCCCTTCCACCACCGGCTTGACGGCGGCCTCCTCGTCGGGAAACTCCTCGAACTCCAGCTCTTCGTCATCCATTTCCATAGTCAAAGCAATCTCCGGGTCTTCTTCGATCCATTCGGGCGCGGTTTCGATGTTGTCAGCTTCGGCCACTCCGGTCTCCCGCCGGGCGAGCGCATTTGGTGCAAAAGATAAAACTATTCGAGTTGATGTCAAGAATTTAATTCGGCGCCAATTCAACGGCTTCGGGAAGGTTTATTCTGAGCCACCCGTCACGGGACCTGCTGCCGGAAGGGGGGATTCCGCGACAGGTTTCCGATTGCGCAGCCGGGCGGGCTTGCCGCTTGCCAAAATCGGCCGGATCAGGCGGCCTGGCCGGCGTTCTTTTCAGCCAGTTGGTGCTCGGCATCACGCTCCGAGCCAAGCAACACGGCGATCCAGCGAGTCCGGCTGTCGTTTTCGAGGGCCAGCTTCAGGGTCATGGTGAGCGGCACCGACAACAGCATGCCCACAGGCCCGAATACCCAGCCCCAGAAGACAAGCCCGAGGAACACCACCAGCGGGGAGATTCCGACGCCATAGCCCATCAGCCGCGGTTCCAAAAAATTGCCGAACACGATGTTCAGCGCGACAAAACCGGCGGCCGTCATCCCTGCCTCGCCGACTCCAAGCTGCACCAGCGCCATCAGCACTGCGGGCACGGCCGCAATAATAGAGCCGATCGTCGGCACGTAGTTGAGCAGGAACGCCAGCATGCCCCATAAAAGCGCAAAGTCGAGCCCGACCCACCAGGTGATCGTGCCTGCCACCAACCCCGTCGCCATGCTGATGAGCGTCTTGATGCCGAGATAACGGCCCAGGTTGTTGAGGAACAGGCTCGCATTTTCCATATTCTCGGCGCGGCGCCCAAACGCGGCACGAATCTTGGTCTGCACGCTGGAGGCTTCCAGCAGGATGAACACCATCGTGAAAAGGATCAGGAACACGTTCGTCAGCACGTCGCGCAGCGCATTCAGGATATTGGCCGCAAGCCGCATCGCCCAGCCCGGATCGACCAGGTCGCTGAGCCCCTCGATGGTGCGCCCGTTGTCCATGTGGGTCGCAGCGAGGCGCAGCAGGCGCTCGACCAGCGAATCCAGGCGCGCCTGGTAGGCCGGCAGCGCAGCGGTGAATTCCGCAATCGACGCGCCGACAATAGTGCCTACCACCGTCAGCACCAGCATGATCAGAACCACGACCAGCAACGCGGCAACGACCGAGGGCACCCTGTGCTTCTGCAGCCAGAGCATCGGCCTCACCGTTACAAGGGCGAGAAACAGAGCCAGCAAAAACGGTACCAGCAGCACCTTGGCTGCCTGCATGCCAAAAATAATGACGATGATGGCAGCGAGTGTTATTGCCGCATTCGCGTTTCTGCCGGAAATCGTTTCCACGTAACCCCTGTACGACCTGTTGCCCCGCCAGGTGCCGGCTGATGATCGCATAAACGGGAACCACTTGGCATGCCCGACATCGCCTTGCGCTTCCGTCTGCCCGGGGCTCCCACAGGCTCACAACCTGCACAGGCGGCGCTCATACTCGGTTTGTTCTCAGATAAGCGAGGCGATCCACAGTCATGGCTGCCGGCTTCATGTCCAGCAATTCGAAGTCTTGTTGGGTGGCGACAGTATTCCCCTGCATCAGCATGGTTAGCTCATCGCGGCTGAGGGGGAAGAAGTCGAAGCGCTCCAGCAGCGCCGCCGCAAGCTTCACCGGCATCACCGGTACGGGCAGGATCAGCTTGCGGCGCCCGCTTGCGGCGGCCACCCGTCCAATGATCTCACGCCAGGAAAGTTTCTCGCTGCCGCCCAGCTCCAGCGTACGGCCGATCGCAGCACCGCTCGTCAGTGAGCGCAGGAATGCCTGCGCGACGTCCTCGACGAATACGGGCGTCATCGAAAAAGTGCCTTGGGAGGGCGACAGGCCGGAGAAAAAAGCCGGCGCCGGCAGCGGCAGGCGGATCATTTCATCGCGCAGTTGCGTCGCAAACTCCATGCGGCCGCGAGGGTTGCCGAATATCACGGCCGGGCGGAAAACGGTGCCTGCCATTTTGCTTTCAGCGAGATAGCGTTCCGCGGCAAGTTTTGTCCGCTGGTACGGCGTACCGTCTTCGCGCACGCCGTTTGCGCTCATCAACAGGAAACGCTGCAGGCCCGCGGCTTTGGCTGCGTCGATCGCACGGCGGGCGCCCTCGAACTGCAGTTCGCGGAAAGTGACTCCCCTGGCGGGATCTTCGCGCAGGATGCCGACCAGATAAACCGCTACGTCACAGCTCTCGAGGGTCGAGCGGATTGCGCTCGCATCGGCGATATCGCCGGCGACGAGGCGGCAGCGCTCTCGCTGCGGCAGCTTTCGCTCGCTGCCGGGTCGCACCAGCAGCGACAGCTCGTGCCCGGCATCGAGGAACGCGTCGACAATATAGCTGCCGACGAAGCCGGTGCCGCCGAAGATCGCTGCCTGCATGAAACCGCTCCTGTGCTCAATGCCGCCCCCCGGTGGCGTCGCCCGAAGCGATCGCTTTAAGGTGGCATCACCGCGGAAAAGCCGCACACTAACCTTCTGACCGGCATCCGCCGAGGAGGTTTCGCAGAGACAGCGGCGGTTATGCGGCGGCAGGCTCCGGCGACTCTTCCAGTCGCGCGATTCTGAAGTTCGTGATGCCGTACAGGATGGAGACGAACGGATTTATGAGGTTCAGGAAAGCAAACGGCAGATAGGCAAAGGTTGCGACGCCGAGAGTGGCTGCCATGTAGGCCCCGCAGGTGTTCCAGGGCACCAGCGGCGAGGTGAGCGTCCCGGCATCCTCCAGCACGCGCGACAGATTCTTCGGGTCCAGGTTACGCCGGGCGAATTCCGCCTGGAACATTTTGCCCGGCAGGACCACGGCAATGTACTGGTCAGCGGCCACTATGTTGATGCCGATGCAGCTGAAAACGACTGTCGTGATGAGCGAGCCGGTCGATTTTGCCGCCTTAAGCGCACCCTGGATAAGCCGCAACAGCATGCCGCCGTGTTCCATAACGGCGCCGAACGCGAGCGCCGCCAAAATCAGCCAGATGGTGGTGAGCATGCTGCTCATCCCGCCGCGGGTCAGCAGATCGTCGACTTCCGGTACACCGGTTGCCGCAACGTAGCCGTCGGTCAGGGCGAGCCAGACGCCCTTGGTCATGGCAAGGGATACCGGCAGATCGCCCGCGTCCGCAAACTCGAGCACCGCCTGCGGCTGCAGAATCACTGCCATGATTCCACCCAGCAGGGCGCCGAAAAGAATGGTCGGCAGCGGGGGTACTTTACGTACTGCCATAAAGAAGACGACGAACAGCGGAATCAGCGCAAGCGGCGTGACGTTGAAGGCTGCGTCGAGCGTGGCCATCAGTTCCCTCAGAGCGACGCCGTCACTGCGGACATCGGCGCCGAGCCCGATGATCAGATAAAGACCAAGTGCAATCACGAACGAGGGCCCGGTTGTCCATGTCATGTGCCGGATATGGGTGAACAGGTCTGTTCCGGCGACGGCAGGAGCCAGGTTTGTGGTATCGGACAGCGGCGACATCTTGTCGCCGAAATAGGCTCCGGAAATGACGGCGCCGGCCGCGATCGCCGGCGACAGCGAAAGGCCCATGGCGACGCCGATCAGCGCAACACCCAGCGTTCCGGCGACGGTCCAGGAACTGCCGGTGGCAAGCGCCGCGATGGCGCAGATGACGCAGGTCGCGAAATAGAAAAAGCGCGGGTCCAGCAGTTCGAGGCCGTAGTAGATCAATGCCGGCACGGTACCTGACATGAGCCAGGTGCCAATGAGTGCGCCGACGGCAAGAAGAATCAGGATTGCGACCATGGCCGTGCCGATTCCAGCCACCATCGCCGCCTGCAGGTCCGGCCATCGGTGGCCGTTCTTGAGCGCTATGATCGACGCGATCGCGGCGCCCAGAACCAGCACGATCTGCGTCGGCCCGGACGATGCGTCGGAACCGAACAGGTATACGGCAAGACCGAGCAGGAGAATGAGCGCGACGACCGGAATTACGGCATCTACGAGGGACGGAGTTCTTACTGTGGTCATAAACGTGTATCCCGTGGCCCTTATCGCAGCAGACGCTGGCGCAACTGCCGCCTTTTCTGGCATCGCTCTATTGCCCCGGCGCGCCTGCTCTCCTGCATCGGCTCCGGATCAGCGCGCGGTAGCGTACCACGGATAAGCGCAGTGAAATCGCGGCTTCACCGCCCGGTGTGCAGCATTTTCGCCAGCCCGGGTCAATGTGGCAATGGAGCAAATCTTCGCTGATAATAAGCTCGACAAACGGCGGCGGTTGGCTCCGCACGACTGCCATGGTTCTTTCGGTAAAAGGTGAGGGTGAAATACATGCGTCAATCGCGAAGCATCAAAACGATCGCGCTGGTTCTAACAGCCAATTTGATCACTCTCGGATTCGTGCCCTCCGCAAGTGCCGGTGTTATCAGCACTGAGGCGGCACTCGAAATGCATGAGCGCTCGGCGCGCATCGAGCGCATCAGCTCAGTACTGGCCAGAGACAATGTGCAAAACCAGATGGTCCGGCTGGGCGTTGACCCGCAGGACGCGGCGAAGAGGCTTGCCGCCTTGAGCGACAGCGAGTTGCAGCAGCTGGAAGCGCGCATGGACGAGCTTCCGGCCGGCGCCAACGGCGCACTCGAAGTGATCGGCATCGTGATGCTCGTTTTACTGATTCTCGAGCTCGTCGGTATCACGGACGTCTTTAAATCCATCTAGGCGTGCTGCGGCGCTGCGCAGCCTTTCCTGCCATTGCGTTTCTGATTGTCGGTTGCGCTACCGACCCATTCAGTCAGCTGCCGCGCGAGGATTTGCCGGCGGCTGTCGAGCTTGAGCAGACGCCCTTTTTCCCGCAGCGCGAGTACCAGTGCGGTCCGGCCGCACTGGCAACGATACTCGCCGCATCCGGATCGAGCGTTCATCCCGACGACCTGATCCCGAAGGTTTTCATCCCGGAGCGCCGCGGAAGCCTGCAGCCGGAACTCCTGGCTGCAAGCCGGGAATACGGCCGCATTCCGTACGTCATCCGGCCGGAGTTTTCGGCGCTGCTCGCGGAGATCTCGCAGGGCCGTCCGGTGCTGGTACTGCAAAATCTTGGCGTAAGCGCATTTCCGCAGTGGCATTACGCGGTCGTCGTGGGTTTTTCGCCCGACAAGCGCGAGGTAATTTTGCGTTCCGGTATCGATGAACGGCGGGTAACGTCTGCCGCTTTGTTCGCGAGGACATGGCAGCGCGGTGGAAACTGGGGCGTTGTCGCTCTCAAGCCGGGTGAGCTTCCGGCAGGCAATGAGGCGGAGCGCTACCTCCGCGCCGTCGCCGCGGCGGAATCGGCCGGCCAGCTGGCACTGTCGGATCCCTCTTATGCGGCCGCGGCGAAGCGCTGGCCGGGCCACAGCATGGCGTGGCTTGGTCTGGGGAACTCGGCGTACGCTCGAGGCAACGAGCGGATGGCGGAACGCATGTATCGACGTGCGGTGGAGGCCGAGCCGGAAAGCGCGGCTGCGCTCAACAACCTGGCCACTGTCCTGGCAGGTCGGGGCCGCTGCGCCGAAGCTTCTCAGCTGCTGCAAACGGCGCGCGGCTTGCCCCGGCTGAACCCGTCCATGACGGAGGCTCTAACTCTTTCCCAGGCCGAGATCGAGAGCTGCCGGTGAGCGTGTGAAATGAGGCGCCGGGCAGGCATGGGAAGATACGGCATCATCGCGATGGCCGCAGGCCTGGCAGGCCTTCTTGCGATGTTGTTCGAACTGCATTTCAACCCGGTATTTTCCCTGCCACGCACGGTGGAACAGGCGGATGCGGAGCAACGGGACCGCTACGACGCCTGCGTCTCGAACATTACCGACAGGGCGACTCGGGAGGCGCTGGAGGCCGCCGACAATCCGGACGTGCAAAGCCTCATGATCCGGATGAGGCAAAAGGAGGCTGTCAGCGAGTGCCGTGAGCGGTTCCCTCAACGGGTGGTGACCGTTGAGGAACCCTTGCGCATCAATCTTATCGATCTGGAATGGCGTTATTAGAAGTATCCCTGCCATGCCGGATAGCAGCTCGAGGAGACTGACCATGCCGCTCGGACCAATTACGCTCGGGACAATTAATATCAGTCGGCGTTTTCGAGGACCGCCCAATTCGGCCAACGGCGGTTACGCCTGCGGACGGCTTGCCGCGTTCATTCAGGGGCCCGCCGAAGTGACGCTGCGAAGCCCCCCTCCGCTGGAACGAGAGCTCTCCGTCGTTCGCGACGACGGTGAGGGCGTGGCTCTTTGCGATGGGGATTTGGTGATCGCGACGGCGCGGCCGCAGGCGACGCCGGTGGAGGATGCTCAGGCACCGAGCTTCGAGGAAGCTGTTGCCGCCAGCGGGCGGTCCTTCGAACCCTCCCATCACAAGCTGCCGATGTGTTACGTCTGCGGTCCGGACCGCGAGCCCGGTGACGGGCTTCGGCTTTTCTGCGGCCCTCTGGAGGCAGAGGACCTCGACTGGAACGGCACGGTCGCCGCCCCGTTCGTGCCGGAGCCGTACATGGCTGGCTCTGATGGTGATGTATCGCCAGAGTTCGTCTGGGCGGCGCTGGATTGCCCGACGGCCTACGCTGCCGGCTCGCCCGCCGGCTTTCCAACGATCCTTCTCGGCCGCCAGGCGGTAACCATTCTGCGCCGCCCGAAGATCGCCGAAAAATGCATCGTTACGGCACGCCAGACCGCCAAAGACGGCCGCAAGTACCACTCCCAGGCCGCTCTCTTCGGCGCCGACGGCCGCCCGATAGCCCAATGCAAGACCACCTGGATCGAAGTCCACCGCACCGTCCAACTCGGCAAACAAGGACAGCCATCATCCTGACCAAGGAAAATTCTGGACATCCATCGCTGGCAATATCTGGACACCCATCATTCCTGGCGAGCAAGGCCGGTGGCGAATTCTGGACACCCATCGTTCGAAGGGGGCAAGGCCGGAACGTCCGCTGCCTTTGGTAAGGATCAGTGGGTGTCCCGAATCTCCGAAACTTGGTTGATGGCTGTCCCGGATCAGGGCACTCGGGGAGTCAGCTTCAACAGTCTTCCGGCATCTTCTTCGCGTCCATCTTCCAGTAGCCATATGGCACCGTCAGGGCCCTGTTCGACCTCTCGTATGCGCTGTCCCATATCGAAACGTTCTGCTTCAGACGCCGTGTCGCCGTTGAATTCAACCCGGACCAGGGCGCGGGCGGACATGCCTCCAAGGAACGCGTCACCCTGCCACTGCGGAAACACATCTCCCGAATAGATGAGCAGGCCGGCCGGTGAGATCGCCGGCACCCAAAATTCCTTTGGAGGTCGAAACGCAGCGGTCGTATCATGATCCGGAATCTGCCGGCCGTCGTAATGGTTGCCATTCGATATCGAGGGCCACCCATAATTTTCAGCACGCCGGATAAGATTCAACTCGTCCCCGTGCCGAGGTCCCATCTCGTGGGCCCAGAGGCGCCCTTCGCGGTCGAATGAGATGCCAAGCGGATTGCGGTGCCCGAGCGACCATATCTGCGCCGCAACCCCACCACGATCTGCAAACGGATTGTCCGGCGGCACCGAGCCATCCTCGTTCAGGCGAATCACCTTGCCGAGGTTCTGTTCCATATCCTGCGCCGGCGTGAACTTCTGTCGGTCACCCGAAGTTATGAACATTTTGCCTTCCGGGGAAAATGCAATCCGGTGCGCATAGTGGCCCCGGCCAGTCACCTTGGGCTCCTGCCGCCAGACCATTTTCCTGTCGCTCAACGCCCCACCTGAAGCGTTCAGCGTCAACCTGGCGCGCATGACGGCGGCGCCTCTTACATCGCCCTCGCCGGCCTCCACGAAGCTGAGATAAACGACATTGTTGCTGGCGTAGTCAGGATGCAAGACAACGTCTCCGAGACCGCCCTGGCCACCGTAGTCAACCTCCGGGACTCCGGCAACAGGCGCTGATTTCTCTCCATTCCGGGATACGACAAGGAGCGCACCCTTTTTTTCGCTGATCAGCAATCGGCCGTCGGGCAAAAAAGTCATTGCCCATGGTTCGTCCAGATTCGCGATGACCGTCACTGCGAACGGCCGGTCATTTTCAGGTGCTTCCGCGGCAGTGCTGATGCTGGTGTATAAACCGGAGACCGAAAAAAAGGCCAATACAGCATAGGTCCCGAGCGTTTTCGTTAACGGCATCTTGAGGTTCCTTTCCGGCGTACGGGTCTGCACATTTGTGGAGTTGCACTCAGCGATTGTCGCACCCTGCGACGGCTGCATGGGCCTATTGTGCCTCAGTGAGCTTCCACGCCGCAGCGGCCGCAACAAGTGATGTGCCCGACAGCAAGACAATGACAGCCGTCGGCCCGGCGATCGCGGCAACGGCGCCAAACGCGCTCCCGGCAAGCAGCATGAGCCCGATGAATGTGTTGCTGACGGCGACGTAGCTGGCCCGATTCTGTGCCGTCGCGATGTCAATCAGGTGCGTCTTGCGGCCAACGCGGACTCCGGAGTGGGCAATGTTCAGAAGAAAGTAGGTCGACGCAAAAGCAATCGACGGGTAAGGCAGCTGCGGCATCTGCACAAACCAGGCAGTCGCGAAGCCCGCGACAGAGGCAAGAAGTGCCGCAGTTGCCATGACCTGGCGGCTCGAGCGGTCCGCCATGCGTCCCCACAGCGGTGCGCTCAGGAAGCTGGCGGTACCCGTTGCGACCAGCATGGCACCAAACTGCGTCAGCGCACCACCAGTCCGAAGCCCTGCGACCGTCACGTAGAAGGGCGCCACGAGAGCCGTTGATAACAGTAGCGTCCGGACGAACAGGAATTGCCGCAGGTCCCTGTCCTGGCGGATCAGGCGCATTTGGCGCAGCGCCTCGCTGATCGCATTGCCGCCGCCCTCAGTGGCACCGCGGTACTCTGATAAGCGGCTGAAAAACAGAGCTGCCACGATCCACAGCGCAGCGGCGACAGCGAGTAGAACGACAAAAAGGCCGACATCCTGCCGGGCCGGCTCGAATACGTAGGTGATCAAACCCACCGCGATTGTGATAGCCCCGGCTGCCGAGGAGGCGTAGCCGGTAACGGTGCCGCGGCGGCCTTTGCTGATGGTCTTTCCAAGCACGTCTTTGGCTGATACTGAACAAACACCACGCGCGAGACTGAAAACCACCAGTAACGCGAGAATGCACCAGCCAGCAGGTGCGCCAGTAAGCACCAATGCCACGATCGCCATCGCGGCAACGGCCACCCCCTGGACAATGCTTCCGGCGACCCAGAACCACTTGCGCACAGCGACACGTCGTATCGAGCCGGCAACCAAAAGCTGGGGCAGCAGGGACAGGGATTCGCGTAAGGGAACCAGGAGCCCAAGCATGAATGCCGGCGCTCCGAGATTCGTCAGTAACCAGGCCAGAACGAGCTTGGGACTGGCAAGGCGGTCGCCAGTCTTCGAGGAGACAAGAGAGGCGATGTGGATGAAGAAATTCCTGGGCTGCTCGCGACAGGCTTCATCCGGGATATCGCGACAAACGCGAGCATCCTCATCTGCTGCCAGCAGCTCGTACAGATTCCGCGATACACCCGGTTGCGGAACTGCTCCTCCCATACACGTCGCCTCGTTTCTGCCAGATACAACTTTAGCGCAGGGGGCAGTTTTATGCGCTTGCTGTAGAATGCGCTGACACGTGGAGCGGCAGCCGGTTTCAATCACTCGCTTGCTGCGTCCGTCTCATTCGCAAACCGGGATTACTCGATGCAGATATTCGCACTTCGCAAGCTCCTAGTCGCTACGCTCTCTGTGACGCTCATTCTCACTTCGGCCAGCGCAGCCGCCGCCGGGCGCATTGGCGTCCGTGGCCAAAACGGTATCGTGGCATCGTCATCGGCAGTGGCTTCGGAAGTCGGCGTCGAGACACTCAGAAAAGGGGGGAACGCGGTAGATGCCGCGGTGGCCACTGCCTTTGCACTGGCCGTGACCTTGCCTTCAGCCGGTAACATCGGGGGTGGCGGCTTTCTTGTCTATTACAGCGCGGATGGGGAGACCACAACGTTCGACTTCCGCGAAAAGGCGCCTCTTGCCGCAACTGAAGATATGTATCTGGGCGAAGACGGCCTCGTTCGGGACAATGCGAACCATGAAGGCATTCTCGCCGTGGGCGTACCTGGCACCGTAGCCGGGCTCGAAATGGCCCATCGCAAATATGGCGCGCTGAAATGGTCGGCACTGGTCGCGCCGGCGGTGCGGCTTGCGAACGAGGGGATCCCGCTAACCTGGAAGCTCCACGACGACTTCAAGGGCCGCGAAGAGCGCTGGAGGAAGTATCCTGCATCAGCTCGAGTGTTCCTAAAGCCCGACGGCTCGTTTTATCAGCCGGGCGATCTCTGGGTGCAAAAGGACCTGTCGAAGACGCTGAAACGTATCCAGCGGCATGGACGAGACGGATTCTATCGCGGTAAAACTGCAGCGCTTATCGCTGATTTCATGGCAGAGAACGGCGGCCTTATCACGCTGGAGGATCTGACGCAGTACGAAGCTGTGGAGCGCGAGCCAGTCCTGGGCAGCTACAGGGGTTACGAAATCATCAGCATGCCACCGCCCAGTTCAGGCGGTGTAGCGCTTATTGAAATGCTGAACATACTCGAGGGGTTTGATCTCGGTGCAGCCGGACATAACTCCGCGCAGTACCTGCATCTATTGACCGAGTCCATGCGCCGCGCCTATGCCGATCGGGCACAGTTTCTCGGCGATCCGGATTTCAATGAGGATATGCCGGTAGAGCGCCTGATATCGAAGTCCCATGCTGCAGCCTTGCGCCGCAGCATCGATCCTGAGGCGGCGTCGGAAAGCGACCCGGCACTCTTTGCTCAACGTTACGAAAGCGAGGAAACCACGCACTTCTCGATCGTCGATCGCGACGGCAACATGGTTTCGCTGACGTATACGCTGGAGTGGGGCTATGGGTCGCACATCGTCGTCGACGGTGCAGGTTTCCTGCTCAACAACGAGATGGGCGATTTCAACGCGCAGCCCGGAGTGACGGACATTAGTGGTCTCATTGGCACCGAGCCGAACAGGATCAGGCCAGAAAAGCGCATGCTGTCGAGCATGACGCCTACCATTGTCGCGCGCGATGGCGTCCCTGTGTTTGCTACCGGTACACCGGGAGGAAAGACGATCATCAATACCACACTGCAAACGATCCTGAACGTTATTGACCATGGAATGACCATTGCCGAAGCCATTGAGGCCGGCCGCATCCACCATCAGTGGTTGCCGGACCGGACGCTTATCGAGCAGCATGGCTTTTCACCCGACACCATCCGGTTGTATGAGGAGTTGGGGCACAACATCCGCAAAATTCCGCGTATCGGCTCCGCCATGGGGGTACATCATGATCGCGAGGCAGGCATTTTCTACGGTGCCGCCGACTCGCGCGCCGAGGACGGCGCCGCTGTAAGCTATTAGGGAATCAGGACAGCCACCGTTCGTGCCGCGCCATTTGAAGGTGGGAAACCTGGACAGCCACCAATGCCCTGAGCAGCACTGGTCGACGCTTGGAGCACGAATCGGGACATCCACAGCTTCTGTGAAGCAAACGGGAAACTCTTTAGCAGCCGGTCAACACGACCGTCCGGGGCAATAGCAGCTGGTGGAAGAGAAATGGATCCGCTTTTACGCGGTGATCTGTCTTAGGCGTTGTTAGCGCACTTGGCGCCAACCTGACGGAGGCGGAAAACCTGGCGGACAGTTATTTATGATACCGCCAGCTGTTCGGCAGCGGTCATCACGGCGCGACCAGTCAGGCCGGATCAGGCACTGCGCGTGACGAGCCTTTTAACCACTTCTGGCCCAAGTGTTCGCAATACCGCTCAAGGGAATTGAGGGAGCCGACAGCACGATAGTACCAGGTGCCGTAGTGTCCAATTTCTCGCACCCATTGGTTGCCGGATAGCTGCATTCGTTCGAGTATGGGTGCGCAGTTTGCCGGAATGCGACCGGACTCGCCGGAGCGCACACAGCGCCCTGTCCAGTCCACCAAATTCAAATACTCGCGGTATGTCATGACGATGGGATCTGCAGCTCCCGGCACCTCATCCTTGAATCGGACGAGATGCGACTTTCTGCCTTCAATTCGAGCTTTGATGGAGGTATGTTCCGATGCCTCGGGCAGGCGCGCCAGGCCAGAACGAATTGGGTTCAGGTCAACGTACGCCATGCACTTCAAGAGCGCTGAGTCATCGAGCAAGGCCTGCAGCTTAAATCGCCCCTCCCAGAAACGGCCGCTGCTCTCGTCCTCGCGGTTCGCCCTGCGTGCGAGCGGCTCGTTTATGCACCGCATGAACCAGCTGATGCTGCTGAGGCGTTTGCGCCACGTAACGAGTTGCCCCTCTTCGACACCTTCGTCCGGAACGGTAAATAAACGACCCCATCGCTCGGCAACCTCTGCATCCGACATCAAGGTGACCTTCTCCGGGACCACCCGAATCACCACGTGGTAATGATTGTGCAGTACGGCATATGCGAGTAGCTCGATTGCAAAAATCGACGACAGCGCCACCAGCCGGTCCTCTATCCATTGCCGCCTGTGCTCGAAGCTTTTCCCGGTAAACCTGTCTTTGCCGCAAAGGAATGCCTGCCTCACGCAGCGGGACATGCAATGGTAATAGCGGGTGTGCTCCAAACTTATTTGCTGCCTTCGCGGTATGCCCATTCGCTCTCCCTGCTGATCGGTGTACGGTAACTGAAGGCACTCAAACTTGTTGATCGTATATATGCACGAAATGCACATAAACGACGTGCTTCACTGCGAGGCGGCGAACTGTGGGTGTCTTCAAACCCCATATGTCCTGGTAGATACAGGTTTCTGTTCAGCAGGTCGAGTTCCGCCCCGCCTGCAATCGCGACCGGCTTTACAGCATTTTGGAGTTGCTGAAGCCGGGAGCTCAGTGAAGGGACTTGAGGTAAGTTGCGATCGCGAGTCGGTCGTCTTCAGTGAGGGGACTGGTACTATCTTCAATGACTTCGGCCATTGCACCACCGGTGAAATCGCCGTCTGGCAGCATGCCGATGTCCAGGAAGTACTCGATATCCCGCAATGACCAGTCGCCGATGCCGTCCTCGGGATCGGCAGTGATGTTCGGAACCGTTTCGCCGCCTGGCCCGTCAGGATTGCCCTGCAATTCGTGGCTGTCCTGAAGCGCGCCGAAGCGGGTGCGGGGGGTGTGGCATTCGCCACAGTGGCCGAGGTGCCGAACGAGGTAAGCGCCACGGTTCCACTGCTCGGTTTTTTCAGGGTCAGGCTGGAAGCGTCCGGGCTCGAAGTAGCGGGACTTCCAGGCAGCTGCGGCCAATCTGGAAGATGCCGGAAAGCTCAGATCGTGCTCGCGATTGCTCTGAGCCACGGCCTCGCGACTGAACAGATACGCTTTCATCGCGAGGAGGTCGTCGGCCCTGACACCGGTGTAGGCGGTGTAGGGGAAAGCTGGAAAATAGTGCTCACCGCGGGGGCTGACGCCCTCCCAGAAGGCGCGGACGAAATCGTCGTCCGTCCAACCGCCGATTCCAGTCTCGGTGTCCGGCGTGATGTTGGGCGAGTAGAACGTGCCAAATGGTGATTCTAGCGGCCGTCCGCCCGCGAATAGCCGCGCATTATCGCCCTCCATCGTGTGGCAGGTGACACAACCTCCCGCGTGGATGAGATATTCGCCACGTGCAACGGCTTCCTCAGCCATAGCGATGGCTGTCCCGATCTCGGAGCTAGCTACTAAAACGATGGCTGTCCCGATTTCGGCATCGGCAGCAACAACGGTGGCTGTCCTGATCTCCGCACCGATGTCGGCGCGCAGGCTGGTGGCTGTCCCGAAGAGGACGGCTGTCGCCAGAACGGGGAAATTGGCGCGGATTAACATGGGCGATCGCGGCCCGTTCAGCCAGGCAGATCGCCCGCGCGGGTCCTAGTCATTATCGACGCGGAAGTTGTCGTGACAGCCTCTGCAGGCTGCGCCGACATCGCGAAAGGCTTTGCCTATGGCGGATTTATCGCCGCCCGCCACGGCTTCGCTGAAGGCGGCCGTTGCCGCCTGGGCGGCCTCCACCGCCTTTCGAAATTCCTCCGGCTGTTCCCAGATAACCGGCAGCGCTTCGGAGTCGTTGACGTTCGAGCCAGCCGGGAAAACATGCTGTAGCTCACGCGCACCATTCGCCAGGCCCTCCGCGTGGGCAGCGAGAAAGCCGTGATCCTCCACCAGCCCGCGCACGTGCATTGACGCTGCGACGATGTGGCCGCGCAAGGAGGTCATGAGCGCCGACCGATAGTCTTTCGCATCTTCCGCCGTCGTATCGGCTGCCGCGACCAGTGGCCTGCCGGCGAACGCGACCACAAATAGTGCTACAAACAGGGGGACACTCTTCTGCATTTTCTGGTTCCTGGTTTGTTTACGCCGTTGAAGAGTATCAATAAAAAAGCCATCGCGCTCCCATCGGCGACCGGCCCGCTCGCGCTGAGGCGTTTGCGGATCAGACTTGCTACCATTGTGCGGCACGGACAACCAGTTAGCCGCCGCGATCTGCGGGACTGCTTCCCACGACCGGCACGGGACATCTAAAAACAGTCATGACCGAACCTTCCTGGTACTCCGTTCTCCCCCCCGTCATCGCGATCGTACTTGCCA
>JBBDSK010000248.1:0-17859 GCA_040904985.1 Woeseia sp. | reverse complement strand
TCGTTGCGCGGACGCCGCCGCAGGCGCCGCCGCTGATAGGGCCGTCCACGGCCGGATCGCCGGTGCAGATGTGCGCGGCCGACGAAATCTGGTTGCGGTTCATCACTTCGATGTCGCCGGTGTAGGTCCCGGCGACGTTGTCAATCCAGCCGCCCGCACTGTCGGTATAGGCGGCCACGCGGAAGGCAAGCTTTTCCGACAGTGGCATGTTCATGTACGCCTGCACGGCCGTGCTCATCTCGCCGTCCTTGGTCGTGCTGAAACTGGTGTTGAACCCGGCCTGGAAGGTGTCGTGCTGCGGCTTGTTCGTGATGAGGCGCACGGTGCCGGTCTGCGAACTGGCGCCGAAAAGCGTTCCCTGGGGCCCGGGAAGCACCTCGATTCGCTCGAGGTCGGTGGCATAGATGTCCAGGTTTCTCCCGGCGAAGGAGACCGGCTGTTCATCCTGGTAGAGCGCTACGCTCGGCGCGGATCCCTGCACCGAGGTAATGGTTATGGATGACTGCTCGGTGGCGGCGCCGCGAATGTAGATTTCGCTCTGCCCGGGCCCGCGCCCGCTTTGCACCACGTTCGGCAAATACTCGACGTACTCGTCGAAGTTGGTCACGCCAAGCTGCTGGAGACTTTCGCCGGTCAGCGCCTGTATGGATACCGGGATATCCTGCATGGGTTCCGCACGCTTGGTGGCGGTAACCGTAATTTCCTCGATGGCCCGTTGCGCATGCGCCACGGTGCCTCCGGCCAGTGCTGCGGCGATTGCAGCCGATAATGCCGTTTTCGTGGGTGTGAATCTGCCGGACATGTCTCTCCCCTTTTTGCTGGTCGGATAGTCAGTCGGATACGCAGAGCTGGTACGAACTGGATGATCTTGTTCGACTATAGGAACTGAGCGTGAAAACGCAAACGCAAATCGATCAGCCGTCGCTTTTTGACGCCGGAACGTCGTATTTGGACGAATCGTAATAACGGGCCGGCCGGGGTGGTTCTTATTGATGTTGACAATAGTGAAGTTGCCAGCGGCCGACGGACCGTTCACGCGATGCAGTTTCGCGGCTGTTGCCGGAACGTCCTTCCCGCAAGCCAGCCTTTACTCAGTCAGAGCCCGTGTGTCCCAAAACAGCAACAGTCTAGCCTATCTGTTCCGCGACCGCATCCCGGGGCTGCCAGGCGCCCGGATGACCGTCACTTCTTCCCGTCATAGCGCCCGAACCAGGCGAGAATATTGTCGGTCTTAGCAATCATGTGAGACGGACGGCCGGCGATAAAATGGGGCGCATCGGGTACCCGGATCAGCGTTGTATCGATTTTTCTGAGCTGTAACGCTTGGTAATACTGCTCTGCCTCCGAGATGGGCGTCCTGTAATCGGCCTCTCCGGTCATCAGTGCGGTGGGGGTCACGACATTGCCGACCAGCGACAGCGGCGATACGTCCCAGTACTGCTCCGGGTCTTCCCAGGGATCGGCGGAAAACCACGCCATGCGGAAAAACGGGTAGAGATCCGCGGTCAGCACAAAGCTGAGCCAGTTGATGACAGGTTTGACCGCCACCGCGGCACGGAAGCGATCCGTCCTCCCGACAATCCAGGCCGTCAGCACGCCGCCGCCCGAGCCGCCCGTGACGTAAAGCCGCCGGGGATCCGCGATGCCGCGTTCGATCAGCGTGTCGACGCCCGACATCAGGTCGTCGTAGTCGTTTCCGGGATAGGCGTACTGGATCTGGTGGGCGAAAGCGGCGCCGTAGCTGCTGCTGCCGCGTGGGTTCGCGTAAAGAACGACGTAGCCTTCCGCGGCGTAGCGCTGTATTTCGGGCGAGAAATTCGGCCCGTACGCGGCGTAGGGACCGCCGTGAATCTCGAGGATCGCGGGATACCTGCGGCCACGTTCGTAGCCGGGCGGATACGCAATCCAGCCTTCGATGCTGCGCCCGTCGTACGAGGATTCCCAGGTAAGCTGCTCGACGCGCGCCAGATTCCGGTGCCCCAGCAGGTCGTCGTTGAGTGACGTGAGAATTCGCGCATCCCGCCCGCCGCGTGCCACGGCAACATCGGCGGGCGAGGATGCGTCACCCGCGGTGTACGCGTAGCTGCCGTTTTTGGCCACGGTATAGCTGCCGCTGGTGTAAGGCCGGCCGAGCGTCTCGCCACTCAGTTTGTGGTCAAAGGTGGTAATCCGGCCGTTCAACGTGACGTAGGCAATTCTGCGCACGCCGCGGTCATCGTAGCTGACAAAGATCCCGTTGCCGTTGCCGTGCCACTGCGGATCCCCGACGGCGCGATCAAAGTCACTGGTCAGCGCTCGGCGGTTCGAGCCGTCGCGGTCCATGACGTAAAGAATGGAATTCTCGTAGCCCCGTTCGCGCTCATCGAATCCGACGTAGGCGATGAGCCGCCCGTCCGGCGACACCGCCGGCTGCCCGTCGGGTCCGTCGCGATCGGTTAGTTGCGTCAGCTCGCCGCCATCGTCGAGTGCAATACGGTAGATCTCCGCCTCGCGCGGGTCGAGTTCCCAGTCCTGCCGGCGATTGGCGGAAAACACGATAAACCTGCCGTCGGGCGTGAACGCGAGCGGGCCGCCATGGTTGAAGTCGCCGCTCGTCACCTGTCTCGGCGTGCCGCCTTCCGCGGGCACGATAAAAACATGCGAATTGCCAGTCGGCAGATAACCGGCGCCGTCGGCGCGATAAAAAATGCGTTCGATTACCTTCACCGGCTCCGCCCATTCCGCACCTTCCGGCTTTTCCGGCGGCGCGGCCAGCGGTTCGGCCTTTTCGGGCACCTGCATGCTGAAAGCGATCGAGTTGCCGTCCGGAGACCACACCAGCGCCTGCGGCGTTTCCTCCAGGTTGGTGACGAGGGCGGTCTGGCCGGTGTCGAGCCAGCGGACGTAGAGTTGCCTGCTGCCTTCGACATCGGACAGGTAGGCGATGCGCGTACCGTCCGGCGACCATCGGGGTGCGGAGTAATCGTCGCGCCCGGAGAGCAGCGGGCGATGATGGCTTCCGTCACTGTCCACCAGCCACAGATTGCCGATGCTGCTGTCCGTCATGATGTCGTTCGATTGCCGTACATACACGACCTGCCGTCCGTCCGGGGATATGCGCGGATCAGAGGCATGTTCGAGAGAGAAAATATCACGCGCTGAAAATGTGCCGGCGGCCTGGCTGACCGCTGCGGTCGCCAGGGCCAGGCAAGACAGAAAAACCAGGCGGGCTGCAAGCATGATGTTCAGGGTCCTCAGATGAAATCCGCCGAGATCCTTCTCCGCAGGTAATCGAATAGAATGCGGGCGTCAGGAGCGCGTGGAAGACGTGAGCCTCGAAAACTCCCGATTCTCAATTTCTTTTGGCTTGAGGTTATAGCATGACAATGGGGCGCACCAGCGAGGACTCATGGCACGGGATGCTGCCGGACGGGCGGCCCTTCCTGAAAATGCACGGCTTGCGCAATCACTTCGTCGTCGTCGATGCGCGCAATAAGCCCTGGCATCCGGACACGGACGAGATCCGGCGGCTTTGCGATCCGCAGGTCGGGGTGGGCGCGGACCAGATCGTCGTCGTGGAAGTGCCGAGCGCCGCGGGGAGCCGGGACGGCGCCATCGCCTTCGCCCGCTTCTGGAACGTCGACGGTCGCGAGGCCGAGGCTTGCGGCAATGCCACCCGCTGCGTCGCCTGGCTTTTACTGCAGGAGCAGGAACGGGACGAGCTGTTGCTCGAGACCCGCGTCGGCGTATTGCAATGCCGCCGGTCCGGCCCGGAGCGAGTCCGCACGGGAATGGGCCGAATCAGCATGGACTGGCGGGATGTCCCACTGGCGGAGCAGCGCGACACCTGTCATCTCGATGTGCAATATGGGCCGCTGTCGGATCCCTGTGCCTTGAGCATAGGCAATCCTCATCTCGTTTTCTTTGTGCCCGACATCGACGAAATCGACCTGCAGGCGCTGGCGCCGTCTGTGCAGAGCGACCCGCTTTTCCCGCGGCAGGTGAACGTGGGTATCGCACAGATGCTGTCGGCATCCCGCATGAAGCTCAAGGTCTTCGAGCGCGGCGCCGGTCTTACGATGGCTTGCGGCAGCGGTGCCTGCGCCGCTGTTTTCGCCGCCCTGGCGAGGGGATTGACCGAGTCGCGATGCATGACGGTCGAGCTGCCCGGCGGCAGCCTCGAGATCGAAATACTCGATGACGGCTCGGCCGTCATGACGGGGCCGATCGAAATCAGTTTCAAGGGGTTTCTGCCGGCGTCGTGAAACGGTTGCCGCCATTTCGACTCCGGTAGCCGGAGTGGCTGCCTTTTTGGGTTTTACGGCGGCAGACGCTATCATTGCGCGCCGGCTCGACCGGCAGGGGGGGTTAAATGATCAGGAAATCATTGGCGGCCGTGGCCGCATTTTCTTTGCTTGCGGCTTGCACAGTGGATTACGAAAAAGAGACAGACCGAATATTCGCCGCCTATAACGGAGAGGGCGTGCCGGGAGCGGTAGTTCACGTGATCAGGAACGGCAAGCCGGTTCTGACGCGCAGCTACGGTATGGCCAACATCGAAAAAAGCGTTTCGGTGAGCCCGGAGACGAACTTCCGTCTTGCCTCGCTCAGCAAGCAGTTCACGGCGATGAGCATCCTGATGCTGGTGGACCGGGGACAGCTGCGCCTCGACGACGCGTTGACCGACGTGTTTCCGGATTTCCCGGATTACGGCCGGGACATTACCGTGACCCACCTCATGCAGCACACGTCGGGCCTGGTGGACTACGAGCCCTTTGTACTGGAAGACGTCGCCGTGCAGATCGTAGACTCAGGCGTGCTGGACCTCATGAAGCAGCAGGAGCGCACGGACTTCGCGCCGGGCAGCGAGCACCGCTACAGCAACTCGGGGTATGCTGTGCTGGCGATGATCGTCGAACAGGTATCGGGCAAGCCTTACGCCGATTTTCTGCATGAGAACATTTTCGAGCCGCTCGGGATGCACGGCACCGTCGCTTTCCAGGACGGGACATCCACAGTGAACAATCGGGCTTACGGCTATAACGTCACCGCGGAGGGCGTCGAGTTCAGTGACCAGAGCGCCTGGAGCGCTGTGCTCGGCGATGGCGGGATTTACACCTCGGTCCTGGATCTCTCGCTTTGGGACGCGGCGCTTTACGGTGATGACCTGATCGGGGAAGAGCTGAAGCAACTGGCTTTCACACCCTACCTCGAGAACTACGGCTTCGGCTGGAGGATCGACGAATACGCGGGCCGTCCGAGAATGCATCACAGCGGCAGCACCATCGGCTTCCGCAATTTCATCCAGCGCTTCCCCGAAGATCGACTGACGGTCATCGTTTTGAGCAACCGCCGCGATCCGGAAGTCGATCCGCTGGCGCTCGAAGTGGGGGACCTGTTCCTCGACTGACGGGGACAGCCGCGGCAGCGGTCCACTTTCATGATCGCGCGGCTGTCGATTATCATCACTGGTGCCGGTTTCGCCGCCGCGCGCGGCCGCGGCCGGCCGCCTTCTGCAGCCGTTCTCCCGCCCTCACGGTTGCTCAACGGAGCAGCACGATATGGACCTTCGCTTTGCCGCCGCCTGCTGCTCGAGAATAGCCGCCGGCCTTCTGGTGCTCGTGTTGAGCGGCGCTGCGCAAAGCCAGGACCTGCGAACGTCTCAAGTAGCGCGTATTTCGCTCACGCCCGTTGGCGGCTACACATTCGGCGGGAAGTTCCGGGATGCCGGGGGGGCAGCGACGGCCGAGACACAGGATTCGCCTCACGTCGGGCTGATCCTCAATATCCGCGAGTCCGCAAACACCCAGTGGGAAGTATTTTACTCGCGCCAGAAGACCGAGGCGGATCTCGGGCACAGTTCGGCCGGCAATGCTCCTGTCGATCTCGACCTGCAGTATCTGCAGATTGGCGGTACCTATGTTGCCCACGGCGGGCGGGCCCGGCCATTTCTTGCGGCAACGGTCGGCGTAACGCGGTTCGGCCCTGACCCGCTCACCTTCGAGGCCGATAACTTTCTCTCTTTCGGCGTCGGCGCCGGCTGGCAGCTGCAGTATTCGGAGCGGCTCGGCCTCCGGCTGGAAGCGCGGCTTCTGGGCACGTTCCTGCGATCTGACACGGCGCTCTTTTGCCGCACGGGGCCCGAGGAGAACGTCTGCGCGATTGCCGCAGACAGTGATATGTACTGGCAGGCCCGGACGTCGCTGGGACTGGAGTTCCGGTTCTGACGGCGTCCGAGCCGCCCTTGCAGTCTGCAGTGCCCCTCGTTCAGCGCGACTTACGGCCAACAAGAAAAGAATCCACCAGCCGCGCAACACCGGTGGCCATCGGGTCAACGACAGGCAGCCCTGTATCTTTCTCGACGCTTCGCATCAGTCGCTTCCGTTCGTCGACTTCCAGGCCACAGGTATTGAGGCTGATGCCCGCAAAGCGCACCGCCGCGCTGGTCAGCCGGGCGGCTTCGAGATACCGGTCGATGCAATGCGCCAGCGGCGGAACAGGGAATGCGGGATAGCCCTCGATATTCGTTCGCGAGACATCGTGGCACAGCACAAGCGCGTCCGGCTGTGCGCCGTGCAAAAGCCCCAGGGTGACTGCCGCGTAAGCCGGATGAAAAAGGGAGCCCTGTCCTTCGATGACGTCCCAATGCGCGGCATCGTTCGCAGGCGACAGCATTTCCGCCGCGCCGGACAGGAAATCGGAAACAACGGCATCCATCGGGATACCGCCGCCGGCAATCATGATCCCTGTCTGTCCGGTGGCGCGGAAGCTTGCCGGCACGGAGCGCTGCTGCAACTCGCGGTGAATGGCCAGAGCCGTGTATTTCTTGCCGACGCAACAATCGGTGCCGACCGTCAGTACGCGCCGGCCGCTGCGCCGGTCGCCACTGCCGACAGGAATATTGTCCGGCGGCCGACGGACATCGATCAGTCGCCGGCCGGTTCGTTCGGCAACGCGCTGCAGTCGCGCGTCTTCCTGCAGCCGCCCGTGCATGCCGCTCACGATATCGAGACCGGCCTCCATCGCTTCAGCAAAGGTGTCGAGCCATTCGGGCTCCAGGCGGCCGCCGAATGACGCAACGCCAACGATCAGGCTTTTTGCGCCGGCTGCCCGGGCCTCGGCCGGGCTCATGTCGGTCAGGCCGAGATCGGCGCCGCAACCGGGATAGCGGAGTTGCCCGAGGCAATGCTCCGGGCGCCAGTCCACCAGCCCCTTGCCCGTCTTGGCGTCGCGCGGATGGCCGACCGCGCCCAGAAATATGAGATAGGGACTCGCAATGGTCGCTATCGTGAGGCTTGTCATTCTGTCGCACGCCTGATCACTTTGCCGGGGCGTTTGCCGGTGGCGGCGCCGTCAGCGAATACCTGCTGGCCCGCAACCCAGACGCTCGCGATGCCTTCCGACAGCCGCTCCGGCGCTTGCGGCGTTGCGCGGTCGATAAGAATCTCGGGGTCGAACAGGACCAGGTCAGCGCGGGCGCCGGGGCGGATGACGCCGCGATCCTCAAATCCCATGTGCATCGCCGCGAGGCCGGTCATCCTGTACACGGCCTCCTCCAGGCTCAGCAGGTTTTCCTCGCGCACATAGCGTCCGAGCACGCGGGTAAAAGCGCCTCGCGCGCGCGGATGCAGATCATCGAACGCGCCATCGGTGCAGATATTCGTTCCCTGCCACAGCAACAACTTGCGAATGTCCTCCTCGCGCATGCTGGTGCCGATGATTGCGTCGGCGCCTTGGCCCGTTTCTTCTTCCATGATTTCGGATTCCTCGGCAAGCTGCATGAAAGCGGTGACGGCATCCACTTCCCTGAGCTTCGCCACCTCCGTAAGCGTCTTGCCGACGTACTCCGGCCGCGGATCGAAGCGCGTGAGCCACAAGCCGTCCGGCGGGGCAATCTGGTCAAGCGCTTCCTCTACGGCCGCACGGTCGCTGAAGTCGCGTTCCGGCAGGAGCACCATGAGGTTCGACTGCCAGTACTCGTAGGGATAGATATCGGCGCTGATGTTCACTCCCGCGGCCCGCGCGGCATCCAGTTTCCCGAGAATGCGGGGCGCCTCGCCCCACAGGCGTTTCATCGCCAGTTTGATGTGCGACACCTGTACCGGCATGCCGGTGATCCGTCCGATGTCAATAATCTCGTCAAGCGCCTCTTCGAACCATCGGTCCTCGCTGCGCACGTGACTTATATAACGCCCACCGCGCTGCGCCGTGAGTCTGGCCAGTGTCAGGACCTCGCTCGGGTCGGAATAAATTCCCGGCTCGTACTCCAGGCCGCTGGACAGGCCCAGCGCGCCCGCTTCGAGTTCCTCCTCGAGAATCGCCGCCATCTCGCCGATCTCGGCTGCGCTTGCCTTGTGCCGATAGTTTTTGCCGAGCACCTTCGAACGGATGACGTTATGCCCCGCGTAAGACGCAATGTTGATGGATGCGGGCGATTCTTCAAGTTGGGAGAAGAAGCCGCTCAGGGGCAGTCGGGAGCCGCCGTCCTGACCGACGATGACCGTCGTGATGCCCTGGCTCAGCGCGGGCAGGGCGTCCGGCTGCTCGAGCACATCGCGCCCGGCATGGCTGTGAGTATCGATAAATCCCGGAGCCAGCGTGAGCCCGCGGCCATCGAACAGCTGGTCGTCGGCCCGGGCCTCCAGTTTGCCGACGTCGGCAATGGTGTCGCCTGAAAGCCGAACGTCGCCGGCAAAGCCCGCCGCGCCCGTGCCGTCCACGATGTGGACGCCCTGGATGAGAATGCTGCCGCTGCGGCCGTCCTGCGGCTCGGCCTGCGGACCTCCGGGTGAGCATCCCGCGAGCGCCGCCGCGAGTGTCAAGGCGGTGAGGGTGCCTGACATCGGGCGCCGTCCCGCAGTACTCAGATCCTGCAATTGACCCCCCTTTCTTTTAGTGCATCTGTCTCATGTGTCCACTGGCTGCAGCAGGGCTGCACTGCATTGTGTTGCCGCTATGCTATTGGAACACGCCGCCGCCCGCGCACCGCGGGAAATCCATAATATGCAAAGCCGCTGTTCCGCGCGCCAGTTCGGCGGTACCGTCGAGGCGCCACAGGTGTTTCGGGGAACAGAATGAAAAAACAACTACTCTTCATTCTCGCAATTCTGCCGTTTGCAGTCTTGCAGGGCGCGGCAGCCGCAGCGCCGCGAGCGTTGATCATCGACGACTTCGGCGAGCTGAAGGACGTGGCCGCCCCACGCGTGTCGGAGGACGGAAAGAACGTCGCCTACGCGCTGGAGGGACGCATCCATGCTGTTGCGGTGAAAGGCGGTGAGCCCCGGCCCATCACCACGGGAGCCTCGTCGGCGTCCGAGCCCTACTGGTCGCGCGACGGGAAGGCCCTCTACTTCATTTCCGACCGGACCGGCACGAACCAGGTCTGGAAACTGCCGCTCGACTCGTTTGGCGAAGCAGTGCAGGTGACGCATCTCGAGCGCGGGGTCGAGAATCTGAATTTTTCCCCGGACGAATCTCGACTGCTGCTGTCGTACGACGACGAAGCACAAGAGGAGGACGGCAGCGCAGCCGAAGACACGGTGAAGGATCCGTGGGTGATCACGCGGCGGCATTTCAAGGAAGACCGGGGAGAGGGGTATCTCACGCACTGGCCGTCGGATCACCTGTACGTTTACGACATTGCCGGTGAGGAACTGACGCAGATCACGTCGGGCCGCTTCACCGAGTCAGGCGCCGCCTGGTCCGCGGACGGAAGGCAGGTGGTCTTCACCAGCAACCGGAACGATGATCCGGACGTTGGTTACGAAAGCGACCTCTGGGTAGTCTCTGCGAGCGCCGACGGCGAGTCGCGGCCGCTCACCCGGCTTACCCGCGACGAGCGCGTGAAGCGCTCACCGAAGTGGAGCCCCGACGGCAAAACTGTAGCCTATCTTGCCGCCGAAGACGGCGTGTACGGAATTATGAAGCTCAACATCGTTCCGGCGAACGGGGGTGAGAGCCGCGTTCTGGCCGACGACCTGGACCGCTGGGTCACGTCGTTCGAATTCTCCGACGATGGGCGATATATCTTCTTCCTGTTCGAGAATCATGGCGGGCGCCATCTCGCTCGCGTCAGGCTGCGCGACGGCAGCGTCGAGCGCCTGATCGAAGGCGAACGTCACGTATCATCGTTCGATGTCGATGGGTCCGGCAACGTCGTTGTCCGGATGCGCAACATGAATGACGCGGACGATATCTACTGGTTCAACGGACGGCGGGTCGATCGGCTGACGAATCTGCACGGAGAATATTTTTCCGCAAGGACGATCGGACAGAAGGAAAAAATAAGCTATACCGTCTCGGACGGCACGGTCGTCGAAGCTTTCGTCACAAAGCCGCATGATTTTGACAATAACCGCCGTTATCCGGCGATACTTAAAATCCATGGCGGTCCGGTGGGGCAGTTTACCTACGGCTACGATTTTGGCGCGCAGTTCCTGGCCGCGAACGGCTACATCGTTGTCGAACCGAATCCGCGCGGTTCAACCGGCCGCGGACAGGACTTTGTCAACGCGATCTACAAGACCTGGGGTATCACTGATTACCCCGACGTGATCGGGGCCGTCGACCGGATCGTCGAGTTGGGGTACGCCGATCCTGAAAGGCTTACGGTAACCGGCTATTCCTATGGCGGTTATATGACCAACGTCGTGATTACGGAGAGCGATCGCTTCAAGGCCGCGGCATCCGGCGCAGGCCACAGCCTGATCGCCGCGAACTACGGTCACGACATTTATCAGAAGTGGTACAACTGGGAGCTGGGGCTGCCGTGGGACAACCGCGAGGCCTACGACAAGCTGTCGCCGTTGCTTCGCGCCGGCCAGGTCGTCACACCCACCATTTTCCTGGGAGGGCGCCTCGACTGGAACGTGCCCGTTCTCAACGCAGAACTCTTCTACCAGACCCTGCGCCAACGGGGCATCGACACGCAGCTGGTCGTCTACCCCAACTCGCATCACGGCGGCTGGGACCCGAAGTACAGCAAGGACTACCTGGAGCGAATCGTCGGCTGGTTTGACCGCTACGTAAAATAGCCGCCAAATCGGGACACCCATCGAATTTGTGAGCCGCCACATCGGGACACCCATCGAAGTTGGGGGTGATGAATCGGGAAAGCCATCGGAGGCTGGAATCGGGACATCCATCAGGGACCCGGGACATCCGCGGGACTGTGGGTGTCCCAATCCAGGCGACAGTTGACTTGATCTCGCGCCGACAAGCAGGTGCCCGTCACCGCCGATTCGGCGTTCAGGCTCGCTTCCGTGTCGAAGCAGTTCACGGCCATGGCCATCATGGTGCTGGCCGAAAGCGGCAGCCTGGCTTACGACGACCCGATCGCTCGCTATCTTCCCCAGCTCGCGCCGTACGAGGGCGTGACGATCCGTCATTTGTTGACGCACACGGGAGGCCTGCCCGGATACTACGGCGTGATCGACACCGAATCGCGCCTGGTCACCAATGCTGACGCGTTGCGCCTTCTCGGACAAATGGGACAGGGCGAATTTGCGCCGGGGGATCGCTATAAATACAGCGTCGGCTTCAAAACGCACATCGCCCGCTATCCCGAAGAGCGGCTTTCCATCGTGATCCTGTCAAATCGCGCCGACTTCGAGCCGGAGAAATACATCGATCCCATCTCCGACATCTATTTCGAACGCGTCGACCCCTGACGCAGTACGCAACACCATGAATGCTATGCAGCGCATCGGCCGCGTTTTCCTGTCATGCCTCGTTGCTGCTGCCGCCGCCGCAAGCGGGAACGAAAAGGACGTGGCCGATGGCACTGAAAAGACAATACCCGCCGTGCGCACGGCAACGGCGCCAGTCCTGGACGGGCATCTGGACGATCCCGTCTGGCGGCGCGCGGCAATCGTGGACGATCTGCACATGGTCGTGCCGAATGAGCACGACCCCCCGTCTGAGGAATCGCGCATTTTCGTGCTCTACGGGGCAGACGCCCTTTATTTTGCCGCGAGATTTTACGATCGTGAACCTGACAAGGTCAGTGCCAGCGTGCTGCGGCAAGGCGATTTTTCCTGGGGAGAGGACGGTTTCTCCATCATCCTGGACCCGTTCAACAAGGGCCGGAACGGTTACATGTTCGATATCAATCCGAACGGCGTGCGCACGCAGGCGCTCTTCACCAACGTCACGGAACAGAATTGGGCGTGGCAGGGGATATGGCACGGTGCAGCGCAGCGAGACGAAGAGGGTTGGACTGCCGAGGTCGCTATCCCTTTCAAGTCGCTATCTTTCGAGCCGGACGTGCAAACCTGGGGGATCAATTTCACGCGCTGGCTCGGGCGCCGCAACGAGCGTTTCGGGTGGGTGTCCCATAACCTGCAGCAAAACCCCGCGACCTCCGGACGCATCGAGGGGCTGACGGATATAGAGCAGGGCCTGGGGCTGGATGTGGTTGCCGGCGTTCGCATCGGCGAATCCCGGGATTACGCCAGCGGAAGGGCAAGCTCCTCCGCCGAACCGTCGGTGGATATCTTCTACAAGCTGACGCCCGCGATAACCGCTGCATTGACGGCCAATACCGATTTTTCGGGTACGACCGTCGATACGCGCCAGATCAACCTCACTCGTTTCGAGTTGTTTTTTCCCGAGAAGCGGAAGTTTTTCTTGCAGGATGCCGACATGTTCGAGTTCGGCCGCATCGGTGATGAAAACGCAAAACCCTTTTTTTCACGACGGATCGGCCTCAGCCTCTCGGCCGACGAACTCGATATCGACGTGGGCGCCAAGTTCACCGGGCGAGCCGGCCGATTCGACGTGGGCCTTGTCAGTATTCGTCAGGATGCTGCAAATGCTCCGGGCCCGAGCAATCTTCTTGTCGGACGCATTGCAGCGAACGTTCTGAGTGAGTCGAGCCTGGGCCTCATAGTCACTGAAGGAGATCCGGCGTCACAGCTCGATAACACGCTCTATGGCTTCGACTTTCGCTATCTGAACACACGATGGAGCGCCGATCGCACGATCGAGGCCGCCGCGTGGTACCAGAGCTCGGAGACGGAGGGGCTGCATGGCAGCGATGCCGCTTTTGGCGCCAGTTTTGAAATCCCCGCCAGGGACGGATGGCTTTTGGAGCTGGACTGGAAGGAAATACAGGAGAACTACTATCCCGCTCTCGGTTTCGTTAACCGGACCGGTGTACGCGAGTACGAGGTCGAGCTGAACTATATGTGGCGACCGGCCGGACACTGGCTGCGGTCCATCGTCAGTGGCGCCGAGATCAGCCGGACAGAGAAGATCGACGGTCGGCTCGAGTCGCAGGAGATCAGCCTGAGGGCCGTGGAACTGCGCAACCATGCGGCCGATGTTTTGGAGGCAAACTATTTGCTGGGCCGGGAGCGGCTGACGGAGCCGTTTGAAATCGCCGAAGGTATCGTAATACCGCCAGGCGACTACGCCTTCGACAGTTATTGCGTCGAGGCCCAGAGCGGCGAGCATCGCGTCCTGACCGGCGCCTTTTTCCATTGCGGCGGAGAGTTTTACGATGGCACCCGTCAGGCAGCGGGGGGCGAACTGACGTGGAGGCCGAGCCGCCACTTCCGTTTCAGTAGCGGCGTGGAGTGGAACGGCATTGAATTGCCACAGGGCAGCTTCATTACCCGCCTTGCCAGCCTGCGGGCGGATGTGGCTTTCACCGCGACCTGGTACTGGGAAAACTTCCTGCAATACGACAATGTCTCCGAGACGATGGGAATGAACAGCATTTTGCGCTGGGTTCCCGATGCCGGGACGGAGGCGGTTCTGGTAATCAATCGGCTGTTTCAGGACTTTGACCGTAACAATCGATTCGAGTCCCAACGAGGTGATTTGGCGTTCAAGATCGGCTACACCTTACGCTTCTGACCTTCTTAAGGCGCAAGAGCCGTCAGTCATACACGGACCTGCCAGTTGCGGTCGGGCCGTCAGTAGATCTCGCTGCGGGATGAGCGCAGTAAGCCTTCTTCAGCGCTAAGCGTGTACGTCGACGTGTCAGGGATCGAGCAGCGCCGCGCCGGCCGTCAAACTCGTGTCGCTCATCGCCGAGTAGGAGTGCTGGCCCAGAATTGCCATGCCGGCGCTGCACCTCCGGTGCCCGAGCTTACTCATCCGGGGCCGCCGCATCGAAGCCGAGCCATCATATGAACCCGCCCGTGATTTTTCGGCTGACTGCAGCGACGATGGCAGCAGAAAACATGGACACCCACCAAAAAACAGGACAGCCACGAAGAGGAACGGGGACAGCCACTGTTCCGCGAGGATAAAAAAAAGGACAGCCAAAAAATAGGAACGGGGACACCCACTGTTTCGCCGCGAAAGATTGGAGATTGGACCGCAATGAAATCCGAGAGAGATAGGCAGGCGACAGCCGGGCTTGAGTCAGTGCAGGTAGAGTCGGCGTACCCGAGTCGGGTCAACAGCGCGCTCCTTTATTTGCTGGCCGCTATGTTCGGCGGCATGTTGACCAGCTGCGGGCTGCCAGATGGCGGCACCTCAGAAACCGGGACACCCATCCAAGCGGCAGCAGAGTTCGGCACAGCCCGGGATCAAGAGCCGGCAGGAGATAAAGGCTTCGTCATCGAACGCGACGTCGCGGTGCGGATGCGCGACGGCGTTGTACTGCGTGCTGACGTTTTCAGGCCCGCTAACGAGGGGCGTTTTCCGGTTCTTGTCTATCGCACCCCTTACGGAAAAAGCGCTGCGACCAAATCTTACGACACCCACAACGAGGCCGTGGAGCGCGGTTACGCCGTTGTTCTGCAGGATGTGCGCGGTCGTTACGCCTCGGAGGGACACTTCGATCCGTACCGGAACGAGGGCCGCGACGGCTATGACACGATCGAATGGGCGGCCCAACAAAGCTGGTCTGACGGCCGGGTCGGTACCTTCGGCTTGTCTTATCCCGGCGCGGTGCAGTGGTTGGCCGCAATGGAGTCGCCGCCGCACCTGAAAGCGATGGCGCCGGCGATGACGTTCTCGTCGCCACGGCACTTTTTTTACACCAGCGGCATGTTCGACATGTCCTGGCTACCATGGATTTATCAGAACGTGGCTCCGGACCGGCGATTGCGGCAGGGATTGCCGGGCATTACCAATGCCGAAGAGGCGCGGCGAACCTGGCCCGACGTGGCGCAGGAATACCAGTCATGGCGGCCTCTGCGGGAGCTGCCCTACTTGCGAGAGGAAGCGCCCTTTTACTTCGAATGGCTCAAACATCCTCCGCAGGAGCCATGGTGGAACTGGGCGGAGCTCCGAGGCCGCTACGGAACCGTCGACGCTGCAGTGCTCAATCTCAGCGGCTGGTTCGATGAGTCTTACGGACCCGAGGGCGCGGTGACCAACTTCACCGGCTTGCAGCGCACACGGCAGGAGGGTGCTGCCAGAACGCATCTCATACTCGGCCCCTGGACGCATGGTGTCCAGGCAACACAATCTCAACGCGCGGGCGACCTGGATTTCGGCGCCGCTGCCGCAATCGATTACGATGCGGCGATCCTCGATTTTTTCGATCACTACATTCGCGGGATCGACAACGCCTACGGCTCCGCGCCGGCCGTCCGCTACTTCATGATGGGGGAGAATCGCTGGCGCGAAGCCTCGACCTGGCCCCCTCCCGATGCGGTGCTCGCCGACATGCACCTGCAGGTGGGCGAAGACCGGCAAACAAGCCTGTCGGAAACCCCTGCGACAGGCGGACCTACCTCCACTACCTTTGTCTCCGACCCGGAGCATCCGGTTTATGATCCTTATACTTCTTTCGGGGCGCGCGATTATCGGCAATTGGCCAGCCGGGAGGACGTTCTCACGTTCGATACCGCGCCCTTCAGCGAGGAGCTGACAATCGCGGGCATGATCAACGCAGTCGTCTACGCTTCTTGCGACTGCGAGGATTTCGATCTCTGGGTCCGCATACAGGACGTCTGGCCCGACGGTCGCGCCATGAATGTCATGAGCCCCGGGAACGACGTGTTGCGCGCGAGTTACCGTGATCCAGAAGCTGCGCCGCAACTGCTCGAGCCCGGCGACATCTACGAATTGCGACTGGAGAAACTGATTACAGCCGCGGAGTTCGCCAAGGGGCACCGATTGCGGGTGCAAATCTCGGCGGCATTCGCACCGCACTTCGGCCCGAACCTGCAAAGCGGAAAATCGGAAATAAGCTCCGACGAGTCCGAGGTGGCGACTATCGAGATACATCACGGCGGTGATTACCCATCTCGCCTCATCTTGCCGGTGTTGCCGGAGAGTTAGGCGCGCCCGTTTGCAGCGTTTTCAGGGGGCAAAAAAAACGCCATCTGCGGTATTCGACGCACGGGCCCCAAAAAAAAAGAGGCATGATCATCCCCATGCCTCCTTTTTCGTCGCGTTAGCGACTATCCCACCCCAGCCGGTTATCTGAATCGATTTTAGTGCCTGAGCCGGTGGCCGATGTTGCGCAACTTTCCCCGGCAATGCAACGCTTTCACCTGGAAATGTTCGTGCCATTTGCGCGTTCTGTGACGCATTTGTGGAATTGTTCGTTTGGGATGGGACGCTGCCGCTCGGATCGAACCCCGGCCAGCCTCAGAGACCAACGCTCAGCACCAGGAATCCGGTGGTGGCTATGGCCGCGGCGAGCAATGCGTACGGCAGTTGCGTCCTTACATGGTCGATATGGTCGGTGGCTGACGCCATTGATGCGACGACGGTGGTATCACTGATCGGTGAGGCGTGGTCGCCGAAGATCGCGCCGGAAATTGCTGCGCCAAGGAACAGCGGTACCGGCAGATCCAGATTCGTCGCGATGGGCAGGGCGATGGGAATCATGATGGCGAAGGTGCCCCAACTGGAGCCGACGGAAAAGGCTATGAAGGCCGAGGTAAGGAAGATCAACGGCGCCAGCAGCGGAATTGGAATATTGCTGCCGACCAGGTTTGCGACGTAAGCGCCTGTGCCGAGAAGTCCCGCGACGTCTCCCAACGCCAGCGCAAGCAGCAGGATGGCGGCGATGGGTAACAGTGAGCCGGCGCCGGACATGAGCAGTCGCATGAGTTCATTCACCGAGCTTCGTCCACTCGCGAGAATCATGAGCCAGGAGACGAGCAGGGCGAAGCTTACTGACCACAGTATCGATACGGAACCGGAACCTGCGACGATGTTGCCGTCGCCGGTGATGTAAAGCCCGACGGGCATCATGAGGATCATGGCGAGAATCGGCAGTGTCATGTAGGCCGCCGAGGGAACACCACCGGCTGCCTCCTCAGGCTTCGCCTGTTCTGCCGAAACATCGATCAGCGGCATCGCATCGGGCCACAGCAGTTGGCCCTGTTGCGTTCTCGCCTCGGCCTTTTTCATGGGGCCCAGGTTGATGTTTTTCCAGATGACCAGTCCTGCAAGCGCAATGGCGGTTATGGCGTAGAGGTTGTAAGGGATTGCCGCTATGAACGTCTGGAGCGGACTTTCTACGCCGGTAGATGCGACGAGGCTCACGATTATTGCGCCCCAGGCATTCAGCGGAATCATGACGCAAACGGGTGCGGAGGTGGCGTCGATCAGGTACGCAAGCTTCTCGCGTGAGATTTTGTACCGATCGAACAGCGGTCTGCTGACAGATCCGGCCACCAGCAGCGTTATGTTGGATTCGATGAAAATGACCAGTCCGGTCGCCCAGGCGAGAACCTGGGCACGCAAGCCGTTGTGAACCCAGCGACGGCTTTCAAGGAAGTGGACAAAGCCCCTGACCCCGCCCGAGTGTTCGATGGTCGCTATCAAGGAGCCGATGATCAGCGTGAAAAGGAGCACTCGAGTGTCGCCAGCATCGCTGAATACGTTGATAACGCCGTCCAGCCCTTCCGCAATGCCGATGAGCGGGTTGTAACCGTTGAGCAATGTGTAGCCCATCCAGAT
>JBBDSK010000247.1:15928-18049 GCA_040904985.1 Woeseia sp. | reverse complement strand
CGGCCGGAAATACGGCCTGCACGTCGTCGGGGTAGACTCCGGAATGGCTCTCTATGAAAGCATGCGCTTTCGCGGCGGCCACGAGCGCCAGCGAGCCGCGCGGCGACAGGCCTGTCTCGATGTCCGGCGATTCGCGCGTGTGCCGAACGAGGGCCTGTAGGTAATCGATCAAAGGTTCGCTCATGTGAATTTTCTGCGCCTCCGCCTGCAGCAGTTCCAGCAGGCTTGGCGTTAGCACGGCTTCGACCTCCGGCAGCAGCTGGCGGCGGTCCGTGCCGGTGAGCAGCGCGCGTTCGCTTTCTTCGTCCGGGTATCCGAGTTCCAGGCGCATCAGAAAGCGATCCAGTTGCGACTCCGGCAGTGGAAAGGTGCCGATCTGGTCGGAGGGATTTTGCGTCGCAACAACGAAGAACGGTTTCGGCAAGGCGTGAGTCTGGCCATCGACCGATACCTGCTGCTCTTCCATAGCTTCGAGCAGGGCGCTTTGCGCTTTTGGTGTTGCCCGGTTTACCTCGTCGGCAAGCACGAGCTGGGCAAATACCGGCCCTCTCTGGAACTCGAACTCCCCACGCTGCTGGCGAAAAACAGAGACACCGACAATATCGGCCGGCAAAAGATCGCTCGTGAACTGAATGCGCTGATAGCTAAGGCCCAGCACTTTGGAAAGCGCCTGGGCCAGAATGGTTTTGCCGAGTCCTGGCAAGTCTTCGATCAGAAGATGTCCTCGCGCAAGAAGACAGGCAAGCGCCAAAGCGATTTCCTCGTCTTTGCCGAGAATGATCGATCCGAGCGACTTGCGGGCGTGGCCGAGGGCGGCTTTGCGCCCCTCCGCGCTCAGCGGCAACTGCTCCAGCGTATTTCCGCGCTGCATCGCTTACTCCTGTGTGCGCTTTAAAATAGCGTTTATGGTCGCGGAAGGCGAACGCGTGTGCACACGCTGCTGACGTAGATTGTGAACCAGTACCTTATTTGGCGTCAGGCAAGAGCATCCAGCTTCGCGAGTTGTTCTTCCAGCTGTCCGATCTGCCGTCTCAACTCGGCGGCCCGGTCGCTTTCCTTTGAGACCACATCCGCAGGCGCATTGTTCACGAAGTTGCTGTTGTCCAGCTTCTGCCGGCTGCGCCGGAGGTCTGCCGACAGCTTTTCCTGCTGTTTCATGAGCCTCAACCGCTCCGCATCCACATCGATCGCGCCTTTCATGGGCACCAGAAGTCTCATATTGCCCAGCAGCGCGGTGGCGGAGGGCGGTATTGCTTCCTCCGCGTCCAGGACACGTATGGATTCGATGCGGCCGACACGCGACAGCAAGTGCCGGTGCCGCTCGGCCAAGGTCCTGTCCTGTTCGCTTGCCTGCTGCAGGAGAACCGGCAAGGGTTTGCCCGGTGAAATGTTCATTTCACCGCGAATCTGCCGTACGCCCAGGATGAACTGCCTGACCCAGTCCATCTCGCCTTCTGCGTCGACATCCTGCCATTGGCTGCCGCCTGGCGGGTAGGGCTGCAGCATGACGGTCTCGCCGCTTTTGCCGGCGCGTTCGGCAACCTCCAGCCAGATTTCCTCGGTAATAAAGGGCATCAGCGGATGCAGCAGGCGCAAAAGCGTTTCCAGCACCTCCACCAGTGTCTTTTGCGCGCCGCGGACAGAAGAAGCGTCGGACTCGCCGGATTGCAGTACCGGCTTCGACAGTTCCAGGTACCAGTCGCAGAATTCGTGCCAGGTAAAGTCGTAAAGCGCCTGCGCCGCAAGGTCCAGCCGGTATCCGGCAAAGTGTTCATGAACCGCGTTCGTTGTGCGCTGCAGACGCGAGCGTATCCAGCGGTCCGCCGGCGAGAGAGACGCCTCGCCGGGCGAGACCTCTTCCGTGCTCATCAGCACATAAAGCGACGCATTCCACAGCTTGTTGCAGAACTTCGCATAGCCGTCGATGCGGCTCATGTCAAAGCGGATATCGCGTCCGGTTGTGGCGAGCGCCGCAAAGGTGAAGCGCAGTGCATCGGCGCCATAGGAAGCGATGCCCTGCGGGAACTGCTGTCTCGTGGCAGCGTCGATCTTCGGTTTCAAATGCTGCTGCATAAGCCCGGCGGTGCGTTTCCGCAGCAGGGTGTCGAGATCGACGCCGTC
>JBBDSK010000247.1:0-15918 GCA_040904985.1 Woeseia sp. | reverse complement strand
GCCGCCGTCGATGAGGTCGAGCGGGTCAAGAACATTGCCCTTTGACTTGGACATCTTCTGTCCGTCCTGGTCGCGGATGAGGCCGTGAATGTAGATTTCGCGAAAGGGTACGTCGCCCATGAACCGGAGCCCCAGCATGATCATGCGGGCGACCCAGAAAAATATGATGTCGAAACCGGTGACCAGCACGTTTCCGGGGTAAAAGGTCTGCAGGTCTTCGGTCTGTTCCGGCCAACCCAGGGTGCTGAATGGCCATAGCCCGGAGGAAAACCAGGTATCCAGCACATCTTCGTCCTGTCTCAGCGCCACGTCGGCCGGGATGCTGTATTTCTTGCGCGCGGCCTCTTCGGACCGTGCCACGTAAATCTCGCCGGCGTCGTCGTACCAGGCCGGGATGCGATGCCCCCACCAAAGCTGGCGGCTGATGCACCAGTCGTCGATGTTGCGCATCCAGTCGAAATAGGTCTTGCTCCAGTTTTCCGGTACGAAGCGAATCCGGCCGGATTCGACAGCCTCGATGGCAGGACCGGCCAGGGGCTTTATGTCGACGTACCACTGGTCCGTCAAATAGGGCTCCACGATGGCGCCGCTTCTGTCGCCGCGCGGCACCTTGAGCTGGTGCTCTTCGACCCGGGCAATGAGCTCGAGCGATTCCATGTCCCTTATTATTTCTTCCCGCGCCTGCAGGCGGTCCATGCCCCGATAGGCGGGTGGCGCCGAATCGTTAATGGCCGCGTTGTCGTCAAAAATGTTGAATATCGGCAGCTTGTGCCGCAGACCCACCTCGTAGTCGTTGAAATCGTGCGCCGGAGTGATCTTGACGCAGCCGGTGCCGAATTCCGGATCGGCAAATTCATCGGCGATGACCGGAATCAGCCGGTCTACCAGGGGCAGGATGACTTCTTTCCCGATCAGCGAGCGGTAGCGCTCATCGTCAGGGTGCACCGCGACGGCGCTGTCCCCGAGCATTGTTTCCGGTCGGGTGGTGGCGACAACCATGTGGCCGCTGCCATCAGCCAGTGGATAGCGGAAATGCCACAGATGACCGGCTTCTTCGGTGGGCAGGACCTCGAGATCGGACAGTGCCGTGTGCAGGACGGGGTCCCAGTTGACCAGTCTTTTCCCTCGGTAAATCAGGCCGTCCTCGTAAAGCCGGACGAATACCTCCAGGACGGCTGCTGAAAGGCTCTCGTCCATCGTGAAGCGGTCACGGCTCCAGTCAACGGAGGCGCCCAGGCGCCGCAGCTGTCCTTGTATGGCGCCTCCTGACTCGTTCTTCCACTGCCACACTCGCTCCACGAAGCGTTCGCGCCCCAGTTCCCTGCGCGAGCTTCCCTCTGCGTCCAGCTGCCGCTCGACCACCATCTGTGTTGCGATGCCGGCATGATCCATGCCGGGCTGCCACAAGGTGCGGCGGCCCAGCATTCGGTGATAGCGGACGAGCGCATCCATGATCGTGTCCTGGAACGCGTGACCCATGTGCAGGGTGCCTGTGACGTTCGGCGGCGGAATCATGATGCAGTAGGATTCGCCCGAGCCCTTCGGTGCAAACAGGCCGTTCTGTTCCCAACGCTGGTACTGGCGCTGCTCTATGCGCGCGGGATCGTATGATTTTTCCATTGCAGAGTTACGGTCGCTCGTGAGTCTTATGGGGTATTGGGGGTGCGGCAGCCGTTTGCCGTTACAGCTCGTGCGTTTGCAGCATATGGCCTTGCGACCGGTATGCGACAAAACGCTTGCGACTTTTCTGCCGGCAATCCTCATCCGAAGTCACAACTTCAGCGATGCGCGGGAACGAGTCGGCGGATTGCGGCAGTTCATCCGTCAGGTTGATCAGTAGATCGCCCGGCCGGACGCCATCTTCGGCCGTGCCTATGGTCACCGGTACCGGGATGCTGCTGCGCAAGTCCTCGGCGCCCGCCAGTGCATGCGGCACGAAACTGCCGTCGCGGAAAGTCCACAGCAGTTCATCCAGTTGCCGCGCGTGCTGCGCATCGTTGGCCAGCATGTGCACGCTGTGCTTCAGGCGCCAGGCTTTTTCGGCAAGCCGGCAGGCAAAGTTCTGCCTCGCCAGAGCACCGGCTTCACCCAGGAGATAAAAATCGACTCGCGCCATCGCAGGACCGATCATGCACAAGCTGTCCCGTACATGCCAATGGGCAATGTCAGGGCAGTACACCCGCTCGTTGCAGCAGGAACTCCGTCAGCATTGGAACAGGCCGTCCCGTTGCGCCTTTTTGCAAGCCGGAGACCCAGGCGGTGCCTGCGATGTCGAGATGTGCCCAGTTCAGGCCTTCCGCAAATTTCGCGAGGAACGCGGCGGCGGTGATGGCGCCGCCGTCCCGTCCGCCGACGTTGGCGAAGTCGGCAAAGTTGCTGCGAAGTTGCCGATCGTATTCCTCGCCCAGTGGCATATGCCAACCTCGATCGTCGGCTGCGCTGCCTGCATCGGCAATACTGCGCGCAAGTTCGTCGCTGTTGCTCATTATCGCGCTGAGGTGATGGCCCAGCGCGACGACACAAGCGCCGGTCAAGGTTGCGACATCGATGACGACTTCCGGTTTGAATCGCCGGGAATAGGTCATGGCGTCGCAAAGCACCAGCCGACCCTCGGCGTCAGTATTAAGAACCTCGATAGTCTGGCCCGACATGCTGGTGATGATATCGCCGGGGCGCGTAGCGGTGCCGCTCGGCAGATTTTCGCAGGCAGGCACGATCGCAGTTACGTTAATCGGCAGTTCGAGCTTTGCGATAGCCGAAATGGTCCCAATGACAGTCGCCGCGCCGCACATATCGTACTTCATTTCATCCATGGCGGGACCGGGTTTCAGGGAAATGCCGCCTGAGTCAAAGGTGATGCCCTTGCCCACAAGTACCACAGGCTTCTCGCGCGACGAAGACCCCTTGTAGTGCATTACAATAAGCTTCGCAGGCTCCGCAGCTCCGTTGGTTACCGAAAGAAGCGCCCGCATGTTCAGGCGCTTCATGCCTGCTTCATTAATGACCTTGGTCTCGAGCCGCTTGTACTGGCGGCTCAGGCGTTCTGCCCTTCGTGCGAGATAGGTGGGAGTACAAACATTCGGAGGCAAGTTCCCGAGATCCCTGGCGAGGCTGACCGCATCAGCGATCGCGTCGGCATGCAGGGCGCCTTTTTGAGCCGAGTTCTGATCGCCGCGCTTCTTTAGCGCCACCCCGATTTTCTGCAGCGGCGTCGTTATGTTTTTCCGGACGCTTTTCAATTCTTCGAATTCATAAAGGCCGCTGCCGATCGTTTCAACGGTGTATCTCGCGAGGTAGTAGGGGCTGCTGCCCAT
This sequence comes from Woeseia sp., assembly GCA_040904985.1. Lineage (GTDB taxonomy): Bacteria > Pseudomonadota > Gammaproteobacteria > Steroidobacterales > Woeseiaceae > IDS-8. The sequence goes on along the minus strand of JBBDSK010000247.1, from coordinate 12,604 downwards.
TACGTCTTCGAGCGAGAGGTAGTTCACGACATCATGAGCTTTGCTGCCTTTCAGCGCCCTGACAGACGCCTGCATCGCCTGGCGGAACTCGGGAACCCCGAATTTTTCCTCTTTTCCCAGTCCTGCAACAATGACGCGCTCGGCTCGCGCGCCGTCCAGCGAGCACAGCATGCGGCTTTCTCCCAGCTCGCTGGACAGGTCTCCCCGCCGAGCGAGTTTTTTCACCACGCCACCGCCCGCCGCGTCGATGTCGGCGGCGCCTTTGCTCAGTTTGCCCGATTCATAGATGCCGACGATCAGGCAGGCGGTTGCGCGGCGCGATGCCGCAGTCGTTGTCGTGAAATATTCCATAAAATGCCTATTCTTTGACGCCAAACGGGTTCGCCGAAATTGCCAGGTTACGCGCAGCGGGTACGTGGCCGGAGATGGGTCCCAGGTCGAGCGTCTCTTATTGTTGGCCGTCCGCCCCGCCGGACTCGTGCAATGGCTGCGGGGGCTGTCCGGGACAAGCTAAAACGGCTAGTCTAACTTATTCAATTGCTTTTGGTTAACGGCTTTGCCGTCGGGATTCGGGAGAAACCGGGCTGGCGGCGCCAGGATTCCATGTTTCGTATTCTCGATCGTTACATTTTTCGTGAAATCGCCCAGACATGGCTGGGCGTTACTGCTGTCCTGCTGTTTATTCTGCTGACCAACCAGTTTGCCCGGGTGCTGGGCGACGTTGCCAAGGACAAGCTGCCGCGGGATGCCGTTTTTCAGGTGATTGGCCTGACGGCTCTGCAGTACCTGACCATTCTTGTCCCCATTGCGCTTTTCCTGTCCGTAATGCTGGCGCTGGGCCGCCTTTACCGCGACAGCGAAATGCCGGCAATGATGGCCTGCCGGGTAGGCCCGGGCGGAGTCTATCGGCCGCTCGCGCTGTTGCTGATCCCGGTGGCACTGGGTGTCGGCTGGCTCGCGATGGACGTCGGTCCGCGGACGTTGGCAGTGATCGAACGCATCAGCGTTGAAGCGCGGCGCCAGGCGGATCTCGCCAGCCTCGAGGCAGGCAAGTTCACGAGTGACGGTGCTGACGGCGCGGTCGTGTATGCGGAGAGAGTCGTCGGCCCTGGATCGGTAGAAAGCGTTTTCCTGCAGCGCCGGTTGCCGACCGGTCGTGTCGAAGTCGTGGTGGCCGAGCGAGGTGCGCAACAGGAAACGGAGGATCCCGACACGCGCTTTTTTGTTCTTTTCGACGGACGCCGCTACGAAGGTATCCCCGGCACTGCCGAGTTCCGCGTCACGGAATTCGCCGAGCACGGGATTCCCTACCAGTTGCCGGCGGCGGTCGAACCGGAGCGCGATCCTGAAACCATGAGCACTATCGATCTCCTGACGCCGCAGTCGCTGGAGGAGGTGGCCGAACTTCACTGGAGAATCGGCGTCCCCCTCTCCGCGGTCGTGCTGGCCATACTGGCAGTGCCGCTAAGCCGGAGTCAGCCGCGCCAGGGCCGCTATGGTCGCCTCGCGATCGGCTTGCTCGTCTTTATTATCTATTTCAATTTGCTGAGCGCCGGCAGGGCCTGGCTCGAGAAAGGCAGCGTTCCGGTGGTGGCCGGGCTGTGGTGGGTGCACGCGCTGATGCTCCTGATGGCCGTGGTGATGCTTGGCGCCCAGAACGGCTGGCACCGCCGCTGGCGCTACCGGGGACGCAGGTAGTGAGGGTCCTGACGGCCTACCTTATGCGCAGCATCCTCAGCAGCACTCTGCTGGTGCTGGGCGTCCTTCTGGCACTTGCCGCGCTGTTCGAGTTCATTGGCCAGCTGGACGATATCCAAGGCAACTATACGCTACAGATGGCGCTTCTTTATGCGGCCCTGAGGCTTCCGCAACTGGCTTTTGAAATGCTGCCGATCGCCGCTTTGATCGGCGCCCTGCTCGGGCTGGGGGGACTGGCGAACAGCAGTGAATTGATCGTGATGCGAACAGCCGGCATTTCGGTCGGCCGAATGGCGGGCATGGTGGCAATTGCCGGTGTCGTTCTGACGGTCCTGACGGCGCTGATCGGGGAATTCATCGGCCCGCCAACGGACTATTTCGCGCGCACCATGCGCAATGAAGCCCGCTTCGAGCAGGACGATGTGGATTTTGGCAACGCCGCGTGGGTGAAGGACGGCCCGGTCATCCTGCACCTGGAACGCATCAACAGCGAGTTCGAGTTCGGCGGCGTTTACCTGTTCCACTTTGACGAAGACAACGCGCTCAGGTCGATCGCAAGGGCGGAAAACGCCGGTATCGATGAAACCGACCGTTGGATTCTGGAGAATTTCCGTGAGACCCGTTTCCAGAACAGGGGAGTACGGGTCGTGGAAAGCCCGGTTGCCGTGCAAACCTTCGATCTCAACAGCGAACTGTTGGGCATTACGCTGGTCAAGCCGGTCAGCCTGTCGGCGCGGGGACTTCTGAGCTACATCCGTTATCTGAACAAAAACGAGCTCGCGGCGGAACGGTACGAGACGGAGCTGTGGTCGCGTATCGCGCGCACGGCGACTGTGGTGGTAATGCCGGTTCTGGCGCTCGGCTTCGTTTTCGGTTCTCTCCGTTCGTCCGGATACGGCGGCCGCCTGGCGCTCGGCGTGGTCATTGGCCTCGGCTACTTTCTGGCCAGCGAAATGCTTGCGAACTCGGGGCAGGTATTCAATCTGAATCCCGCCCTGGTGTCCTGGGTGCCGACAATCGTACTGATCGCCATTACCGTATTTGCCCTGACGCGGGTGCGGTAGGGAATCAGCAGATCATCGAGCAGTCGGTGGTGAGCGTGTTTAGCCACGTTCAGTCCGTCGCCGCCCTGGGAAGCGGCTGCGGCAGTTCAAGCGCCGCGGGGATAGTGCCGCAATCGCGTCCCGGACAGGCGGTCATGCCACGCCAGGCCGTCGCGGTCCACCAGCTGCCACCAGAAACCGAGGCCCAGGGGCAGCCAGGACAGTATGGCCGCAAAAAAACGCAGGCTCGCGTGCGCCAGATCCGGTTTTTTGCCATCGCGTGTTTCAATGCGCAGCCGCCACGACTGCAGCCCGAGCGTACGGCCGTACAAGGTCCAGAAGCCGACGAAGAAGGCGTAGCAGATCAGCAGCATGCATAGCTGGTAAGCAACATTGCCGGACTCGACCGGCTCACCGCCTCTTGCTGCGATGAACGGCAGAGTGCCGAGAAACATCAACGCCAGCGCCAGCAAACTGTCGTACAGAATGGCGCCGAAGCGGCGCCCGAGTCCCGTGTTCGACATAGCGGCCGCCTTCAGACAGAGCCGATGAAGGCAATCATTCTGGCGCGAATTGCCGCATCAGGCATTTCCCCGAAGCCCGCCCCGAGGTTGTCGGCCATATGGCGCGGCTTGCTGGTGGCGGGAATGACTGCGGTCACAGCAGGATGACTCACGATGAACTTGAGGAAAAACTGCCCCCAGCTGTCGGCGAACGGGCGGGCCCAGTCAGGTATTTTCCGACCGCTTACTGCCTGGAACAGGCGGCCGCTCATGAAGGGCCTGTTGACCAGTACCGCGACCCCCCGGTCGGTGGCAAGCGGCAACAGGCGGTCGTCGGCTCCATGCTCACCCAGAGAGTAATTGATCTGGATGAACTCCGGCTGGTAGCGCTCGATGACCGCTTCCATCTCGTCCTGGGCGCTCTCGCGGTAGTCGGTTACCCCGTTGTAGCGTATGCGCTCTTGCTGTTGCCACTCGCGGATCGTCGAAAAATGAACGTCCAGATCGCGGCGATTGTGCACCTGCATAAGATCGACCACGTCGGTGTTCATAAGCTCCGCCGATTGCCGCATCTGGCGTTCACCTGCTTCTTTCCCGTCGGTCCAGACCTTCGTCGCAAGAAAAAGACGGCCGCGGTTGCCGCTGGCGGCGATGACGTCGCCGATCACCTGCTCGGAGCGGTTATACATCGGCGAGGTATCGATGAGGCTGCCGCCCCGGTCCGTGAGCAGGTCGACGATTTGCCGCCGCAGCGTAATTTCTTCGGGCGTGCCGGGCACGTCGAACACCTGCCAGGTACCGAGGCCGATTACCGGCAGTTCCTCGCCCGAAACGGGTATCCTGCGGGTCATCATCTTCTGGTCCTCCGCGCTCGAGATCGAGGGCAGCAGTCCCAGCGCTGCTGCCAGACGCAGGATCTCGCGCCGGGTCCAAACGTTATCCCTGCTCATACGCTGTCTCCACGTCGTGCCGCTCGCGTCGCCGGTAGTCGCGGCCGATCCAAAGGGCCAGAAGGCTCCATATGATCGCCAGGGGCAAGCATACAAGCGACACCCCGCTCAAGCCGATTGCCGACAAAGCCCGGATAGTCCACGCTGAAACAAGATCGCCGCCACGGTAAACGGCGGTGTCTATGAAGTTTTTCGCCTTGTACTTGGCTTCCCGGGACACTACCGAGTAAAGCATATCGCTGGTCGGCTTCGTCAGGCCGAACGTAACGGATCGGCGCACCACCTGAAACGCTGCCATGACTATGAAGACCGGATTGAAGGCCAGAAGTGCGAAGCCCACGATTGAAACGAGCGGCAGGATCGCGAGCGTGATGCCGATCCCCAGTCTCTGCACGGCGATTTTCACCAACAGGAGCTGCCCGATGAACGACAGGACGTTGGTGAGAGCGTCGATGATCGCTAACACCTGCGTTTGCCGATCCGTATCGGCAAACGTGACACTGACGAGCTCCGCCATATACATGTATATGGCAACACCGAGAAAATTCGCCAGGATCAGGGAAGTCGCGATGGCCGCGAAATAAGGCGTGGTGAAAACCATGCGGATACCGGCGAGGGCGCTGCCGCCCAGCGGGCCACCGGGCTCGCGCTTGTGCAGCGGATCGCTTTTTTCCCGGTGCAGTGACCACTTACGCAGGCGGTGCACACAATAGACCGCAAATCCGAGTAGAAGGGCCGACAACAGCAGAAGGCTTTCGAACCCGAGCGGTACGACAAGGACGCTGGTAAGCGCGGGCCCGAGGAATGCCCCGGTACTGCCGCCGGCCGAGATTACGCCGAAAAGGCGGCGGCTTTGTTCCCGTGTGTAAATGTCCGCCATGAAGCTCCAGAAGACCGCCACGACGAACAGGTTGAAAACGCTGAGCCAGACGAAAAAGGAGCGTGCCACCCAAATCACGATCGCCTCGTTGTCGGTGAACCCGATGAAGGCGGCGAAAAACAGCAGTATGTTGAGGATGAAGAAGTAGTAGACCCATGGAAGGAATATCCTCCGGGGATAACGGGAGGCGATCCAGCCGAACACCGGCGTCGCCAGCAGCATCACCGTGAATGTGCCGGTGAAAAGCCAGGGAATGTTCTCGGTACCACTGACGATCGCCATGGCATCGCGCACCGAGCGCAGCATGTAGTAAGCGGACAGCAGGCAGAAGAAGTAGACGAACGACCAGGCCACCGCAACGAATTCGCGAGGTTCGATGCCCAGCACGCGGGTAGCCATGGGTAAACCGGCTTTATCGGCGCGAGTCAGCGTCATCTTGACTGGGGCTTTCCGTTCCCGACGTGTAAGGAGCGCCGCGCGGCTGCCGGCAATGAGTGCGCATATTGTACTATCGGCGTCACGAATTCATCTTCCGGCCCGGGGTGCGGTCGAGGATAGCCGCGATACAACGAGGAGAAACGAGTGGAATCCATCGCAATCGTGACCGTGCTGGCTCTCGTCCAGTACCTTGTTTTCTCATACCAGGTGAGCCTTGCGAGGATCAAGCATAGCGTGAGAGCGCCGGCAATGACCGGCCATCCGGAGTTCGAGCGGGCGTACCGGGTTCACCAGAACACGCTGGAACAGATCGTCGTTTTCGTGCCGGCGCTGTGGATGTTCGCCGTTTACGTGCACGCACTGACCGGCGCCATCATCGGCTTGCTCTTTCCGCTGGGCCGATACATCTATGGCAAGAGTTACATGAATGACCCATCGAGACGTGCCGCGGGTTTCACCATCGGCGCTGCCTCCACGGCAATTCTTCTAACCGGTGCCGCCATCGGTGCGCTCATTTCCTGGATCCGGCCACTGTAAGAGCAGGACATGCCGGCGAATCGGCAATGGCAGCAGGTTCGTTCGCAGAAAAAGAAAGCCAGGAACGCCTTGCGCCTCTTCATCTGCTTTTTGTGCAGAAATAGCGGTTCCGCCTGTGCCTGCAAACGTTGATCCTCGGAAGTCCGCCGCTCGAGGGGGCGGGCCAGATCGCGGTGGAGGAACAGCGCGTGGCCAAACGGAATTTTGTAAAGACATACTTTTTTCTTTTTGCAGCAGCAACGGCCTCGGCCAACCCGGCGCGTGCTGACGACGGTTGTGACGCCTTGGGGTCTATTGTGACCAGCAGCGTTCAGGCTGCCGCGAAATACTACGGTGGCCATCCAGCGGTTGGGGCCGCAGTTTTGTCCTACCGAGGGGGCGAAGTCGGATCGCGAGCCACAGGCCGGCTTGCCTGCGCAAATACCAGCGAAGTGGCAAGCAGCGCTTTTGCCCGGGCGCTTGCTGCACTGGGCATTTCCATAGCATGGGAGGGAGGTCTTTTACACCGCCCCGGTTGCCCGAGCCCCGACCTGCAGCGGTGCTACCTGATTCAGGATCCGCTTGCACCCATGCTGCTGCCGGGCCAGCTGGCGCGTGTCGAGGCGGTATGGGATGGTGTGCGGCGCGCCATCGCTGCGCAAATGCCGTTCGGAACGGAAAACGGCCTGTCGGTTTTTACCTTTCCGTCACTCCACGCAGCGCTTTCGTCGAGGCTCGACGCGTCCACGGCCGCTTTACCATAATCCAGCTATTGCTGACGCCACGCTGTGAACGCAAGGTGCAATGAGGCGTCCAAGTGATGGGACAACCGCTGCTACCGGTTGTGACGGACGCTGGCTGGACTGCTGTTGAGCCCGATGCAGGCGATATTCGGAGCGGCGCTTGCGCCGCGCGACTCAAGGGTATTACATTGAGAACCCAACCGCCTCCAGCCGGTAAACAAGCGCATTTGGAGAGATCGTGTCTGATAAACCTGCCGAGAACAAACAACCACCTGTCGCCTCGCTTCCGATGTCTTTGGAACGGGACAGCTTCCTGCGCTCGCTGATTCGCGAGCTTGCGGGCACCCTGCAGGACGTGGTCGGCCTTGACGAGGCGACCGGGTTCATCAGTGTCGTGGGCCAGCGCGTGGGCGACCAGATCAACAAGGACTATAAAACGGCCCTGGCAATTCCTCAGCTGTCGCGCCAGCAGGTGAGCGAAGTGCTGGTAGATCTCAAGCGCAGAATCCAGGGCGACTTCTACATCATCGAGGAGGATGAAGAAAAAATCGTGCTGGGAAACCGGGCTTGCCCGTTTGGCGACAAAGTCGCCGGCCGCCCGGCACTCTGCATGATGACCTCCAACGTTTTCGGGAGTATCGCGGCCGACAATCTGAACTATGCCAGGGTGGTCCTGGAGGAGACGATCGCCGAGGGCGCATCCGGATGCCGTGTCGTCGTTTACCTGAAGCCGCCTGCTGAAGAAGAGAAAGACTTAAAAGGACGCGAATACTTCAAGGGATAAATTGGACCCCACTAACGAGTTCAGACGGTTCGCCGATCTGTTGCCGGAGCCTATGCTTCTTGCCAGGGGTGACGGTGCAGTTCTCGCGGCAAACCGGAGCGTGGCGCAACTGCCCGGGCTGTCGGGAGCCTATCTGGCCGGTAAAAACATTGCCGCTGTCGCGGTAGAAGCCTCCGATGACATCGCCCGCCTGCTGCGCAGCTGGTCTCGCAGCAGCAACCTGCTGCCCGGATCACTGACGTTCCTCGGTGAGAACGGCGAGCGGACGTTGTGTCGCTGCGAAGGTGCCGCACTCCAGGCCGGAACCGCAGAGCGGCCAGCCGTGGTTGTGATACGGCTGATCCGAAAATCGGCCGCTGTGGCCCGCTTCATGACACTGAACCGGCGCATCGAAGATCTGACCGTCGAAGTGTCCCGCCGCCGTCGAGCAGAACAGGCACTTGCCGCGCAGCGCGAGTGGCTGCGGGTCACCCTCGAGAGCATCGGAGATGCCGTGATCGCGGCCGATATGGATGGGCGGATAACGTTCATGAACAGCGTAGCCTGCGGACTGACAGGTTCTGACGCTGCAAAGGCCGTGGGAGAACCGCTGGAGGACGTGTTCCATATCATCAATGAACAAAGCCGGGCGAAAGTGACTAATCCGGTAGCGGAGGTTGTTCAGCGGGGAGTCATCGTAGGGCTGGCGAATCACACGATTCTGGTGAGGAAGGACGGGACCGAAACACCGATCGAAGATTCGGCGGCTCCCATCAGGGGCGAAGACGGGCGCATGATTGGCGTGGTCCTGGTCTTCCACGACGTGACGCAACGCAGGACCCTGGAAAGAGAGCTACGGGAGCGCGCTGAAAATCTGGTGCTGGCTGATCGGCGCAAGGACGAATTCCTCGGGATGCTGGCACACGAGCTGCGCAACCCTCTGGCGCCGCTGCTCACGGGAAGCCACCTCCTGCGGTCCACCAGCACGGCAGATGTCAGCATCAAGAGAATCGGCGACATGATGGAGCGCCAGATTCAACACCTTTCGCGACTGATAGACGACCTGCTGGACGTATCCCGAATCACGCGCGGAAGGATCGAACTTAGCCGAGAGCGGGTGTCGCTGCGCTCGACGTTGGAGAGGGCTCTCGAGATGGTCGACCCGCTCATGGCCGAACGTAACCACGAGGTGTCGGTTTCTTTGCCGCCAGACTCTCTGTGTGTGTATGCGGATGCCACACGCCTCGCCCAGGTTTTCGCCAACCTGCTGGAAAACGCTGCAAAATTCAGCCAACCCGCCGGACAGATCAGCTTGCATGCAGAGCTCGTGGACGACAATGCGGTCGTGCATGTACGCGATAACGGGGTTGGCATCAGTGCTGCTCTGCTGCCGAAGATCTTCGAATTGTTCGTTCAGGCGGACAAGTCGCTTGAGCGCAGTCAGGGCGGGCTCGGCCTGGGGCTCACCGTGGTGAAAAACCTCGTGCAAATGCACGGTGGAAAGGTCGAGGTTCGCAGCGGCGGCCCCGATCAGGGCAGTGAGTTCATCGTCTGCCTGCCCGCACTTTCGCGGCTCGGCTCTGCGAAAACCTCGCCCGATGACGAAAGTCCCGGCACTACCGGGCCGGCCTCAGGCGTTCGGCGAGTACTGATTGTGGACGACAACAAGGATGCCGCGCTGGCGCTGGCGATGCTGATCCGCGGATGGAATCATGAGGTTCGTCTTGCCAATACCGGACCGGAGGCACTGGAGCTGGGAGCGTCCTTCCGGCCGGAGGTAGTCCTGCTCGACATCGGTTTGCCGATCATGGACGGCTATGAAGTCGCCCGCAAACTCCGCAGCCGACCGGAGACCGCGCAATGCAGGCTTATTGCCCTCACCGGTTACGGGCGCGATGAGGACCGGCGGCGGTCCCGCGCCGCGGGTTTCGACGAGCACGTGATCAAGCCTGTTAGCGCAGACGTGGTAAGGAAATTGCTCGACAGTGACGATAACTAACCCTGGACGGGACAAAAAAGACGTGGGTGGCTGCCCAATCAGACGATCAGGCGGTCCCACTGCCCGTAGTGCTCGTCGCTGCGCCGGCCCCTGGGAAGGCTCAGCCCGATCAGCAACAGTCCCGATGTCATTGTGGAGAAGGAACCGCCGGCCTGGCCGCCGTCCATGAGCCATGGGGAAGCGATCAGCCACAGGCCGAACAGAACGTTCATGAACCGCAGCGGCCGCGCGACTTCCGCCATGGCGATTACGGCAACGGTTACGACGAGCGCGCCGACCAGGTGATCGCTGTCTGCCAGCGGCGCGGCGGTATCGAACAGCATGCGGCTGAACATGAGCCACACGCCGATCAGGCTACTCGCCAGAAGAGTCCAGGGAACCGTCACCCCGCGCACCGCCGATGCAAATGCTTCCCGGATCGGATCCTCGAAACCCGGTCGCGTGTCTTTCGCTCCGCCGGGAAGGGCATCGCCGCGAAAAAACGAGCGCCAGAAGGGGCGCCCCCGGCGCGTATTGGCCACTGTGAATTGCCCCATGGCCACGATTTCGTCCAGCGACAGGGGGATCATGATGAGCATTCCGAGCGCCGTAATGAGGCATAAGGTGCAATAAGTGCCAATAACGATTGGCTGAATGATGATGAAGTAAATGCTGATGACACCCAACGGTACAACCGCGATCCCGAACAGGACCACCATCCAGGGCATGGTGCGCCAGCGGCTGCGCCCGCCCATAATGCCCATCAGCACTTCGAACATGTAAGTAATCGCGCCCAGCCCCCCGTCGGCGACCGGCCATGCTTTCGACACCTCGGAAGTAATGATGTACTCGGAGCCGTTGCGGGTTCCGTCGCCGGGAAAGAAAGGCTCCCAGACCCAATTCACGTGCCCGAGCTGGTAGGCAGCGAGTATCCGGGCAAGTACGACGCCGACGATGCCGAGCGCGATGATCGGGACGCGCTGCAGGTAGGTCGACGGGGAGTATGTCCAGCCGGGAGGTACTTCGGAGGGATCCATCATGCCCTCGTGGCTCATGCCGGGCATCATCGGAATCAGGATCGTGAAGGCGATAACAAACGCGCCGACCAGAGTGTCGTTGGCATAAACGGCGGCGCTCGGCGTCCACAAGACGACAGGCGCGAACAGAAGCCACACGCCCAGTGTTGCATTAGCCCATTGAGCCAGGCCGCCGCGCCGCGACAGCGAGAGCGCGGCGAAAACCATGATCAGCACGCCGACGATCAGATTGTTCCACGCCGTTAGGAAGTTTCGGACTTCCGGCTCCCACAGTCCGCGCTCGGCGGTTACGCGCAGCACTGCATCGGAGAACTGCTCCTGTCCGAAAGTGCCGAACGCGAACGGGCTGGCCGCGAGCCAGAGCCCCAGCATCATTGTCGCGAAATGGACCCAGAGCATCCGGAAGTGCATGCGAGTCATAGACTTCTCGTGTTCGTGCATTTCATGCACTTCCCCGGAATCCGCACTCTCCGCCTTGCTGTCGGCGACCCGCACTTTGTCCTGAGCTACGCGCGCGGCATTCAGCTTGTTTTCCCGGTACCAGGCAAAAGGATCGCGTTTGAGCCTCTCGGCGATCGCCGGCAGGCAGCCGCGCAGCGAGTGGCTCGGAGACCAGCCGATCAGCTCGCGAGCCCGCCCGATATCGATCGCGTAATGATCGTTGGCAATGTCCACCATCCACGGCTTCTGAAACTGGTCCTCCTGCAGAATCACGACCTGTATCCAGGTGCCTGCGTGGGCCAGCTTCCCCGGCACGTGAAGCGTCTTCCATGGTTCGCCGTGGATCAGCCGTCCCAGTTCACGCTGCAGCTCTGCGTAACCCATCACGTCTTCTTCGCCCAGCAGCATGGCGCTGTTATCCGGTAGCGCGAAACGATTTTCGACCGTGCCGCGAATCGCTTCCGTAAGATCCGATAAATGCAGGTACGACTGACCGGTGGCGAGGTCGCCGGGATAGAAGTGCGCGATAAGGCGCTGTTCGTAGATGCCCGCAATCTGGCTGGCGAGGAATGCGGAGTGGCACTCCTCGTCATAAACGCCGGCCGGCCGCAGGATCACGACCGGAAAATCGCGGGCTTTCTCTCGCAGCATCTTTTCCGTGCGGGCTTTGGAGGCGCGGTACGGCAGCTTCGGATCGATGGGAGTCGATTCGTCTATCCGTTCGCCGGGCCTGGCGGCTGCGTGCACGAGCATGGTGCTGATGAAGATGAACTGCTCGACCTTGAATTCGGCCAGGCATTCGAGCAGCTTGTTGGTGCCGCCCAGCGTAACCGCTTCGTAAGCCGGGCTCGGCTTTCCGGTGAGGTCGAAATAGGCCGCCAGATGAATGACGGAAGCAATGCGCGTGCCATGGGCCGCTTTTACCTGCTCGAACGCGCTGCGGACACTGTCGATGTCAGTGAGGTCGAGGCAAACGGATTCGGCATCCTGCGGAGGGTGCGGCATCTTCGCCCGGTCCAGGCCCAGCACCCGGTAACCGCCGGCCAGTGCCTTAACGACTGCCGAACCGATGTAGCCGCTGCTACCGGTGACGATAACGATGTCTTTCTCGGCTCGCATGCCCGATCTTCCTGCAAGTATTGTGCCTTTTTAGCCGGGAGATCGGCATCTGCTGCCGCGGTCTCCTTGCTCGCAGCTTCGCGTGTGACTGGTGCATCGGCAAGCTTGAGGTCGCAGACGTCATGATTGCATCAAGCGCATGGGTTCTGCGGCCCGCGCCAGCTGCAGCGCTCTCGAACGATGAGCTGCGAGAAATCGGACGTTGCAAGTACGGCGGGTTTCTCAACCCGCCGCAATGCGTCAAATGGATGTTGCGGACATCGTGCAGCGTTGACTCCTGCAGCGCCGAAACACTGCCAGGCCCAGCAAGCCGGCACCAAAAAGGCTGATATCGGCATGACGCCAAAGAAACTGACCGCAGCACGGAAAGAGCTAGACCTTGGCCCCGTTCAGATGAGCCGCGCTATGGGCGTGACTTATGAGACGTTCAGCCAGTGGGAATCGGGCCGGCGCAAGATGCCGGCGGTTGCGATCCGATGCGTTGAATTGCTGCTG
>JBBDSK010000246.1:0-18182 GCA_040904985.1 Woeseia sp. | reverse complement strand
ATGGACTCACTGTGGCACATTCTCGCTACGGCTATTTCTACCGCGCAGACTCCTGGCTGGCAGCACGCCAGCGTGCAGACCTAAGTTAAGAACGAACAGCGGTTTGCGCACCTGATCGAGTACGTGATCCAGTACGTGATCCAGTACGTGATCCAGTTCATGATCGAGTATCTTCTGATCCGGTTTTCCTGATCTGTTTTCCTGATCTGTTTTCCCTGATCTTTTTCCGCAGGTCATGAATTGGCGGGAATGCAACACAGCCAATGCTGCTGATCGATGATTCTCGAAGTCCGGTGCGCACGCCCCCAAGCTGTAAGGTGCCCTATATTGCGTGCGGCCACTTTACTCGATGCGACGTATTCTAGCAAAGATACGTCACTCGATTCTTTTTTCCCGCGACTCTTATTTTTTAAGTACGCGAATCTCGTCGCGCAATGCCGCGATATCGTTACGCAGTGCAACAATAGATCTTGCACTGGCAAGCTCTGTTTCGTCGGTGTCGGCATCGCTACCGATAAAGAAGCTTGCCAGGGACGCCGTTACGTACCCGAACACACCGAAAGCGTACAGGGAGAGGAAGAAACACAGGATCCGACCGGACGCCGTCTGCGGCCAATAGTCCGAGGCGAGGGTTGTCATAATCATTGCCGTCCACCACAGCGCATCGGCATAGGATTCCAGGCCTCGGCCATCCGGCGTAGTACTTTCGAATGCATACATGCCCGCCGCGCCGACCGCAATCACGATTAGCGTCAGCACAACCACGTAGCCAAACCCGCGCCGGCTCATGCTGGCGGACAAGGCGGCCATGCCGCGGTTTAGCGAACTGAGCACCCGCAACAGTCGGAGTCCGCGCGTCAAACCGGCCGCACGCGAGAAGCGGAGCAAACGTAACACTCTCAGGGCGCGAAATATTCGCAGCGCTGGCGCCAGCAAGGCAATCGCCTTCAGCCAGTTGCCTCTCAGATATACCAGCTTTCGAGGAGCGAGCAGGAAGCCAAGGACAAACTCGATGATAAAAAGAACCCAAACCAAATAACCCGCTATCTCTAGCAGGGGATTGAGCCCCCATGTCACTTCAACGACAAAGAGCGCCAGCCAGATGAATGCCAGAACGAGCATCGGCATTTCCAGCCAGCCCTGCATGCGGTCCAGAAGTGCCTGACGTTCGTTATCGATATCCTGTTGCAGAGGTCTTTGCTTCTCGATCATGATGCCTACCCTTCCGCCGTTGACAAACGGAGCCTGCGGCTTTCGGCCAGCCCGCCAAGGCTCCCTGCAATCCCGGTATGCCTGCCAGCCTTCATCGAGAGACTACCTCTCCGCCTTCAAAATCGGACTATGACCCGGATTGTTGTCAGAGATTTTCGCCTTCGATATTGTATGGACAATGCAAGGCAGGAAACGCGACCTTTGCCGATGCCACATCGTGCCGCCTGGCAGCCTATCGCCATGATTGGCGCGATCGCAGGCGATATCATCGGCTCTGTATACGAGCATGCCGCTTTCAAGTCTAAAGCCTTTCCGTCCGACGATACCGTTCTGACGCTGGCGGTCGCGCATGCCCTGCTCGAGGGCCGAAGTTACCGCTCCTCGATCCGGGAGATCGGGCGTCGCTATCCCCAGGCCGGGTACGGCGGCACATTCGTCCAGTGGCTTTTTTTTTGGACAATGCCGAACCTTACAACAGCTGGGGAAACGGGTCGGCAATGCGCGTCAGCGCAATCGGTTTCGCCTTCGATGACAGGGAGGATGTTCTGAGGGAAGCCGCTGCAAGTGCTGCAATGACGCACAATCATCCCGAAGGCATAAAGGGCGCCCAGGCGACGGCGCTTGCCATCTTTCTCGGCAGGCAAACTGCGAGCAAGGAAGCAATTCGCCACGAAATCGGCAAAACCTTCAACTATGATCTCGAGCGCAGCATAGAGAGTATCCGCCCCGGCTATTCCTTTGATGTGTCCTGCCAGGGCAGCGTACCGGAAGCGATTATCGCTTTTCTCGATTCCACGTCTTGGGAAGATGCAGTACGCAACGCAGTCTCTCTGGGCGGCGATAGCGACACGCTTGCCTGCATTGCCGGCGGCGTCGCCGAAGCCTGGTACGGCGAAGTTCCTGCGGACGTGCAGCAACAGGTAACGCGCCTGTTACCGCAGGAGCTGCTGGACATTCTCCAGCGCTTCCGGGCACGCTTTACCTCCAGCTGAACCTCGCAGGAGTTCGCGGGCAAACACCGATTCCTGCAGGCGGCCTCCTGCTGCCGTAGCTATCGGTGTCCCGGAATTGAGTCACTGATGGCATGCAATTACTTCCCCGATCGAGGAGGCTCAGTCCCTTCCTCGTCCTTGAACGAACGCTCAAGAGCGACCGGCATGTAACCGCTTGTGCTGCCAACGCTTTCAACGCCTGGCGGAGGGTCCGCCTGACTCGTCACGGTGGGTGAAAAAACGGCGATGTAAGCGACCGCGAGCGCGCCGAAAATCAGCAACGCCCAGGTACGAAGCTTGGCCATGGCGATCCCTCCTGCAGATGATGGTCTGCGGGCGTCGAGTTATCGCCTGAAAACTATAACCGATGCATCTCCCCGGCGCAGAATTTTCAGCGCGGGGGCGGGCGGACGAGCGGGGTCACCAGTGCCTTAGGCTGCCCAGCAGGTCGCTGTAGTCGTCGGTCCAGATGCGTTCCGCGTCGGGCGGCACTGGCGTCAGGGATACGCTCTCACCGATATGGCTTGCGATGGCGTCGTCCTCGTCAGCGAGCAGTACCCAGTCCGCGGCCGAACTCGTCCGCGATTCCGGAGTCGTAACCAGCGACGCCTCCTTGCCAAAACGCGCTCCCGACCGCGCGATGACCGGCGCCAGGTCCAGGTAATTGTTCGTGAGATGAAACGCCAGTACCCCGCCCGGCTTCAGGTGTGACAGGTACAGGTGCATCGCTTCGAGAGTAAGAAGATGCACCGGGATTGCGTCGCTATTGAAGGCGTCCACCACAAGAAGGTCATAGTTGAGCCCGCCAAAATCCGCCAGCTCCCGCGTCATCGATAGGCGGGCGTCGCCCGGCACAATTTCCACGGTCGCGGCAGAGTCCCGCAGGAAGGAAAAGTGCTGTTTTGCGGCATCGATGACGGCTGGATTGAGTTCATAGAAGCGAAACCGGTCCCCGGGTTGCCCGTATGCCGCGAGCGTGCCGGCCCCCAGGCCCACGACCCCGACGCGCAGGCCGACCCGGTCCCCGGCCATGTTCTGCAATAGCAGCCCAATACCCGTGTCGGCAGCGTAATAACTCGTGGGTGCAGCCTTTCTCGAATCCTCGAGCAACTGGAAGCCGTGCACCGTCGTCCCGTCGATAAGAATCCTGCGGGCAAGGCCTTCGTTCAGTTCGTCTCTCACGTTCAGGACCCCGTAAAAATTGCGGGCGCTCACCACGTCGTAGTCAATTCGCAGTGAACCGAGCAGAATCGCAACAACAGGAAACAGAATGGCACCTGCCGCCCAGCCAGCTGTGAAAAGCCGCATGCTCCAACGCTCGACAAGGGCCGGCAATTCCGTCGCCCTCCGGGACCTGCGCCTGCCGCGGGCCTCGCGAAAAACGGCAATGCCCAGCAACAGGTAAACCAGGTAGATCCCGGCGAGGGCATCCCAGTACCAGTTGAAAACCATCGGCGCGATAATGGAAACGAATGCGCCTCCCAGGGCCCCGCCGAGCGCAATGAGCAGGTAATAGCTGGTGAGCCGTCGCGGTCCCGGACGCACCCTGTACAGCTCGCCATGGCATACCATGCAGGTACAGACAAGCACCAGCAGATAGGCAGCGACCACGGGTACGATGGCGAACAGCGTCCCGAAGAAATCGAGTATAAGAAGTGTGCTGGCGGCAACGATAAAAAGAGAGCCCCAGATCGCACGGTCGTACCAGCGCTCGCCGCTGAAACACAGAATGTAGGTCAGAAGGTAGGTGACCAGCGGCAGCGTCCAGAGGAACGGGATCGGCGCGACGTTCTGCGTAACCTGGTTCGTGATCGCCAGCAGCGCGACGACGCCACAGGCCGACAGCAGCACCGTAAGGGCCCGATCGGCCCTCCCGTAGCAAGACCTCGTGCCAACTCCCGTACCAGCCGGCCGGCTGCCGCTCGTCACGGCATCGCCGGAGGCGCGCGCCGCGGCTTGCACACTTGCCGCACGGCGGCGGCGCCACAACAGCCGGCAAGCCGCCAGGGACACGATCAGGAAGGCCGCATAGCCCACGGACCACAGCACGGTCTGCGCCTGCAGGCTCAGATTCGGCTCGACCAGGAAGGGATAGCTTAGAAGGGCCAGCAGCGCTCCCGCGTTGGATACGGCATACAGGCGGTACGGCGGACGCTGAGGACGCGTCAGTGACGACCAGCGCTGGACCAGCGGCGCGGTACTTGCCAGCAGCACGAACGGAAACCCGGTGGCCAGCAGGAGTACCGAGAATATGAGGGTGCCAGGCTCCTCCACCGACGCTTGCGGCATTTCCGGAGCAACAGCTACAGGCAGGAAAACAAGGGACAGAAGCAGCAGGGCGGCGTGGGTCATGGCCTGCTGTCCCGGGCCCAGGCGCGTCGTTATAAAGTGTGCATAGCTGTAACCAGCGAGCAGCATCGTCTGGAAATAGAACATGCAGGTCGTCCAGACGGATGCGCCGCCGCCGTAGGCCGGCAGCAGCAGCTTGCCGGACAATGGCTGGATCTGGAAAACGAGCGCCGCGCCCGCGAGCACGGCCGTCCCGTATACGATCGCGTCGCTGCGGGCCGATGTCCGACCGCCCATCCCCTGCTCCAGTTGCAACTCTCTGCTCTTCTACCCGCTACCGTTCCTGCGCATGACGATCTGCGCCAGCGCGGCCGGCCGCCCATCGGGATCCGCCGCCCTGCCCTCTCGGTAGAAAAGAACCCGGTCACCGGGCGCGGCGCAGCGCATTACTTCGCGCAGCAACTCGTTGTGACGAAATCGAAAAGCGGGATTTTTCGGGCCGATGACATCTTCCCCGGCATCGACGTGCTGTTCGCAAAGCAAAATTCCGCCGGGTGCCAGACTTTCGATCAGATGCGGCAAAAGGGCCCCCATGACGTAGCGAACGACCACGATCAGATCGTAGGATCCTCGCAGGACCCGCCCGGAATCCTCCTCGAGATCCGCTTCTGTCCAGCTGACCTCGAGGTTGCGCAATTCAGCGGTATGGCGCGCGCGCTGCAACCCGGCCGCTGAGATGTCCACCGCATCCACCTGCCATCCGGCCGCCGCAAGCCAGAGGCTGTTACGCCCCGCGCCACAGGCAACGTCCAGAGCGCGTCCCCGGGGCAGTTCTGATGCCCATTCCGCCAGCAGCGGCGTGGGGTAATCGCGTTCACCATAGGCCCCCGTGCGGTAGCGCTGGTCCCATTTGCGGCGGTCGGCGTCGCTCATGGGACGGGTCCCTGGAGCAGATCGGGATCTTTGATGTCGTCACCCTGGCGGCGGGCCGCCAGGGTCAGTCCCGTCACGTCGGCGAAGACGTAGGGCGGCAGTTGACGGTGGAATGCAAGTCCTGCGGTCACAAGTATTCTCTGCCCGGCGAGCGACAAACGTGAGCCTCAACTGTAACCGATCACAACTGCGCCCGGCCCAGCGACATGAACAATGACGAAGACGAGAGGCCGATGGGCGCGAATATCGCCTGCGTTTGCGCGGAAATGCCCGCGCGGTGCCGCCTGGCGCAGCACCGGCCCAGCGCTTGCCGCCGGCAGTCCGACGCCTGCACCAGTCGCATAGCTTCGGCAGCAATGAAGCCCGCTGCGCCCTCTTCCCTCATGGCCGGGCAAGGACGGGATCGCCTCACCCAGGGCCCTGCTAACCCCGGGGCAAGACCCCTCCGGCAAATTTTATTGCCATTTTTTCAATTCCACCGCCACGGCACGGGTGTACTGCCACCGCCGAACCCGCCAGTGGAACCCGCTGTCGCTGAACAGCGTCAAAGCCGGCGTCTTCACGTCCCTGCGGCGGCGTCTGCCGAAACGCGCAGAATGACCGTCTGTCAACTCTTTTATACCGGAACATCGTGGACGAATTGCTCTCTAAAGTTGATATTATCGAGGCTGACTTAAGCAGACACTGAGGCATTCAGCACGAGCGTTCACGCAGTATTTTTCAGCACATAACATTAACAGACACAGAGTCAGGAGAAGTCGAATGAGTATCTTCGCGGACTATCAGACGCGTTACGAAGATACACAAGAAGAAGAATATAGCCTTCAAGAATATTTGGATATTTGCAAGACGGACAGAACGGCCTACGCATCCGCTGCGGAACGGCTGCTCATAGCCATCGGTAAGCCGGAACTTGTAGATACGTCGAAAGACCCCCGGCTTAGCAGGATTTTTTCCAACAAGATCATCAAGCGCTATCCCGAGTTCAGCGACTTCTATGGCATGGAAGAATGCATCGAGCAAATCGTGTCATTCTTCAAGCATGCCGCGCAGGGGCTGGAGGAGAAGAAGCAGATACTGTATCTGCTCGGGCCTGTCGGTGGCGGTAAATCCTCTCTTGCCGAAAAGCTGAAGCTTTTGATGGAGAAGACCCCGCTTTACTCGCTCAAGGGTTCGCCGGTGCAGGAGTCCCCGCTGGGCTTGTTCAACCCGGCCGAGGACGCACAAATTCTCAGAGAGGAATACGGTATACCCGAACGTTACGTCAGCACGATCATGTCCCCGTGGGCCGCGAAACGGCTCAAGGAGTTCAATGGCGACATCACGCGTTTTCGGGTCGTCAAACAACACCCGAGCATTCTGAACCAGATTGCTATTTCGAAGACGGAACCCGGTGACGAGAATAATCAGGACATCTCCTCGCTGGTGGGCAAGGTCGATATTCGCCGCCTCGAAGAGTTCCGGCAGAACGATCCGGACGCGTACAGCTTCTCGGGCGGATTGTGCCGCGCCAACCAGGGCATTCTGGAATTCGTGGAGATGTTCAAGGCGCCGATCAAGGTCTTGCACCCGCTCCTCACCGCGTCCCAGGAATCCAATTACAACGGCACGGAATCCATCGGCTCTATCCCGTTCGAAGGCATTATCCTCGCCCACTCCAACGAAGCCGAATGGCAGGCCTTCAAAAACAACAGGAACAACGAGGCATTTATTGACCGCGTCTATATCGTGAAGGTGCCTTACTGCCTTCAAGTGAGCGAGGAAGTCGAGATTTACGAAAAACTTCTGCGAAACAGTTCGTTGAGCCAGGCGCCCCGCGCGCCCGACACATTGCGCATGCTTGCGCAGTTCACTGTACTGACGCGTCTCGTGGAACCCGAAAACTCGAGTATTTATTCGAAGATGCGGGTGTACGACGGTGAGAGCCTTAAAGATACTGACCCGAAGGCCAAGTCGATTCAGGAGTATCGCGATACGGCAGGCGTCGACGAAGGCATGGAGGGACTGTCGACGCGCTTCGCATTCAAAATCCTTTCGAAGGTTTTCAATTTTGACGCTTCAGAGATTGCAGCAAACCCGGTACACCTTCTCTATGTACTCGAGAAGCAGATAGAAAACGAACAATTTCCGCCGGATGTTCGCGACCGATACCTGAATTTCATCAAGGAATTCCTGACGCCGCGTTACATCGAGTTCATCGGCAAGGAAATCCAGACGGCGTATCTGGAGTCGTATTCCCAGTACGGGCAGAACGTCTTCGACAGGTACATCACTTATGCCGACCTCTGGATCCAGGACCAGGACTACCGCAACCCGGAAACAGGCGAGAATCTGGACCATGCCGCCCTCAACGACGAACTGGAAAAAATCGAGAAGCCGGCGGGCATCAGCAATCCGAAGGACTTCAGGCATGAAGTGGTAAATTTTGTGCTGCGGGCGCGCGCCGCTAACCACGGCAGGAACCCATCCTGGACCAGCTACGAAAAGCTCAAGCTGGTGATCGAGAAGAACATGTTTTCGAATACGGAGGATCTGCTACCCGTCATCTCCTTCAACTCGAAGGCGTCTGCGGACGACCAGAAGAAGCACCGGGACTTCGTGCGCCGCATGAAGGAGCACGGTTACACTGAGAAACAGGTGAGGCTGCTGTCTGAGTGGTATTTACGCGTCCGCAAGTCGCGGTAACGCACCATGGCGTTTCTGATAATCGATCGGCGGCAGGAAAGTCGCAACAAGAGCGCCGTTAATCGACAGCGATTCGTGCGCCGCTTTCGCAAGCACATCAAGGAAGCAGTTGCTGATGCCGTGAACAGGCGCAGCATCACGGATACAGATCGCGGAGATGAAATCAGCATCCCGCAAAAGGACATCTCCGAACCTACGTTCCGGCACGGCGCGGGCGGGCGCCAGCAGCGCATCCTTCCAGGGAACAAAGAGTTTGTGACCGGCGACAGGATCAAGCGGCCTGCCGGCGGTGGCGGCTCCGGGGGCAAGGCAAGCAACACCGGCGAAGGCATGGACGACTTCGTCTTTGAACTGTCACGCCAGGAATTTCTCGATTTCATGTTCGAAGATCTCGAGCTGCCGAATCTCATTAAAACGCAGCTCAAGGAAACGGAGACGTTTCGCTACCAGAAAGGCGGCTACACCAACGTCGGCATACCGGCGCGCCTGAACATCGTTCAGTCGCTGCGCAGTGCACAGGCGCGCCGTATTGCCTTGACCGGCGCAATTCGGCGCCAGATTGCGGAGCTTCGACAGGAACTGGAGACGCTCGAGGAACGCGCCGGCTCGGATGAGCGCATGCGCGAAATTCAGCTCGAGCTGGACCGGCTTGAACGACGCCGGAACCACGTCCCGTTTCTGGACGATTTCGATCTCAAGTACAACAACCTCATCGAGCAACCACTGCCGACGAGTAACGCCGTCATGTTTTGCCTGATGGACGTCTCCGGGTCGATGACTCAGGAAATAAAGGACCTGGCAAAACGGTTTTTCATCCTCCTGCATCTGTTCCTCAAACAGACATACAAGAAAATCGATATCGTCTTTCTGCGTCACCACACGATCGCGAGCGAAGTGGACGAAGACGAGTTTTTTTACTCCAGGGAAACTGGTGGTACGGTGGTTTCAAG
The DNA here is from genome assembly GCA_040904985.1 of Woeseia sp. Lineage (GTDB taxonomy): Bacteria > Pseudomonadota > Gammaproteobacteria > Steroidobacterales > Woeseiaceae > IDS-8. Next base: position 9,121 of record JBBDSK010000246.1, on the reverse strand, counting down.
CGTGCTGAAGCTCATGCGGGATATCATCCGCGACCGCTATCCCACCGCCGACTGGAATATATACGCAGCACAGGCTTCCGATGGCGAAAACTGGCAGGACGACTCGCCGATCGCCCGGGATCTTCTGGTCAACAGCATCCTCCCGCTTGTGCAGTACTTCGCTTATGTCGAGATTTCAGAATACGACGAGCAGGCCTTGTGGCATGCCTATGAGGAAGTCCTGGAAAGTAATCCGGAGTGCTTCGCAATGAAGAAGGTAGCAGACGCCTCGGAGATCTATCCTGTCTTCCATGAGCTGTTCAAGAAGAAGGCCTCATGATCGAACGGCCGCTTCTTGCCGAAAGCTCCGACTGGACCTTCGAGACGCTTGAGACGTTCGAGCGGGAAATCGGGCGGGTCGCGAAGCGCTTCCAGCTGGATACCTACCCTAATCAGATCGAGATCATCACCGCCGAGCAGATGATGGATAGATACTCGTCTATCGGCATGCCGCTCGGCTATCATCACTGGTCCCTGGGAAAGCAATTCCTGAGCACCGAGCAAAAATACCGTCGCGGCCACATGGGCCTCGCTTACGAGCTGGTAATCAATTCGAACCCCTGCATCGCGTACCTGATGGAAGAGAACACGCTTGCAATGCAGGCGCTGGTGATCGCCCACGCCTGCTACGGACACAATTCTTTCTTCAAAGGCAACTACCTGTTCAGGACGTGGACGGACGCGAGCGCAATCGTCAACTACCTGCTATTTGCAAGAAATTACATTGCGGAGTGCGAGGAGCGTTACGGACTCGATGCGACAGAGTCGTTGCTGGACTCCTGTCATGCACTAATGAATTACGGCGTCGACCGGTTCCGCCGGCCGCGCTCTATCTCGGCCGAGGATGAACGGCAGCGGCAAATCCAAAGGGAAGAGTTTTTGCAGCAACACGTGAACGACCTTTGGCGCACGGTGCCAAAAAAAGCGGCACCAAAAGACCAACGTTGGCCGCGATTCCCGAAAGAGCCGCAGGAGAACCTGCTCTATTTCATCGAGAAGAACGCACCGCTGCTGGAGCCTTGGGAGCGGGAAATCGTCCGTATCGTGCGCAAAATCGCGCAGTATTTCTATCCGCAGCGCCAGACCAAGGTCATGAACGAAGGATGGGCCACTTTTTGGCACTACAATCTGCTCAACGCACTATACGACGAAGGTCTCGTCAGCGACGGTTTCATGCTTGAGATTCTGCAATCCCATACCAGCGTCACCTATCAGCCGGATTTCTCATCGCCGTATTTCAGCGGCTTGAATCCCTACACCCTGGGTTACGCCATGTTTTCCGATCTCCGAAGAGTTTGTGAATCCCCCACCGCTGAAGATCGCGCCTACCTTCCGCAACTGGCCGGTAAGGACTGGCTGGAAGAGGTCCATCGCGGAATGCAGAATTTCAAAGATGAAAGCTTCATTCTGCAGTACCTGTCGCCAAAAGTGATTCGCGACCTGAAGCTGTTCAGCATTCTTGACGATGATCGGGAAAAGGAGATTGAAGTAAGCGCCATTCACGATGACCAGGGTTACAACCGCATCCGGGAGGAACTTTCCGACCAGTACAATTTAAGCAAGCAGGAACCGAACATACAGGTGTACGAGGTTGACCTCCGCGGGAATCGGTCGATCACGCTTCGACACGTTCAGCGCGACCGCATTCCGCTCGACCCGGATGACGCAAAGGCCGTATTGAAGCATCTGCACACGTTGTGGCGGTTCGACATTCATCTGGAGTCGACCCAGGAAGGGAAAGTAACGGCCACGTACATTTGCGACGACAACACGGTGCGCAAGGTTTCCAGCCAGGCGCTGATCTGACCTCACTTCCCCCGGCGCCCGGTCTCGCCTCCGGCAAACGGAGCCGCACGGTCGCAACGCGGCAAACGCTCTCCCGGGAGCCGCCGGAAGCAACGCAGCTCGCGCTCATCCGCGAGTGAGCGCCGCGACCGCAGCCTTGGTCAGCCGGTGTCTCGGGAACCGACCGCCGCAAGAAGCTCCTTCAGTTTCTCGAGATTTACGGGCTTGATCAGATGGTGGTCGAAACCTGCCTCTTCTGATTTGCGGCGGTCTTCTTCCTGACCCCAGCCGGTTACCGCGACCATCACAATGCCTTTTCCCCAGGGAGCCTCGCGGATGCGGCGACAGGCGGCCGCTCCGTCGAGCAGCGGCAAACCGCGATCCAGCAGCACCACCTGCGGCCCAAGAACCCGCGCCTCCCTCACAGCGGCAAGACCGTCATAAGCCACGTGGGTCTCGTGACCATTCAACTGCAACAGTGCGGCAAGAGAATCCGCGCTGTCCCTGTTGTCATCGACCACGAGAATGCGCAGCGATTGTCCACGGCGGTCCGGCAATGCTGTTGCTGCTTTCGGCCGGCGCCTTTGATCGTCGATGATGACGGGAAGTCGCACGAGGAATTCGCTGCCCTTGCCGATACCCGGACTCGTTGCCGTAATGCTGCCCTCGTGCAGTTCGACCAGCCGCTTCACCAGTGTGAGACCAATGCCGAGCCCGCCCGTCGGTTGACCTGCCCGCTGCGGGACCTGCTTGAACATTTCAAAAATCGATTCCAGCCTGTCGCCTGGCACTCCCATGCCACTGTCCTTCACGGATATAACGGCGTCGCCGTCCAGCTGCTTTGCGGTCACCTGGATGTAGCCGCCTCGCGGCGTGTACTTGCAGGCATTGTTAAGTAAATTGTTGAATATCTGCGCGAGCCGGACAGGGTCTGCGTTGAGGTAAACAGGCGCCCGGGGTAAACGCATCTCGATCGTCAGTCCGTTCTCTCTGGCAGCCGCTTCGCAGGTATCCACTGACTGCCTCACAACGACGCCCAATTCTACCCGTGACCGGCGGAGCTCCAGCTTGTCACGGGTGATCCTGCTGACGTCAAGGAGATCGTCTACCAGACGTACCAGATGCGAAATCTGCCGCCCTATCGCGTGCTGTGCCTTTTCTGCCAGCTCTGAATCATCTCCGGCTTGCTTCAGGATCTGTAGTGAATTTCCGATCGGCGCCAGCGGGTCGCGCAGTTCGTGCGCCAGGGTTGCAAGAAATTCGTCTTTGCGGCGGTCCGCCTCTTGCAAGGCACGTTCTATGTTTTTTCGCTGCGTAATGTCGATTCCAGCCGATTGGGCTTCGACCATACGGCCCTTCTCATCGAAGGCCAGTGCACGATTGGTCCACAGCGTCCAGCGCTCGCCACCGACCGTATCCAACCGGTTTTCGATTGATATTTCGGGCGCCTCCGGCGTCAGCTCGTCCAGAAGCGACTCTACCCGCGGTCGCTCGGCCTCCGGTAAAAAGCTCCAGAGATTTCTACCGATCAGCTCGTCTGGCGCCGTCCCCTGTGCGGTCGCGTAGGCGCTGTTGGCAAAGATAATCGTTCCGTCCCGGCGAAAGCGGCAGAGCATTTCCGCCTGGCTGTCCACCAAGCTGCGATAAAGCTGCTCGCTCCGGCGTAGCGCCAGTTCGACGCGCCTGCGGTCTGAAACATCGCGAAAGACGAGAATACAGCCGTTGAGATCGCCGCTTCTGTCGCGGCTGAATGCCGCGGCCGCGTCGACGAAGCTCTCCTTGCGGGTCTTTGCCACCAGTACGGCGTTTCGTGATGAGCTCGCTTCCGTGGTGCGGAGCACCTTCGCAACCGGGTTTTCGAGCGGCTCACGCGATTGGTCGCAAAGGGTCTCGAACACCGCATCGATTGGCCGCCCTGCAGCCTCGTATAACGTCCAGCCGGTAAGCGCCTCCGCCACGGCGTTCATATACTTTATGCAGCCCGCCCTGTCGGTGGTGATTACAGCTTCGCCCATGCTGGCGAGCGTTGCCCACAGGTTTTCATGACCCCACGTCGATCGCGGCTGGTCCATCGTTCTCGTTCCTCCCCTCCTTCAGTGGCGCCGGCGAATACCTTTGCCATCCAACGACCGCGAGCAAGAGCCCGGCACCGGCCAGCTGCACCCACAGACCGAAAGGCTGCCATAGCATAACCGCGGCGCTCAGCAGCAACAGTGCTGCCGTCACCGCGTTTAGACGCCGTTTCAGATACCATTGAAGAACAGCGCACAGCGCGTAAAGGGCCAGCGTCGCCCAGAAAAAAATCTCTATTCGCTGCGCCCAGCTTCCGGAAATCAAGGGCGTGTAAACAAACAGTAGCGGTACCAGGTAGAGCCCCTTGGCAAGCTTCCAGGTGGTGAGCCCGGTAGCCATCGGCCTGCTTCCGGCAATCCCGGCGGCGGCGAAGGCTGCGAGACAAACCGGAGGCGTCACGTTGCTGTCCTGTGAGAACCAGAAAATAACGAGGTGCGAACTCAGAAGCATTCCGGTCAGAAGCAGCGGGTCCAGCAATTCCTGGCGCAGTATCTGTTTCATCTCGAGTGGCATTTCCTGTAGAGCCACTTTCGGATCTCCGCCAAACAATTCAATCGTTGCCTGTACGCTCGTTGAAAGGTCCGTGGATCGCATCACCTCCAGCATCGCATCGCGGCTGATGAGATCGAATAGCATCGGCGCTGCCAGCGTTGCCAGGACGACGTAGGCCGCGGTAACCGGAAGTCCCATGCCCAGGATGAGAGAAGCGAGTGCAATCAACGCCAGAGTGGCAATGAGGTTGCCGTCAGCCCACTCCACAATCATGAGGGAAAATGCATTGCCGAGGCCGGTGGTCGTCACAACGTTGATCACGAGTCCAACGGCGACCAGCAATACCGCGGTACCCGCCATGGTACGCATTGCCTCTACTACGGCGTCAAATGAGCGTCGTGCGGTCATCGGGGCGGCCGATAGCCAGGATGCCGCGATAAGCGTGAGAATCGCAAAGGTCACGGATCTTATCGGGGTGTATCCGACCGACAACAGTCCGACCAGAACTGCGAGTGGCACCAGGAATTGCCAGCCGCCGCGCAGAACCGCTCCGATTCCTGAATCGCCGTGGTCATGCACCCGGCGCAGTTGGAGGCGCCTGGCCTCACCACGAACGAAGAAAGCCACTGTAAGAAAATAGAGAATCGCCGGCAGTACCGACACGGCAATGATTTGCGCGTAGGGCAGCTGGGTATAACTGGCGATGACAAAAGCCCCTGCTCCCATCACCGGCGGCATGAGCTGGCCGCCGGTAGAGGCTGCCGCTTCCACGGCGGCCGAAAACTGCGGGCGAAAGCCTGCCCGTGTCATCAGGGGTATGGTGATGACACCTGTCGAAACGGTGTTGGCAACGGCGGAGCCGGTCACGGATCCCATCATGCCCGAGCCGGTTATGGCCACGAGGCCAGCACCCCCCGTGTACCGGCCTGCCACGCTATAAGCGACTTTGACTATGAAGTCCCCGGCTCCCGATTTCAGCAGAAAAGAGCCGAACAGGATAAACATGAAGATATAGGTCGCGGAAATGTTCGCTATAAATCCGAACATGCCCGTGCTGCTGAAATAGCTTCGGAAAAGAACCGTCTCGAGGCTGAGGCCCGGAAAGGCAAAAACGCCGGACACGTAGCGGCCGAGGAACAGCATGTAGGACAGACTCAGCGCGATTAGAAGGGGCATGAACCAGCCGCTTGTGCGACGGGTAAATTCCATAGCCAGCAGCACGGCGAGCGCGGAAAAAACGTAATCTGAGGCAATAAAATCGGTTTCGCGTGCGTAAAGAGCGTTTTCAAAAAGGATCAGGTAGGCGGCAACCGATACCGCTGACAGCGCGAGCAGCACCCTGAAGCTGTTCGCAACCCTACGGCCGGGCTCGTAGTCTGCCGGCTTGTGAAAGGACAGCGCGCACAGTGCGCCGAACCCGCCGAAATGGACGGCCGCAAACCACAGCTCCGAAAGCGATGCGAAGACGTTGGTGTATATGTGGAACAGGCCAAAAAGGAACGCCAGCCAGCGAATGAAGCGGCCGTTCATGGCGGCGCCAGGTGATCGGGTATCTCCAGACCCTGTTCGCGGTAGTACCGCGCCGCCCCGGGATGCAGCGGAGCGCCTAGCCCCTTTAGCGCCAGCCCCGGTTTCATGTCTCTGGTGGCCCGATGGATATCCTGCAGTACTGACAGATTTTCCCAGAGCGCGCGCGTAATCTGGTACACGGCCTCCTCCGGCACGTCCGCGCGTACGGCCAGCACGTTCGGATGAGCAATTGAGCGAATCGGCGAGAGCTGATTCGGATACGCTCCTGCCGGTATATTATAAAAATCCCAAAGCGGGTAGCGATCGTTGATGCTTGCCAGTTCCTCCGCGCTGACGTCCAGCACTTGCATGCGCTCGCCGAGGGTGGCAAACGCCCGGGTAATGGCGCTTACCGGAACACCTGCCGGGATATTCATGCCGACGATGTTGCCATCCTGAATAGCGTCGGCCGTGGCACCGTAGCCCATGTACGCCAGATCGAGCCGGCGTTCGAAATTTATGCCGAGGCTGTTCAAGATATACGCACCGGTATGCACGGCCCCGGAATTTCTTTCACCCAGCACGAAGCGCTGCCCGTCCAGTGCTGCAAGATCCATCAGCGTGCCGTGTTGCACGAACTCGGAAAGCAAAACGAAGTGCTCCACATTCTGCCACATGGCGCTGATGCTTCTGAGATACGGCTGCCGGCTGCTCACCGGGCCCTCTCCGCGCCAGGCCCAGGCTGCAAAAACGCCCTGCAGCAATGCGAACTGGGCCTGGTTGTCCCGCATCAGCTTGATATTCTCGAGCGAGCCGGCCGAACTTATGGCCGTAAGGGAAATGCCGTGCTCCCGATGCAGCCGGGAGCGGGTGATGGTCGCCAATGCGACACCGACAGGGTAGTAGGTGCCGCCGACCGTAGCGGTGCTAAGTACGTAGGGCCGCTCCCCCGATAGCTCCCCGGAACAGGAACCGAGCAGGGCAAGTACGATAAGCCCCCCCAGCGATCGGAGCAAAGTGAAAGCGCGCCGCATGGGCAGGATGCTAACCCATCGGCCTTTGCGCCGTCATCCTCCCCAGAGACCCTGCGACTTCTCGCCGCGTTCAGCCTGCAGGCAAGCTCCGCTGGTTAAGTTAGTGCCTTGCAGCAGCGGACGATTTACCGGCTTCCGACATTACCATCGTTTCGTACCATGAACGCACGATTTGCAAATGCTCCTCTTCCTGAGCCAAAGCCTCCTGAAACCGGTCTGCAAGTTCATCCAGCCCGAGGTCCTCCGCCAGCTTGATCAGCATTTCCCACGCAGCGTTATCCGTCAGCTCCAAAGTCAGCAGCATTTCCAGGCTTTGTGCCATCGAGGTACGAGGATCGTTGAGCACGTGCTGAATACCCATCGCCGCAACCCCACTGACATCCGCATCCGGCGTCTGCGCTGTCGGATCCGCCCCCATCGACTCCATGGCCTCCTTCAACATGCGGAAATGGTTTGCCTCATCGTTGCGGATTCGCCGCAGCTCATCCACCGCCACTGGCCCGGCAGAGTGCATCTCATCGGCCGCTTCACACTTCGTAATAACACTTTCGTACAAGCGAACGCCGGTTCGTTCATAAGCAAGTCTTTCCCCAAGCTTGTTGAGGAACACCTCCGGATTGTGCCCGGTCAGCTTTTCCATACCCGACTTTAAAGCGCCGCGAAGAGTGCCGGGTACGGGAACGGAACCCAGAGGGTCCGCCTCCCTTATATACTCCTTGCCGATAAGCGCCATGCTTTGCCTGTCTGCATCGCTCACGCTTTGGTATTGCTGTGTACCGCTGATCATTGCCTTGCTATGCATTGGCGACATGTCCATCCCGGTACGGTTTTTTCCCATTTGTGCTGTCTTTTCCACCACGACTCTCCTTGCTGCTGTTCGCGCCGTCACGCTGCCCGCGCTTCGCCGTCTCCGCCAAGCTCGGTTCCCGGCTGCCACCTGTAACCGGCTGCTACCGAATCGGACGGCGATCCTTCGGAATTCAGATGTTCGCGATACGCTCTGGTCGCCTTTGTTTCCCTGGAGTTGTCGACGAACTCCGGCCCCGCAGCGCTCAGATTCAGTTCCTGTTCCAGTGTCGTGCGGACGAACTCCCGCTGACTCTGATAAGCAATCGGTTCAGGAAGGGTTTTTGGAAGTATTTCGGCGGGGTCACGGTTTTCATGCTTCTTGAACAACTCCTTGACCAGGTGCAAATGACCCAGCTCGTAGTTCAGGAACCGCTCCCAGATTGCCTTGATGCGGGGATTGCTCTCCGATTCCATGCAACTGTAATAGTTGTACGCCTCGTTAGCTTCGTGGAGCATCCATTTTTCCAGCAGTGTCTCATCAGGATCGATGATGGAGCCGTACTGCGTGACGTGCTGCTCCTCGATCGAGGCGATCTCCGCATAAAGCTGTCGTGCCACTGGATCGGAAAATGTCGGGCCTATTGTCATGTAATAGTCGCGCGTCTGATACTCCCCCGACATAATCGTCAACGCGTTCATCTTGCTGATCGGTTGTGCGGTTGCCCGGTCATAATGATCGCGCAAGTCGTCGACCGGGTGACGGTGTTCGACGGAGGTCGGCCGGCCGGGGATTATGTCGGTATAGCTCTGCAATATGTTATTCGCATCCTTGCCTTCTACCCGGTCCATCAGCGCCGAGTAGCGGTACATGTGGTCAAAGTCTTCAAGCAAACCGAAACGGTACACCTGCGACAAATATTCGTCCGGCTCTTGCTGCGCGATTGCGGCCGTTACTTCTATTGCCACCTGCTCGAAAGCGATAGTCGTATCCAGCGGCGAATGGTCGCCCGACAAAAGCCAGTTCACCATCGTCTGCTGATGGTGCTCGCTGCGGCGCACAAGCGCGAGTGCTTCCCGTAGCTCGCCGTTCGTTTGCGAACAGAAATGCTGAAATCGGTTCGCCTGCTGTTCGATCCCGTTCATCAGAATCACGCGAACTCGCGTAAAGGCATCGTCGTCCAGCTTGCTGATCGGTTTCGGAACCATCTCCCTCCAGGTGAACTTTTGCTGATCGAGCGGGGTACCTTTCGTATCAAAAAGATTGATCGCCATGACTGCTCCTGAATAAGACGGGCTCACCGGGGAGCAGACCTGACTGCAATAAGCGTACCGGCGGCCACTAGGAAATCTCTGCACAAGTCCATCCTGGACTTCTGCAGAGTCGAAAGGGCAAAGCAAAG
>JBBDSK010000245.1:0-18365 GCA_040904985.1 Woeseia sp. | reverse complement strand
GTTCACGGTGTACCCGAAACCGGGAAGAAGCACGACGACGAGCAGCGCAAGCGCTGCCAGCAACATCAGCGGCCCGAGTTTTTGCCACACATGCATCGGTATGAACAGGCAGGCATAAGCGAACGCGCCGCCGATGATCGCCGCTATTGCCTGGCGCTTGACGTAGTAAAACGGCTCGCCCACGGCGTTGTCGGAAATCGATACGGACGCTGATGCCAGTATGACCAGCCCCCCCAGCGTGAGCGCCGTTGTCATCGACATCAGCACCGGGTCTATCCTGAACGGCGTCTTCAGCCGTGCCGGGAAAGGCATTGTGGCGCTCTGGACGCTCATCCCGCGATGGCCTCTACGGCGCCGCAGAAGTCACTGCCCCGCTCCGCGTAGTTGGCATACTGGTCGAAGCTGGCGCAAGCTGGCGCAAGCAGGACGGTGTCGGCTTCTTCGGCGATGCTTGCGGCAACACTGACCGCAGTCTTCATGTCGGCCGCCTGGTAAACGGGAACGAGCCCCTTGAAGGCCGCGGCGATTCTCGGGCCATCGCGGCCCAACAACACCGCAGCGCGCAAATCTTCCGCAACCGCCTGCGCAAGCTCCTGAAAATCGCCTCCTTTCCCGTCACCACCGGCGATCAGTATCACCGGACCGGCGACGGATTTGACGGAGGCTATCGCCGCGCCCACGTTCGTGGCCTTGGAGTCGTTGATGAACTGCACCCCTGCTACATTCGCGACAAATTGCATACGGTGGGGCAGGCCCGGGAATTCGGTCAGGACTTGCAGCATCGGTGAGTTCTGCAGCCCGATAAGGTGCCCGACGGCCACTGCCGCAAGCGCATTGGCGTAGTTATGGGCACCGACCAGCACCATGTCGGACGTGGAGAGAAGCAACTGCGCCCCTCGCGCCAGGAACTGCTCGCCCTCTTCGGCAACGAGGCCATAGTTGCCGGCCTGCGGTTCATCGAGGCCGAAACTCACCCGCGGCACCGGATCCGGGACGTGACTTTCAGCGTCCGGCTGCGCGCGGTTGAAAACGGCCGACTTCGCCTGGCGGAATATGCGGTGCTTCGCCGCACGATATTCCGCTTCACTGCCATGCCAGTCGAGATGATCAGCGGTGATGTTCAACAGAACAGCTACTTTTGCCGGCAAATCCTTGGTGCGGATCAACTGGAAGCTCGACAGCTCCAGCACATAAAGATCCGGCGTCTCGTCTGCCAGAAGATCCAGCGCCGGACGGCCCAGGTTCGCGCCGGACAGCACCTTCTTCCCGGCCGCCGAACACATCAGCGACACAAGCGTCGTAACCGTGCTCTTGCCGTTGGAGCCCGTGATTGCCACGAAAGGAGCTTTCGCACTGCGAACGAACAGTTCAATGTCCGAAATAATCTCGATACCGGCGTCTCTGGCCTTCTTCAGGAGAGGCTCGCTGTTCGCAACTCCGGGCGAGACGATGATCCGGCCGACCTCCTGCAAAACGTTTTTGTTCGCCGTGCCGAGCACGATATCGGCATGGCTGTCGATTCCCCGGAGCTCCTCGAGCCCGGGCGGCGTTACGCGACTGTCCACGTATCGAGCCGGGCGGCCGCAGCGCTTCAGATAACGCGCTACGGACAGTCCCGTTGCGCCCAGGCCGAAAACAAGGTCCTTCTGCCCGGCTCTTGCTGCCGTCACCCCGGAATCTGCGCCCTTCTTTGTCTGGTTGGCGGCGTTCATCGTATCTTCAGGCTCGCCAGCCCGATCAAAACGAGGATTACCGTGATGATCCAGAAACGGACGATGACTTTCGGCTCCGCCCAGCCCTTGAGTTCGAAATGGTGGTGCAGTGGCGCCATGCGGAATACGCGGCGTCCGGTCAGCTTGAACGAAACCACCTGGATGATGACCGACACCGTCTCGACGACGAACACTCCGCCCATGATCGCCAGCACGATTTCCTGCCGCGTGACAACCGCGACGGTGCCCAATGCTGCGCCCAGCGACAACGCCCCGATATCGCCCATGAATACCTGCGCCGGGTAGGTATTGAACCAGAGGAAACCCAGCCCGGCACCCGCGAGGGATGCGCAGAAAACAAGAACCTCGCCCGTGCCCGGAACGTACGGAATGCCGAGATACGAGGCAAAATTGATATTGCCCGTCACATAGGCAAAGACACCGAGGGCGCCGCCGACAAGGACCGTCGGCATGATCGCAAGCCCGTCCAGCCCATCGGTAAGGTTGACAGCATTGCTGAACCCCACGATGAAAAAGAAGCTGACGACAATCTGGAACATTCCCAGCGGCAACGCCAGATCCTTGAAATAGGGAATGAGCAAGGATCGCGCCACCTCGTCATCCGAGATGTAATAGAGGGACACAGCCGCAAGAAGCGCCACCGCTGACTGCCAGATCAGTTTCTGCCTGGCCGAGAGGCCTGCGGAATCCTGCAGCACGAGCTTTTTGTAGTCGTCGACGTATCCGATGATGCCGAAAGCGAGTGTTACAAACAGCACGACCCAGACGAAAGGGTTTTCCAGGTCGGCCCACAATACAGTGCTGATGACGATCGAAGTTATGATGAGGGCGCCGCCCATGGTCGGTGTGCCGGCCTTGGGCAAATGGCTTGAAGGACCGAATTCGCGGACGGGCTGGCCGGCCTGGTTGAGGCTGAGCCGCGCGATCATCCGCGGCCCGATGACGAATGAAATCACCAGCGCCGTCAGTGCGCCGAGAATCGCGCGCAAGGTCAGGTAGCCGAACACGTTGAACCCGGTCTGGAACTGCGTCAGGTATTCCGTCAGGTAAAGAAGCACCTCAGGAACCCCCTTCCACAGCCGGCCGCAACGCCTGCACAACGCGCTCCATATGCATCGAACGCGACCCCTTCACGAGAACGTTTACATCCTGTGACACTGTCCTTCGCAACTCGCCGACAAGTTCCTCCACCGTTTCAAACCACTCGGCCCGAGGGCCGAAGGCGTCCACCGCGTTCCTGGCCAGCGGGCCGGTCGCAAACAGGCGCGTGACTCCGGCCTTCCTGGCCGCCTCGCCCACGGAGCGATGGAGCTCGGCAGCATCGTCTCCGAGTTCGCGCATATCGCCCAGCACGAGCCAGCCCTTGCCGTTGCAGGCTGCGAGATATTCTGCGGCAGCAACGACGCTGGCGGGATTTGCGTTGTAGCTATCGTCATAGAGGGTGGCACCGGCTATGCCCCTGAGCGGACGCAGCCGCCCCGCCACCGGTTGTACCGATGCGAGCGCGCGCTCGATAAGTTCGCCTTCCATGCCCAGTACCGATGCTACGGCGGCGGCAGCGCAGGCGTGGGCAACGTTGTGCCGGCCCGGAAGCGGCAGCCTTATTCGCAGCTCACCGGAACGGGGTGAACCCGTTCGCCTGTCTGCTGCCAGTAATGTGAATGTCGATCCGGAAGCGCTCACATTCACATCGACTGCACGGAAGTCCGCGTCGCTTGCGAGGCCGAAGCTGGCGACCTGCGAACGTCGCGCGAGCTTTTTCCACAACGGATAGTACTTGTCGTCCGCATTGAGAATCGCCCACTCAGGACTGCTGGCGCCTTGCAGGATTTCGCCTTTAGCACTCGCAACCGCCTCTATGCTGCCGAAGCCTTCGAGATGAGCCGGACCCGCATTCGTAATAACCGCGATATGCGGCATGGCAAGCGAAGTCAGGTAGGCGATTTCGCCAACGTGGTTGGCGCCCATTTCGATAACAGCAAACCGGTGCTGCTGGCCCATCTCGCACAGCATCAACGGCAGCCCGACATCGTTATTGAGGTTGCCGCGGGTAGCCAGCGTCGGTCCCGCTTGCGACAGACAGGCGGCGATCAGCTCCTTGAGCGTCGTTTTTCCGTTGCTTCCCGTCAGGCCAATGATCGTCGCCGGCACCCGGCGCCGCCATTCCGCGGCCAATGCTCCGAGGGCGCGGCGAACGTCCTTAACTTCGATAACCGGAAGTTGCCCGTCGACGAGATCCTGGGCTACAGCCCCGACCGCGCCGTTCGCACCGGCGCGGGGGATGAATTCCTCGCCGTCGTAGTTCGGTCCGCGCAAAGCGAAAAACAGTTCGCCTGCGTTCAGGGTGCGCGTATCCGTGCTCACGCCGCGGAATGGCAGGTCAGCGCCGTGCAGAGTGCCGCGCACCACTTCAGCCGCCTGAAGGAGAGTACCGTCCATCATGGCGCGCGCCCTTCGGCAGGTAGACGCACGGCAAGATTCGCCAGCGCCACCTGGTAGTCGGAGAAAGGGCGCCGCAAGTTTCCTACCACCTGGTAGTTCTCGTGGCCTTTGCCCGCAATCAGGACGATGTCCTCATCGGCCGCCGCGGCGATCGCAAAAGCAATCGCTGCGGCGCGGTCTTCGATTGCGATGGCGCTGGAGCCTGCCGGCATGCCGTCCATCACAACCGCAATGATCTCGCCGGGGGACTCACTTCGCGCATTGTCGGTGGTCACAACCGGCTGGTCGGCCAGCCTCGCAACCGTCTCGCCCATTGCTCCGCGCTTTCCCTTGTCGCGATCACCGCCGCAGCCGAATACACACCACAGCTTGCCTTTGCAATGGGCCCGCAGGGTTCCCAGCACAGCCTCGAGACCGGCCGGGGTGTGGGCGTAGTCGACGAAGACGGTCGGTGCCAGCGTCTCCGTGGGCAGCGTGACTTTTTGCATACGCCCTGGCGGGGGCGTTACATGCGTCAGCGCATCGACGGCCGCCTGCAGGGGAATGCCCCAGCAAAGAAGTTGTGCCAGAACCAGTGCCGCGTTGGCGGCATTGAAGTCGCCGGCCAGCGGCAGGTAGAACGCGTTCTCACCCCAGGACCCCCGGATTCTCACGGTTGTTCCACAGTCGTCCCTCCCAACCGCCTGCATCTGCAGGAACAGCCGGGCCTCGTCGCTCGTGTTGCCAGCTGTCGAGACGGCGACAGCGTCGTTTGTGGAGCGTGCGAGGAGCTGCCGTCCGAAATCCGAGTCGATATTGATGATCCTGTGCCGCGCATCCTGAGCCAGAATGAAGCGCGCTTTTGTTTCCCCGTAGGCCTGCATGCTGCCGTGGTAGTCCACGTGATCGCGGCTCAGATTCGTAAAGAGCACCGAATCGAACGCGAGCCCGTCCACTCGTTTCTGCGCCAGGGCGTGGGACGACACTTCAAGCGCCGTGTGCCTGGCGCCCCGGGACGCGAAGTCGGCAAGATTGCGGTGCAGGTCAATGCAGCCGGGAGTTGTCAGCCCGGCCTGCCGCTCGAGAGTCTCGATTCCGGCGCCCAGCGTGCCGACGTACGCGCATCGCGTATTCAGGAGATGCATGCTTTGCGCAATGAGAAATGCGACCGTGGTCTTGCCGTTGGTTCCGGTGACGCCGCTCAATTTCATGCGCCTCGAAGGCGCGCCGAACCAGCGGTTCGCAATCTCCCCCAGCCGATCGGAAAGTCCGGCCACCGGCACCATGACGACACCGTCCTTGACTCCCTCATCCGCCCCCGGCTGCCCGTCGGTCTCACTGTCCCACACAATCGCGGCAGCCCCCGACGCAATGACGTCGGCGGTAAACGTGAGGCCGTGATTTGTCGCCCCTCGACAAGCGAGAAAGACGTCGCCTTTCGCCACCGTCCGGCTGTCCGCCGAAATGCCGGTAATGGCAACTGGAGGCGCATCGGCAATACCGTTCAGCAGCCAGCGAAGGCTGCGCGCCGCGGTCTCTTTTGCCTTGCGTTTCGCCATAGTCAACTCTGCTTCGGCCGTCAGGCTCATTGCGTCATCGCCTGCATCACGCTGCCCGGGTCGCGCGCCGGTAAGGCGTCGGGCGGGACGGCCAGCAAACGCAGGGACTCGGACATGATTTCGGCAAACACAGGAGCTGCGACATCGCTGCCGTAGTAAAGATCGCCGGTGGGCTCATCTATGATGACCACCGCGGCCAGTCTCGGAGCGCTGGCCGGTGCAATTCCGGCAAAAATGGACAGGTACTTGTCTCTCGAATAGCCGCCGGCGGCGAATTTCCAGGCCGTGCCGGTTTTTCCAGCTACCCGGTATCCGGTCACGCTCGCTTTAGTGCCGGTGCCACCCGGCCGCACGACTTCCTCCAGCATCCGCCGCACTGCCAGCGCCGTGTCTGCCGCAACGACCTGGCTGCCATCCTTCAGCTCGTACGAGTCGTCGCTTGCCACGAGCGTAACGGGCCGCATGTAGCCGTTGTTGCCGATTGCAGTATAGGCGTGCGCAAGCTGCAGCGGCGTAACCGAGACGCCGTATCCATAGGCAAGAGTAGCCTGGCTTATTTCCCGCCAGTGACTGAAGTGAGTCAGCAAGCCTGCCGACTCTCCCGGAAAGCCGCTGGAGGTGAGCGAACCCAGCCCGAAGCGAGTCATCGTACGCCACAGCACATCCGGTTCCAGCGACATCGCAATCTTCGTCGCGCCGACATTGCTGGAACGGGAAAGCACGGTGGTAAGGCTGACGCGGCCGAGGTTGCGGCGATCCTCGATCCTCTTTGGGCCCACGAGGACAAACCCCGGTGACGTGTCGATCGTACTTGCCGGCTCGTACTGGCCGCTCTCCAGCGCAGCCGCGATTACAAGCGGCTTGATCGTGGAGCCAGGCTCGAAAATATCGGTAATCGCGCGATTGCGATAGCGTTCGGCCGTGTATTGCGCCCGATCATTGGGGTTGTAAGTCGGTTGATTGACCACGGCAAGAACTTCCGCAGTGCGAACGTCCAGCACGACGATCGAGCCGGACTCGGCGTTATATTTCTGGATGGCTCCCTTCAACGCACGGTATGCAAGATACTGCAACCTGAGATCGATACTCGAGCGCAGGTCCTTGCCGGGCCGCGGTGGCCGGATGCTCTGGACATTCTCGACCGATCGTCCCAAGCGGTCCTTCAGTACACGTTTCGCACCGGACTTGCCGCTGAGCCAGTGATTGAAAGCCAGCTCGAGACCTTCCTGGCCATCGTCATCGATACTGGTAAAGCCGACGAGGTGCCCGGTAACCTCGCCCGCAGGATAAAAGCGCCGATACTCCCGCTGTACGTTGACTCCCGGCAACTTCAACGCCAGGACGCGCTGCGCCTGGTCCGGGCTAAGGTGCCGCTTCAGGTAAAGAAAGTCCTTGTCCATGCTGCGTGTAATGCGCCGCATCAGCAGTTGTGAATCGACGCCGAGCGCGGCGGCCAGTGCCGGCACGCTGTCGACGGCCGAAGACAACTCGCCTGGATTCGCCCAGATGCTGTCGACGGGCGTACTGATCGCCAGCGGTTCCCCGTTTCTGTCAGTTATGGAACCGCGATGTGCCGTGATGCTCTCGGTGCGCAGGTGACGTGCATCGGCCTGGTGGTTCAGGAACTCCTTGTTGAAGACCTGCAGGTGCACAGCGCGCGCCACCAGCGACGACGCCAGAAGCACGAAGACGGCCAGTACGACCGCGGAGCGGCGGACAAAACGTCCTGCGGTTTGCTGCCTTGTTTCTGCACCGCGCGTCATGGCCGCTCGATTACGAAGATTTCGCTGGCCACCGGCCGCGAAAGAGACAGGTCCTGCGTTGCCACCTGCTCTATGCGCGCGTGAGTCGCCCAGGTGCTCTGCTCGATCTGAAGCTGGCCCCACTCGATGTTGAGTTCATCGCGTTCAGTCGTTAGCTGCTCCAGCTCGATGAAGAGCTTTCGCGACTCGTGCCGCGTGTATACAAGCGCCATAGCGGAGACGACGCATACGATTGCTGCTACCAGCGCAAGCAATGCCGGCTGCTTCGGCGCAGCAATTTCCATCACACTCGCTCCGCAATTCGGAGCCGCGCACTGCGGGCACGCACATTCGCCCGCACTTCCTCGTCGCTGGCCTTGTGGACTTTGCCGACCAGTCTCAGCCGCGGCCTCTGGTCTTCCGGAATAAAGGGAAGACCGCGGTAAGCCTCCGGCTCGCGTGAGGCCGCCCGCATGAATCGCTTCACACGGCGATCCTCGAGCGAGTGAAAGCTGATGACGCAAAGTCGGCCACCGGGCGCAAGAAGCTGCACAGACGCATCCAGTGCCTGCTCGAGTTGCCTCAGCTCATCGTTGATATGAATGCGTATGGCCTGAAACGTCTTTGTCGCCGGATGCTTGCGGCGATCACGCGCGGGTACGGCGGCGGAGACAATGTCGGCAAGTTCGCCGGTGCGGCGTATCGGCGCAGCCGCCCGCGCGGACGCAATCGCCTTTGCGATTCGACCGGCATGCGTTTCCTCACCGAGCCGCCTGAGCACGCTTCTTAGCTCCCTTTCATCCACCGTAGCCAGCCAGTCTGCCGCGCTGACACCGGTCGTCCGGTCCATTCGCATATCCAGCAGCCCGTCTCCGCGAAAACTGAATCCTCGTTCCGCGTCGTCCAACTGCGGGGATGAGACTCCGAGATCGAGCAGGAGGCCATCCACCTGCCCGAGGAGGTTTCGTTCTGCTGCGATTTGTCCGACGTTTGCAATTTCATCTTTGACTATCTCGAATCTGGGATCGTTGTTAAGTTCAGGACTTACCGAAGCCACCGCCTGCGGATCGCGGTCGATCGCGATCAGCCGACCAGCGGGCTGTAGCTTCCGCAGTATTTTGCTGCTGTGCCCTCCGCGACCGAACGTTGCGTCGATATAGCAACCGGCCGGCTGAATGTTGAGTCCTGCTATGACCGGCCCCAGAAGGACCGGCGTATGACTTCTGGCACTACTCCCGCTCGCGGCGTTCATTACCCGAAGGTCATTCCTGGAAGGGCGCTAATGCCCCTTCCACGTCAGAGAGACAACGATTCGAGTTCGGCGGGAAGGTCCGAATCGTCCTCCTCGCCCAGCCACGCATCGCGTTTCTCGTTCCATCGTTCTTCATCCCAAAGCTCGAATTTGTTGCCCTGACCGATCAGAATGGCCTGACGCCCGAGCCCGGCAAATTCGCGCAACTCTTTCGGCAGCAGGATCCGCCCATGCCCGTCGATCTCCAGTTCTGTGGCATACCCCACCATGAGCCTCTGCAGACGCCTCGCCTGCCGGTTGAGGCTCGGCAAACGCACAAGCTTCCGTTCAATCTCCTCCCAGTCGGGGAAGGGATAAAGGAGGAGGCAGTAATCGCGGTCGACTGTTGCCACAAGCTGCCCCTCGCAACGCGCGGCCAATCGCTCACGATGACGCGTCGGGATGGCAAGCCGCCCCTTGGCATCCAACGTGACTTTTGTGGCTCCTCGAAACACTGTCCCTTCCACGGTAAATCCGGCCGACTGAACGCCTCCGATTTACCATCTCCTCCCACTTTTCTCCACTTTTTTGCACTATATTCGGGGCACCTCCCAGCGTCAACGACCGCTGTAAATATTTCTTGTTCTACAGACACTTAGAGCCTATTTCATGGCCCAGTAAGGGCAAAAAGTGGCGGCGAATTGGGGCTATTAATCAATCACTTAACCGTGATTGCTAGACAGCTACTGAGGAGGGTGTCGCGGAAGCGCGACGCAGCGGGAATCGGTCCTCCCCGGAGGGCGGTATGGAGCCGTTTGCGCGGGGCCCCGCAAGCCGCTGTGCAATATGCGTGCAAATGACTGTTAAGTCGAGGTTTTTCAGAAGTCGGCGGCTTGTCGAGAGCCGCCGCCGGCATTCATCGAGGCCGAGGAAGTGAGAGCCGGCAATAAGCCGGGTTCTGTCAGGGACAATCATTCATCTGGGACAGCCGTCACCGACTGCCTCTAGCAACCTACCCGGGAGTCCGCTCGGGACCGGCGGTGCGGACGTAGCCGCTCACTCCCCTATTTGGTCTTGCTCCAGGCGGGGTTTACCGTGCCGCGGAATGTTGCCACCCGCGCGGTGCGCTCTTACCGCACCTTTTCACCCTTACCGGCGTGCCTTGACGGCTCGCTTAGGCGGTATCTTTTCTGTGGCACTGGCCATGGACTCGCGTCCTCCAGGGATTACCTGGCGCCCTGTCCGATGGAGCCCGGACTTTCCTCCGGCGCCCTTACGGGCACCGGCGATTGTCTGGCCGACTCTCACCTTCTCGACCGCGCTGATTATACAGAATTCGGCTGCCGGCAACTCATGCCCGCCGCATCTCCAACATCCTTTTATAAAGCGAGTTCCTGCTATGACCGGTAACGGCAGCTGTGATTTCGACCGCTTTTTTCCCCGGCAAATGGGCAGCCAATTCCGACAAAAGCCGTTCGACAGCGACTTCGGAGGCGTCGGTCCTGCGCGTACGGCAGCCCGCAACGACAATCACAAATTCTCCCTTCGCGGATACTCTCCCGTCCTTGAGCATTACCTGCAGATCGGCCAGCGTCGCGGCAACGCACTGCTCGTGAAGCTTGGTCATCTCTCGCCCGACAAAGGCTTCCCGAGTCGGTCCGAATACCGCCGCCATGTCGGCGAGGGCGGCTCTGATCCGGTGCACCGACTCATAAAAGATCATCGTGCGGGACTCCTGCCGCAGTGCGTCGAGGCGGTCGCACCGCGCTTTTTGCCGCGAGGGCAAAAAACCTTCGAAACAGCAGGCATCCGTCGGCAAACCCGCTGCTGAAAGCGCGGCGATGGCCGCACTCGGACCGGGTACGGGCGACACAGGAATGTTGCAGGAGTGGGCCTTGCGCACGAGCTGATAACCGGGATCGCTCAGGAGAGGCGTGCCCGCATCACTGACCAGCGCCACCGACAGTCCCTTTTCAAGCTCGGCAATGAGGGATTGCATGACCTCTTTTTCGTTGTGCTCGTGCAGGGCAAATTGCCGTGCAATGATGCCGAAATGCGATAGCAATCGCCCGGTGCGGCGGGTATCCTCGGCAGCGACGACGTCCACCTCTGACAGTATCTGTCGCGCGCGTGGCGACAGGTCGTCGAGGTTGCCGATTGGCGTTGCGACGACAAAGAGCGTGCCTTTTATCAAGGTCATCTTTCCTCAAAGAGTAATGGGTATCAGTTTGCAAGTCATTTGCGCGCCGCACGGCCGATCGGAATCATCGGGCATCCTGCGCCTTAAAGGTGCGTACAGGCAAGGCGCAACTGCGCGCGGCAGCCTGAACTCCGCCGCGCGACTCGTATGTGCAGGACTTCTCGTGTTGATGGGTGCCTGCGCTACGACGGACCGCTTCGGCGGCCAGCCCGAAACGCGGGCGGAGAACATGGCCGAGAGCGGCCGGCACGCGGATGCCGCCGCAATTTATATCGACCTGGCAAGCCGCGCTTCCGGAGCAGAACGGGACCGCCTCACGATGCTCGCGGCGGAACAATGGCTGGACGCCGGTGACGGCCGCCGTGCAATAAGCGCGATGCGGCCCATTCCGCGGCCGCCCGATGGTGAGATGTTGTGGTTGTGGAGCAGCAATTCTGCTGCCATCGAACTGTGGCAGGGGCGTCCGGACAATGCCTTGCGGGTTCTGGAGCCGTTGAGCCGCCAGCCGCTACCGCTTGAATACCGCTCGCGCGTCGAGGCACTTCGCGCTGACGCATGGTTCCAGAAGGACGAACCGCTGCGGGCGCTCACTCTGTACCTGCAGCGCGAAAACTGGCTGGACAGCCGGCAGCAAACCGAACTCAGCCGGCAACGGCTGTGGGCGGGGCTGAATGCCAGCAACCCACGGACACTGCGGAGCGCGGCAGAAACCGCTACCGATCCGCTGATCCAGGGCTGGCTCTCTCTCGCGGCGCTTGCAACCGCGACCGGGCAGCAGGGCATGGCCTGGAGCAGCGGCGTAACCCGCTGGCAGGAAGCGCACCGGGACCATCCCGCCAATGCCGTTCTGGCCGGGATGGAGCTCGTTGACCGCGATGCACTCGACCATCCGCGCCAGATCGCATTGCTCCTTCCCCTGAGCGGGCAGAACGCCGCCGCAGGACAGGCGGTGCAAAACGGCTTCATCGGCTCCTACTTTTCGTCCGTTGCCAATTTCGATGCCTCGATTCTCGATTCGACACTTCGGGGGGAAGGGGACGGCCGCCCGTCCGCGACAGGAAATTCCGCCGGCGGGACAATGCGCGGCCGCACGATCGATTCGCGCCAGCTCGATGCTGGCCCGATGGGCGTCCACGAAATCGCATCGGAGCGGCCTGCCGGCGAGGATCGTCCTCCACTCATCCGCGTCTACGATGTCAACGCCGGCGGCGCGCAGCGGGCTTACGAACGAGCGGTGGAGGACGGTGCGGAATTTGTGGTCGGGCCGCTGTTGCGGCCGGATGTCACCGCCCTCGCATCCCAAACAACGCTGCCGGTGCCGGTGCTCTCCCTGAACTATCTGCCGGACGACGTCCTGGCGCCCCCCGGCTTCTACCAGTTCGCGCTGGCACCCGAAGATGAAGCCGCCTCCGCGGCGGAAAGGGCGGCGGCGCACGGCTACAGCAGAGCCGTCGCGCTCATACCTGACAACGACTGGGGCCGGCGGGTGCTGTCGAGTTTCGCGACGGAGTTCGAGAGGTCTGGAGGTACCCTGCTCGACTATCGAAGCTATCAGCCGGCCACGCAGGATTTTTCCGTCGAAATCGAGAGCCTGATGGCCCTGACGCAAAGCGTGCAACGGTACCAACGGCTGCGCGCAAATATGGGCGGTCCCTTGCAATTCGATCCGCGCCGCCGACAGGATGCCGAGTTCGTGTTCCTCGCCGCTGACGCTGCCGCCGGCCGCCTGATCAAGGCACAGCTCAAATTTCACTACGCTGGCGATCTGCCCGTTTACTCAACGTCGTTCATCTACGCAATGGACGGCCGCTCCGACTCTGATCTTAACGGCCTCATGTTTGCCGATACGCCCTGGATCATCTCGCCCCACCCCTGGATTGAGGAGCTGCCTGCGCTTTACAACAAGTATTGGCCGTCTGAGAGGCGTCTGGGTCGCCTCCACGCAATGGGTTACGACGCCTACCAGCTGGTGGCGGAACTTTTTTCCGCCCGCGGCGGGTCGATGCCTGAATTGACGGGGGCAACGGGACGCCTTTACCTGGACGGGGACGGCCGGGTGCACCGACGGCTCGCGTGGGCCCGTTTTGTGGGCGGCAGACCCGTACCGCTGCCGGAGCAGCCGCGGGAGTCTTACGGCTCGCCACGCGAAGCGGAAGACGGTGCGGGCAACAGGCTTGACGATGCATGGACGCCCAATCGGTAGGCGAGCACAAAGAGCAACTCGCTCTGGAGCATTTGCTACAGGCAGGACTGACGCTTGTGACACGCAATTTCCGCTGCCGGGTCGGGGAAGTGGACCTGGTGATGCTTGACGAGGCTGTCCTGGTTTTTGTCGAGGTGCGCAGCCGCAGTACCGGAGGGCGGCCTTACACACGGTTTCCATCGGCCATCCAGTCCGTCGGGCCGCAGAAACAGCGAAAGCTGGCCAAAGCTGCACTGTTTTTCCTCGCGAAGCACAAGAACTTCCGCAATCACGTTGTTCGCTTCGACGTTGTCGCCTACGACGGCCCGACGCCGGATCGATACGGGCTACAATGGATCACAGACGCATTTCGTCCCGGGAGCTGAAGGACACGATGGACGCAGAAACAAGAGTGAAGGCGCACTTCGCGGAAAGCATTGCGACCAAACAGCTGGCCGCCGAGCAGCTCGCCCCCAGTATCTCGGCCGCAGGCCGTTCGATGAGCGAAGCGCTTCTTGAGGACGGTAAAATTCTGAGTTGCGGGAACGGCGGCTCGGCGGGTGATTCGCAGCATTTTTCCTCGGAATTGCTGAACCGCTTCGAGATGGAGCGACCGGGACTGCCGGCCATGGCCTTGACGACCGATTCCTCCACCCTCACCTCGATCGCCAACGACTATTCCTACGAAGACGTTTTCGCAAAACAGATACGGGCGCTGGGGAGGAGCCATGACGTTCTGCTGGCCATTTCGACCTCCGGCAACTCGGAGAACGTATGCCGGGCCATCACCGCGGCGCACGAACGATCGATGCGGGTGGTAGCGTTAACGGGAAGAGACGGCGGAAGAATGGCCGGTTTGTTGAAGCAACATGACGTCGAGATTCGCGTGCCTGCCAGCCGCACTGCAAGAATCCAGGAAGTTCACCTGGTCGTCATACACTGCCTTTGCGACCTGATCGACACGAACCTGCTGGGCTAAAAAGGCAGCGCTGAAGTTCCACCCCGTCTTATTTGACAACCTTCAGGTGCGAACGCTCGCTGCGCCCCGTGTCCCTGTCCCCCGGACCGCTGTCACCATCGGGAGGCTCCGGTTGATCGGGCTCCCTGGAAAAAATCATCCCCTGCCCGGTTTCTTTCGCGTAGATGCCGAGCACCGCCCCGACCGGCACCCACACGTCGAATGGAACGCCGCTGAAGCGCGCGCGGAAGCTAACCGCGTCGTTGGTAAGCTTCAGGTTATGCGCCGCGGAGTGGCTGATGTTGATAATGATCTTGCCGTCCTTGATGTGCTCACCGGGCACTGTGACCCCGTCCGTCGTTGCGTCGACCACTATGTGGGGAGTATGGCCGTTGTCGCCCATCCACTCGTGCATGGCGCGAATAAGGTAAGGCCGCTTTGATCGGCTGGGCACGCTCACTGGTCGGCAGTCTCTTCTTCATCACTGACAAGAGCCGAAGAATAACATCTGCGATCGCCGCGTTCCGGGCAGCCGGGGATCGGCGCCGAAGCGCCGCTGTGCGATCTCACCGGAACTAAAGCCTCATCTCCTGCTCGAGTTCAGTCAGACTCTGGCGAAAGGAACGTCTCTCGAAAACTCTTTTCATATAGCCTTCGACAGCTGCTGCATGCGGCCCCAGATCGATCGCGTACAGCGGCAGGCGCCACAGGACAGGCGCAATAGTACAATCAACGAGCGAAAACTCGTCGCTCAGGAAAAAGTGCTTTGCGCTGAACAGATCGACGCTTTGGAGAATGCTTTCCCGCAGCATTTTTCTCGCCTTATCGGCCGGTTTCCGATCGCCGTCTGCCTCGAACTGTTCCGCAAAGTGATACCAGTCTGTCTCGAGGCGAAAAAGAGCCAGGCGAAACTGCGCCCGGGTCACGGGATCGACCGGCATCAGCGGCGGATGCGGAAACCGCTCGTCAAGGTATTCGATGATGACGCGGGAATCGTAAAGCACCAGGTCCCGGTCTACGAGCGTCGGCACCGTGTGATAGGGATTCAGGTCCATCAGATCCTCGGGCAGGTCGGGTCCTTCGACGTTGACGATATCGATGTTGATGTTCTTCTCCGCCAGGACCAGCCGTGTCCGATGACTGTGAATGCAGGTCGGTCTGGAAAACAAGGTCATGACGGAGCGTCGGTTGGCAATGACTGCCATATTGCGGTCCCCTCGGAACTATGGAATCGGGTAGTAGAGTCGCTTGCCTGCCCTGCGGCACACAGACCTGCGATTTGGTCGCGAATCTTCGGCTCCGGTAAATCCGGCGGCAGCGCCGCTGTAATGTTCCGCAACGCCGCCACGCGAAGAAGGCAGCGACCGGAATGCCAGTTCATTAGCCAATAACTGCAAGCGCCGACCACCGGAAATGGCTCTGATCAGGAGACGTCTTTCCAGATCTGGTTCTTCAGCATTGTGGCAATGATTAAAAACACGGTTAAAAACATAAGAACCCAGACGCCCAGCACGCGGCGTGTCGCGCGAACGGGTTCGCTGATGTACTCGAGAAAATTCACGGTATCCCGAACAAAGGCGTCGTAATCCTCTGGCGACAATGCGCCGGCGGTCATCGTCTCAAAATGGCTGAACTGCGGCTCGGCGCCTTCGCCGGCCTGCTCGAAGATTGCCCTCTGGAAGCCCTGAAGCTCCCACAGCACGTGCGGCATGCTCGTACCCGCGAGGTGCAGGTTATCAACGCCGGTCGGGCTTTCCGGATCGAGATAGAAGCCTTTCAGAAAGTTGAAGATGTAGTCGGTTCCCCTGGCGCGCGCCATCAGCGACATGTCCGGCGGCGGTTGCCCGAACCACCTTGCCGCAGAGTTGAGCGGCATTGATGCCTGTATCGTCTCGAAGGTTCTTTCTGCATTGAACATCAGGTTTTCGACTACCTGGTCTTCCGTCAGGCCCAGGTCTTTCGCCACCGTGTTGTAACGAACGTATTTTGCGGAGTGGCACCCCGCGCAGTAGTTCATGAAATTGCGCGCGCCGCGCTGCAGGGAAGCGACATTACCCACATCGTTCCCGGCCCGTTCGAGCTCAGTGTCACCGGACACGGCGAGTGCCGGCGCCGCGGCAAGAATTAATACCAGCGTCGCGGCCGCCGCCATGTTTGCCTTAAACATGATAGACCACCCGATGCGGGACGGGCTTCGTCTTGTCGATGGTCGTGTAATACGGCATCAGCAGGAAGAACGCGAAATAAACGACCGAGAAAATGCGTGCAAGTGCGACGTAGGTTCCCTCCGCCGGTTGGAGTCCGAGCCAGCCGAGGGCGAAGAAACTGATCACGAACAACCCGAGCGCGCTGCGATAAATCCAGCCGCGGTAGCGGATCGACCGGACTCTCGAGCGGTCGAGCCACGGCAGGAACAGCGGCAACAGTACGGCACCGCCCATCAGTATCGCTCCCCAGAGCTTGTCAGGAACCGCCCGCAAAATTGCGTAGTAGGGCGTGAAGTACCACACCGGCGCAATGTGTTCCGGCGTCACCATGGTATTGGCCGGCTCAAAGTTCGCGTGCTCCAGAAAGTAGCCGCCCATGTCCGGCGCAAAGAATACCACCCCGGCAAAAACCATCAGGAAAATGATGATTGCCACAAGGTCCTTGCTGGTGTGGTAGGGATGGAAAGCCACGCCATCGAGCGGCACGTCATCAGGACCCACGTGATCCTTGATGTCCACCCCATCGGGATTGTTCGAACCGACGTGATGCAGTGCGACGATATGCACGAATACCAGCGCAATAAGCGCCAGTGGCAGCGCTATGACGTGCAGGGCAAAAAAACGATTAAGCGTAATATCCGAAATCGAATAGTCGCCTCTTATCAGTTCAACCAGCCCCTCGCCGATAAAAGGTATTGCGCCAAAAAGGGAAATTATGACCTGGGCGCCCCAGTAGGACATCTGGCCCCAGGGCAGTAGATAACCTGCAAACGCTTCCGCCATCAGCACGAAGAAAATCAGCATGCCGATAATCCAGATGAGCTCCCGCGGCTTTTTGTAAGATCCGTACAGCATGGCGCGGAACATGTGCAGGTAGACGACGATGAAAAAGAACGACGCGCCGGTGGAATGCATATAGCGAAGCAACCAGCCCCAGTCGACGTCGCGCATGATGTATTCGACGGAGGCGAACGCTTCTTCGGATGACGGCTTGTAATTCATCGTCAGGAATATGCCGGTCACCAGCTGGATAATCAGGACCACCAGTGACAAAACACCGAACACGTACCAGACGTTGAAGTTTTTCGACGCGTAATATTCCGTCGCGTGGTAACGCATCGTGTCCAGCAGCGGGAAGCGGTCGTCGATCCATCTCATGAACCCGCTTTGCGGTCTGCCCGTTTCAGCCCTGATTCGCGCCATCTTAAGCTCCCGTCTCAGTGCCGATCATGATGACGTCGTCCTGGATGAAGCGGTACGGCGGCACCCGCAGGTTGGTCGGAGCCGGAACCCCGGTATAGACGCGCCCCGCGAGGTCAAATCTGGAACCGTGACAGGGGCAGAAAAAGCCGCCGAACCAGTCTGCGGCCGGCCCGACCTGGAATTGCGGCAGCGGAGCGCACCCGAGATGCGTGCAGGAGCCCTCGACCACCAGGAACTCCGGCTGCAGCGAACGGAATGGGTTGGCGGCGAATTCCGGTTGCTGCTCCACATTTTCGGAATCGGGGTCGCGCAGAAGGTCCTCAGGCATCTGCTCGAGCCGCGCGAGCATCTCCTGCGAGCGCCTCAGCACGTATACCAGCCTGCCGCGCCAGATTACCCGCACCATTTCACCAGGCTCCAGCATGTCTACGGGAACTTCGACGGGCGCGCCGAGGGCTTGCGCGCGAGCGCTGGGCCGCAGGGAAGCTAAAAACGGAATGGTAGCGAGGGCAATGCCCACCCCTCCCGTTACAGCCGTGGCAACAGTTAAAAAATGACGTCTGTTGCGATCAACGTCGTCGGTCATCAGGCACTCCCATGCACCGGCCAGATCCTGGCACTGTTAAAGCGAAAACGGTCACTTGCGTCTGGCCGGATAAACATCGAGACGCCGATCTGAATTTCACGAGTCAATAATCCCCAGTTTACGCCCTGCACAAGCTTTCCTTACACGTCCTTCACACTGCCTCTCTATCGGGCGGTTTTTTGCTTTGTTCGAAAACTGGTAGATTTGCAGCAGACCCGGTTTGCCGTCAGGATGGCGGCTGGTTCGGGCTGGGTGCGGAACCAATGCGGCATTATACACGGGGCTCAATAATATTGGCTAGGGAAGTAGGCTAGGGAAGTGGCCGGCGAACTGACGACGGGAC
>JBBDSK010000244.1:0-18587 GCA_040904985.1 Woeseia sp. | reverse complement strand
CTCGGCGATCATGTAGTCCTGGCGCACGCGCAGCGAGCCGAGCGTGACGTGACCTTTCATGATCTCCCCGCTGCGCGGGTCGACCACCGAGGAGCCATAGGACCAGCCGCGCGTCGAGCGGTGCACCCACTGAATGACGTTGTAGCGGACGTCCATGGGATCGGCGCCCTCGGGCATCATCTCGACACGGAACGCGTTCCTGTACCCTGCCTCCTCGAAAGCCTCGTTCCACCAGCGAGCGCCGTCGAGAAGGGCGGAGCGCACCGGTTCCGGCGCTCCACGATCGAGGTAATAGATTATGGGTTCGACCGCCTCGCTCACGTCCGCCGCCGGATTCTTCTTTTGCAGCCTGTGCCGGCGCCCGTAAGCCACCATGAGGGGGGCGCCGATTTCGGAGGCGTAATCGCGGAAACCGCCGCCGCCGTAGCGAAGGCCGATAAAGCCCGCGCGCGGATCGTACGGCAGGGGCTCGTAGTTGTCGTCCGGCAGGCGAATGAAGGAGTGATGGAGGTGCACGCTAACGAGCGTCGGGTCGGGAACCACCGTCGGCAGGAACTCACCCGCGGGTTTTCCACTCAAGGTGATGACGGCTTCGACTTCGGAATTATCCGGAAATGCTTTTGTTCGCGGCCGGTAAATCGCGGAACGCGATCGGTCCGCCTCATAGCTTCCCTCATTCGCCTCAGCGAGCGAATGAGCGATCTTGTGCGAGTCGCGCAGGAAAAAATCCGTCGCATCGACGATGATGGCGTCGTCCCGTTCGCCCAGCGACTCAAAACCCCAAATCACCGATCGCGCAAAAGATTCACGTACCGCTCGCTGCTCTTCGGCATTATTGCCGGAGGCCCGATAGCGGAGATTGTCGGCTACCAGCAGTATCTTCGGCCCCGACCGCTCGAACCGGACGACATTGGCGCTGCCAAGCTGGCCGCGGTCCAGCCCGAGGTCGTTGGAACCGACACCGCGCGCCAGTGACGCCTGGTAGAGGAAGGGCTCGTCGAGGCGCTCGATGCGAAGGAGCAGCCGGCCGCCCTCGTCGTCCCAGTACAGGTCGATGAAACCCTCTTGCCGTTCATAGCTCTCCAGGCCGGCGAGCGGATCGCCTGACTCTTCCCGCATGCTGCCCGCATCGCCACAGGCCGCAACAACGAGCGCCAGGCAGAATACCAGCGCGCAGATTCGCATTTTTTGTCCCCCGGTTTCAGTGCCGCATCGGGCTTGCGGCGAGTACGTGTTCGAGCCTATTTAGAACGAGATCCGCATCTGCCTGCATCATCAACGGACGGGCCCAGTCGGCTTTTGCGCCTGCGAGCAGTTCCTCGACCGTCGACGCCGCGCATTTTGCGTTGCCGCTTCGGCTCATGCTTCGGAGGCATCTCCCGCGCCGTCCGCACCGCAGGACGCGGGCGCCTGCGTCAACGTTCCCGCGATGAGACCCGTGACCAGCAGAAAGACGGACATGAAAAACAGGAACTCCGGAAAACTGCGGGTAATACCGCAATAGTAGGATGCGGCAACGTTAAAAGCCTGGAACGAGTTGATAACCCGGCTGTTTCTTTTGGCCACCTTTGGAAAGCGAAGGGTGGAAATCATCAGAAGCGCGAGAGCAATCATCATAATGGGCAACCAGGCCTCGAGCGGAAGCGATGCCGCAAGGTCCTGGTGCCGGCTCAGCAGGATGACGGCGGTCGCCGTCAGTCCGCCACCTGCCGCGGTGATCGGAACGCCACTGAACCAGCCTTTTACCGGCTTGTGAGAAGATAGGTTGAACCGCGCCAGGCGCATTGCGCCGGACAGGACAAAAGCGGCTACGGCAACGAGAAGAACCCAGAACCAGCCCGAGTCCGTTGCAACGCCGCCGATCTGCAGCCCCGCCTGTAACACGAGCATGGCCGGCGCCACACCGAATGCGACCAGGTCAGCCATGGAATCGAATTCGGCCCCGAAGTTCGAGGTCGCCTTGAGCAGCCGCGCCGTCAAGCCGTCCAGCACGTCGAGCAAGGCGCACCAGACGATCATCCATGCGGCCAGTTCGAGCTCGCCCAGCTGAGCCGTCACGATGGAGCACACGCCGATCAGAAGGCTCAGCGCGGTAAAACTGTTCGGTACGGTGTAGCGGAAACGGCTCAATGGATTCTGCTCGCTGCGAAAAGCGTGGCAAACGGAGTTCTCACGACGCGGGCTCCCTCGGAACGGCGTTTACCCGGCCGGCGCCGGAATCCAAGCTGGACCCGGCGCCCGTGGCAGGGGCACCGGTCCGCAACGCGGCAATCGCTACAAAGACAACTTTAGTAACCTGCACCATTTCTCCGAACCGGTTCACGGGACCCGGGCAAGCTGCAACGGGCGCGCGAGGCCGATTGTACAGCGTCGCCGGCGTTGCGCGGTTGCAGAGTGTGCCCGAAAGAGGCTGCTGCGTGTAAGATTGGCGAGTGATTCTCACTACATACTCCGCAGCCGATAACGCGTGATGTCGATCCCGACGGCTGACTGCGCCAGCGGCAAACGCGCCTGCGCGCTACCGCCAGGGAAGCTCTGCACAAGGGTGGCCCGCTGGACCAGGGCGAAATCCGGCGGATGGCGAATTGAACTCCAAGTGCTCGCTCAGGCGCCATTCCATGGCCTCGCAACAACGGGCAGTCCGCGGCGCAGCACACCCTTCCACGCGGTTCGTACCGCCATGCGCCCGCCAAGATCAATAACATCCGGAGGCACCTCCATGCACCGAACAATGCTTTCAATGCTTTTACCGGCCCTTGCTGGCTTGCTGCTGTGCGCGCCTCTCCCGGCGGCCGCGCAAACCGTAGAGCCTGACCCGGAAACGGAACAACCCGGCCTGCAGTATGTCTGGGACCTGACCGAACTTTTTCCGAGTGCCGAGGCCTGGGATGACGCCAGGGAGCAGGTACTTCTGGATCTCGAAAAGATTGCCGCCTACCGCGGCAGGCTGGCGGACAGCGCCGACGCGCTGTACCAGGCACTCGACCTGATCTCCCGGACCACTCGCAACGCCCTGCGAGTCTACGCCTATGCCAGCCTCGCCAGCGACGAGGATTTGCGCATCGCGGAAACACGCGAGAGAAAGAAACTCGGAGACATCATGTTTGCGAGGTTCAACGAAGCAACGGCCTGGATGCAGCCGGAGATCCTGCAGCTGGGCCGCGAAGTTATCGACAGCTACCTGAACCAGGACGAGCGGCTGGAACGGTTCGCGTTCCAGCTCGACGACAGCCTGCGAAACGCGCCGCACACTCTGGGAGAGGAAGCCGAAGAAACGCTCTCGTTTTTCAGCCAGACCTTCGGTGCCGCCAACAACATTTACACCGTCATTGCGAATTCCGACATCCCGTGGCCGGTTATCGAACTGTCGAATGGCGAAGAAGCGGTTCTCGATTCCTCGGGCTACAGCCGCTGGCGCGCGAGCGAGAATCGGGAGGACCGCAAAGCGGTATTTGACGCTTTCTGGAGCAAGTGGCTGGAGTATCGCACTACCACGGGCGCTATTCTCGACTCCCACGTTCAGGCCCAGGTATCCCTGGCTAAAGCGCGAAACTACGACAGCGTGCTGGACCGGGAACTGTTTCAGGACAACCTTCCGCCGGAGGTCTACCGCACGCTCGTAGCGGAGGTGAACAGGGCGCTGCCCACCCTGCACCGCTATTTCGCGCTGCGGGGAAGGATGCTTGGCGTGGAACAGATGCACTATTACGACATCTACCCGCCGCTGGTCTCACTGGACAAAACGTTCGATATCGAGACGACGAAAAAGATTACGCTCGAAGCCATGTCGGTGCTTGGCAAAGACTGGGTGACGATGCAGAGGAATGCCATCGATGGGCGCTGGATGCACGTTTATCCGCAACGCGGCAAGCGTTCCGGCGCCTACATGAATCCGATTGCCTATGATGTACACCCTTACCTGCTGCTAAACCACAACGACGATTACGATTCCCTCTCGACATTCGCGCACGAATGGGGCCACGCCATGCACACTCTTTACGCGAAGCAGGAGCAGCCGTTCGATACAGCCAGCTACGCAACGTTCATCGCGGAAATTCCGTCGACCTCGCTCGAACTCATATTGCAGGATCACATGTCGACCAACGCCGCGACACTGGAGGAAAAGCTTTATTATCTCGGCTTCGGGCTGGAGCGCATGCGCGGAACCTTTTTCCGCCAGACGATGTTTGCCGAGTTCGAACTGGCCCTCTATGAAGCTGCCGAGCGTGGTGAAGCGCTGTCGGGTGACCGCATCTCGGAGATCTACGGGGAAATACTGAAGCGCTACCACGGCCACGAAGAGGGCGTCGTGCTGATAGATGATCTGTACACGAACGAGTGGATGTTCGTGCCGCATTTCTACTACAACATGTACGTCTTCCAGTACGCCACTTCGCAGACCGCCGGGACGGCCCTATACGAAAAAATCAAAACGGAAGGGGCCGCGGGCGTAGAGAACTACAAGAACCTGCTGCGCGCGGGCGGCTCGGATTATCCTTACAACCTGCTTTCCGCTGCTGGCGTCGACCTTGCGAAGCCGGAACCCTACCGTGCCGTGGTGCGCCAGATGGAAGCCGTCATGGACGAGATGGAACGGCTTCTGCGGGAACGCGAAGGCCAGTGACGCTCGCCGGCCGGGAGCCCGCAACTATTCCGCGAGTCTCGCCGAGGTGACGGCGGCGGGGCAGCCGCTGCCCTGGGTGTAGGGACCAAGGCCCGTCGGCACACTGGCGATCTGCCCGCCATCCAGGCGGCCGGACAGCTGCCGATCGATGCGCCGCGCTCGCCCGGCGCTGTCGCGCACCTCCACCGATAGCCGGATGTCCGTGACCGGCACCGCGGTGTTGTTCCTGATCGATACCACCAGTTCTCCTTTCGCGTCGGCATCGCAGCGGGTCGCCAGGTAGCTTCCGGGATTCTGGCCGATGTCCAGCCGCACGAGTGACGCCTGCGCCGCCTGCGCCATTTCACCCTCACCCGCTGCGACCACTTTCCAGTGTTCGATGGCCGCGGCCCGGTTGCCGCGCCGCGCCGCGATATTGCCTAGCGTGTAATGCGCCGGCGCGGTCGGCAGGAATTCGAGACTCTTCTGCAAATCGCGGACGGCGCCATCGTCATTCCCCAGCCTTTCGTTTGCCCGGCCACGCTGCAGGTAGTAGTAGAAGAAATCGTCGCGCCGATCGATGGCGCTGTCGAAGTTGGTGACCGCCATGTCGAACTGCTCGTCGAGGATTCGCGCATCGCCCCGCAGGGCGTAAAAGTGCCCTTCCTGCGGCAGGATCGCTATCGCCTCTTCCGCTTTCGCCACTGCCTCGGCTGTGTTTTTTGCAGCCAGCGCCTCACGGCCCTCGTCGTAGGCGACATAGGCCGGCATCACTTCCGTCGTCACCTCCATCGCCTTCGCGTACTGCGAGGCGCCCATCACGCCGCCAGGCGGCAAGGACGCGGCGGTGGCAATGTTGGCCTCGACACGTTCCTGCGACGGCGGATGGCTGGCGAACAGACCGCTAAGCCAGTCGCTTCTCTGGCTCTCGCTCAAGCGCAGGAAGGTCTGCTGCAGGGACACCGCGCCCTGCGGGTCGTAGCCGGCTTCGGTCATGTACTGCATGCCGTACCGGTCCGCTTCCAGCTCGGCGCCGCGGCTGTATTTCAGGGCAAGAAGCTGGCCGGCAAAGCTTGCGCCGCCTACCGCGAGGTTGCCGTAATCGCTGTCGCTGGTCGCCACCGCCGTGGCTAGAATGAGGCCCTGCATCAGCATGCCGCGTTCCATCTGCCGAGCAGAGTGCCTGGCTGCCGCATGCACGATTTCGTGCCCCAGCACCGCCGCAAGCTCGGCCTCGGAACCCAGCTCCGTCAGCAGGCCACGGTTGATAGCGATCTTGCCGCCGGGCAGCGCCCAGGCGTTGGGAACAGAGTTGTTGATGACGACGAACTCGTAAGGAAGGTCCCGGTCGCTGACCGCGGCGAGCTTCATCCCGATCCCCTGCACATACTCGGTCAGTACGGGATCGATGTCGTACTCTCCTCCCTGCGACTGTTTCATGGGCAGGTAATTTTGCTCGCCCATCTGGATTTCAGCCTGTTCGCCGACCAGCGTTATTTCGGACCGACCGGTCACGGGATTTACGGCGCAGCCTGCCAAAGCCGTCAGCAGAATTAAGCACATCACAAGACGGTTGATCATGAACTTCCCTCCGGAAACTGCGAGTAAGCCTGTGGCGGCCTTGCGCCGCTCATTCTGCTGCTGTGCCAGCAGCATCCAGTGCGTTGAACGCCGGTGTCATCCGCTCTTCGAAGCCGCCGCTCGTGCGCAGTTGAAAGTACGCGGGTATCTGCTGCCGCAGGGCCAGATCGTAACCTTCCTTTGGACCGAGAATCAGCAACGCGGTTGCCAATGCATCCGCCATTGCGGCCGTGTCGCTTACGACGGAGACGGAAGCGAGTTCGTGCGCGGTCGGCAAGCCGCTGCGCGGGTCGATCGTGTGCGAGTAGCGCTTGCCGGCGAACTGGAAGAAGTTTCGGTAGTCGCCGGAGGTTGCCATTGCCTTGTCTGTCAACCTGAGGAGGCGGCCGACCGCCCTGCCTGTATCGGCGGGCGTCTCGATGGCCACCGCCCACAGATCCCGTCCCGGCGCGGCCCCCCGCATGCGCAGCTCGCCGCCGATCTCCACCAGGTATCGCCGAATACCGTATGAATCGAGCAGGCTGGCGACCTTGTCGACGGCAAGGCCCTTCGCATAGGCCGAAAGGTCGACGTAAAGGTCCGGCCGCTCCTTCCGCAGCGCAGGCTGCTCGCAATCCGCATGCAGCCGCTCATAGCCCACGCGCTCGCGCGCCGTTTCGATCTCCACCTGCGACGGCGGCTCCATCCTGACACTGTCGGGGCCGAAGCCCCACAAATTGACCAGCGGCCCTACCGTAACGTCGAAAGCACCCGCGGTTAGGCGACTGATGCCAAGCGCGGCTTCGACCGCGTTGCAGGTGATCGCCGAGACTTCGATCCAGTCGGTCGAGGGGCTGGTATTGAACTTCGAGATGTCCGACCGCAGGATGTAGGTCGACATCGCGTTCTCGATGCGATCCAGGGCGCGGTCGATTTCCTGCTGCAGCTCCGAACGCTCGGCCTCATCCACCGGCTGCGCCACCTTCACATTGAACCGGGTACCCATTGTTGCCCCGGACAGCTCGTAAAAAGGCGCAGGCTCGCGGCCGCAGCCCGCCAGCAGAAGCGCGGCGAAAAAGGCGCCTGAAACCATTCGACGGGGGTAGAGGACTTTTGCCGGTTCCCGCATTATGGGCTCCTGCAGGACGGAAAAAAATTCGCGGGGCCCTGTACCGGATCTACGGGCACGGCGAAACCTCGGTGGATCAAGTTCCAGGCTTGCCTGCCGATCTTGCTCCTGCCGCCAACGGTAATCGTTTATCAGGACGCGCGCCAGTAGCTCGCCGCAACACAAGGCCCGGGCCACAGGATGGATGTCGGTACAGTTATGACATTATCTTTGACGGTACCGCCGCTTGCGAGATCGGCGGGAACGTCGGAGGGTTCGATTAAAACAAAAGAGACACCTGCCGGTCGGAGATGTATGAGACTGGCAGGAGAGGCGGCATCGAAGGCAAGTCAGAGACTTTTATGAATTCGCTCGCCCGCTTACGCGCGGGCTTTTTTTTAGCGCTCATGGCCATTCTGGTGGCTGTTGCAGCGTCGCTCGTCTGGCTGCGCTGGGAGGCGGGCCAGCCGCGGGAGCGATGGTTTACCGAGCGGCAGGGCGAGGTGCGATCGGTGTCGGTCGAGCCGGTCATTGCCGGGCAAGGCCAGGCGGCACAATCAGTGCAGCTCGAATCGGATTCGGGGTTGCAGATTTTCCTGCGCGTCATCCGGGACACGGTTCATGACGAGCCCCTGCCCGTCCTGGTGGTGCTCGGCGGGCATCGAACAGGAAGCGCTGCCGTGGAACTGTTTGGCGAGGTTGGCGAGCGAGCCGTCGTGGCACTGGATTATCCCTACGATGGCCCGGAACGGATCAGGGGCCTCAGCCAGTTCGGCCAGGCGCTGCCGCAGATCCGCCAGGCGTTCCTCGACACGCCACCGGCTGTGTCCCTGGTCGTGGACTGGCTAATCGAACAGCCCTGGGTCGACCGCGGCCAGATACTGATGGTTGGCGTCAGCCTCGGCGTTCCCTTTGCAACGACCGCGGCCGCGCGAGATGAACGCTTGTCCGGTCTGCTCCTGGTGCACGGCGCAGCGGACAATCGTCTCTGGCTGGAGCAAAACCTGTCGCGGCGCCTGGACGCGGGCTTTCTGCAGCCGGCATTGGCGACGGTTCTGCACTGGTTCGTTTACGGGCCCTTATTCGATACCGAAGAGCAGGTCGCTGCCGTTTCTCCACGGCCCGTTCTTGTGGTGGGGGCGAGAGACGATGAGAGGACACCCGAGGGACAGACCATGGTGCTGTTCGAGGCGGCACGCGAACCGAAAATGTTGCGCTGGACGGAAGGGCAGCATGTCGGACCCGGGCGCGGCGACATTATCGACGACCTTCTGCGCATCGCCGACGACGTGAGGCCTTTTTTCGTCCCGCAGTAAGACGGCCCGCGGTCAGACGAGGTTCGGACAAAATAAAGTGCCGGCCAGGGCAAGCACTTTATTGCCGATGTCGCCTGTACCTATTCGAAGGTCTTGGTGAGGTTCAGGAAAAAGCGCCGGCCCAGCCAGTCGTATTGCGAGTAGAACGCCGCCTGGCCCTGCGTACTCACCTCGCCCAGGTTGAGTGTCGTCAACTGCGGCGGATCCTCGCCAAACGCATTGGCGACACCAAGTATTGCCTGCAGCCCATGGTCGGAGAACTCGCGGGTTACGGAGAACGAATGGTAGGTGACGGTATCGGCGTCGAGCACGACCCGCACCGTCTCGCCGCGGTAGGTTGCCGTGTTGCCGCCGTAGCTGTCGTAGTTGTCCGCGGACCCGACGATATTGGCGCCCCAGAAGAACGACCAGTCCTGCAAATCGTAGGTCATGTTGAAGCGCCCCACCCAGTCCGGATGACCCATTTCGCCGGTGAATTCTTCCACCGTATCCGCGAATAGCGCCTTTGTATCCTCGGTCTGGAAGGTATGCTGCGTTTCGACGGTGAGGCTGCCGGGCCCGATCTCGGAACGATACTGCGCCGACACATCCCAGCCGCGATTCCGCTGCGTCGCGATATTGATGAAGCTGTCGCGGATGTTGTCTATGCCGCCGTCGAAGTCGCGACGCTCCCAGAGCGCGCAAAGCGGGTCCGTGGGGAAGAACTCGGAGTTGTAGCAGCCGGATACGATCTGCCCTGCACCGAGCTGATCAACCTCATCCTTGACCTCGATGTCGAAGTAGTCGACTGACAAGCTCAAATCGGCGAAACCGGGTGTCCATATCAGGCCGGCGGTCCTCGATGTAGATGTTTCGGCCTCGAGAATACCCAGACCGCCGCCGGTAATGGTGGTGGCGGACACCGTGCCGCCGAGGAAATCGGGGGCGATGCCGTCAGCCGCGCAGTTACTGGCCACGCGTTGCGAGATTGAACCTGCGTCGAGGTTTGATTGCCAGTTGATGCAGGGGTCAACGCTGCGCTGCGACAGAAAGCTCGTCTGGTCCGCGAGGTACAGTTCGAACAGTGCCGGCGACCGGAAGGACGTACCCTGGCTCGCCCTCAAGCGCACCGACTCCACGATCTGCCAGTTGATGCCCGCCTTGTACGTCGTGTCATCGCCGTAGGAATCGACGTCGGTGTAACGGGTGGATGCATTCAGAGTCAAACTTCGAATACCGGGCACATCGGCGATAACAGGCACATTGACCTCGCCGAAAACAGCAATAGTGTCGTCGTCACCGGTAGTAATACCGGCACTCGAAGCTCCCCAGGCATTGCCGGCCAGGGTGATCTCACCCGGCACGTCGTGAATCTCGTCATGCTGAAAATGCACGCCCACTGCCGTGCTGAGCGGCCCGGCGGGAAGCTGCATCACGTCACCGGTGACGAAGGCCTCCACCGACCACTGATTGTACTCCGTGTTGCCGGTTTCCTGGCCGAACAGGAAGTCCCGCACTTCCGGGGATACGTTGCCTCTCATCAGTTCAGGGTCGAGCCATGGAACATCGACACAAGCCGCGCCGCGGACGGAGCTTGCCGTACCGACGCAGGAGCCGGTGTTAAACCAGTTATCCGAGATGGAATCGTCGTATATCTGGTCGCTCGTGTAGTCGCCGTCCGATTTGCTGTACTGGTAGGAAAGATCCCAGCTCCAGGATTCCGTAAAGCCAAGATCGCCGCGCAGCCCGGCCACGAAGCGCTGGTAATCGACCTTGACCATATCCCTGGCATGATCCGTAATCGGCGTGGGACTGAGCCACTGCGCCCCGGTCCAGCCCGCGCTCAGCGGGCTGCCGGCAAAAAAGTTTTCGTTGTAGATGTAAGTCCAGTATTGCCGGTAGCCGTTCGCTTTCGTTTCCCGCCGGTTGAGAAGAGCCTCGGCGTAGGCAGTTATGTTCTCGGTGACGTCGAATTCGCCTTCCCCGTAAAACGTTGTGCGCTCGATTTTCGGGATCAGGGAAGACCCGTCCTGGAACGGATGGTCGGAATTGGTGACGGCATCCGATGTGCGGTCATAGCCTACCGGGAACCAGCCCGGCGGCGTAACAAGGTAATCGGGATTATTCGGATCGACGGCATAGCCGGGAATGTACTGCCCGAGATCGCCGTCATAATCGTATTGCGCGAGGTGGCTTCCCGTTCCCGGCACATTGCCGCCCGGGCCCTGGTAGTCGTAAAGCCACACGTGGCCCCATGACAGATCCGAACAATGCGGCTTACCGGTCCTCGGATCGATAACGTCCCGGCGCTCACCCGTATCCGGATCGAAAATGTACTGCTCACCGCAACTGAAATAATCGCGATTGCCCTTGGCGAGTTCTTCGTGCTTGTAGTAGTCCGCGACGACGCGGAAACTGGCGCGCGAAAAGCTTTTCCCGTAGGTCCCGTTGATCCGGTACTCCTCACCTCCGCTGTCCGCGGTCTGCGAGGTATACGCATCGAAGGTCACGCCCTCCTGCTTTTTCGTAATGATGTTGACCACACCGGCCACTGCATCCGAGCCATAGATCGAAGAGGCGCCGTCTTTCAGCACTTCGATACGCTCGATAGCGGCAAGCGGCAGGACGTTCAGGTCGAAGGAGGAAACACCGCCTCGAGTACCCGCCGGTCCCGCGCGACGCCCGTTCAGCAAGGTAAGCGTGCGGTTCGCCCCCAGCCCCCGCAGGGACAAGGTCGCCGCCCCGATACCGCCATTCTGCACGAACGCGGTTGAGGTTGCGGTGGTTACCTGCGGCGCGCCGGCGGCGACCGTCGTCGACTGAAGAAGCCCTGCAATATCGCCGAACCCCTGCACCGCAGCCTGCTCGGTCAGCACAACGTCCATGGGTTCGGAACTCGTAAAGACATCCCTGCGGATGCGCGAGCCTGTTACGACGATTTCCTCGACTTGCTGCGTCTCCGCGTCGGTCGCGTCCTGGGCAAGAACCTGCTGCCCCAAACCCAGTGAAGCGCTCGCAAGGGCGAGGCTGATGGCGCTCGCCAAGGGGTTTTTTTTATACATCGAAGGACCCTTACGTCTTGTCGTTTTAACGCATCAGGACGGCGCCGCCTGCTCTTTTCTTATTTTCAGTTGCCTGGAGCAATCGCGGAAAGGCGCGCGTATTGTGACATAATACACGAAAACCCGAACATGAATGGCCAATTTACTTTTTTTTAGCTGCGGACATCAGGGCCGCGAGGTTGCGTGCGCCCGAGACCCTCTGTTGCGACAACGCTACAACAGGTTGCCCCGCGATAGTGGCGCGCAGCCTCGACACAGTTGCCGTGCGGCGATCTCGGGAAGGTAAACTCCGCAGCCTGGTTCCCCCGGCTTTGGCAGATGACGGCAAAAAAAGTACTGGTTGTTGGCGGAGGCTCGGCCGGATGGTCCGCGGCGGCGTATCTCAACGCAGCGCTCAATCGAGACGGCGAGAAAACGGCGGCGATTTCTCTGCTCGAATCGCCGGATGCGCCGCGCATTGGCGTCGGTGACGCAACCATACCCAACATCAACCACATCCTTTCCGTGATCGGCATCGACGAGCGGGAGTTCATGGCAAATGTCGATGGAACTTTCAAGCAGTCCATCCGGTACGTGAGCTGGCTCGAGGGCCGCGGCGAGTCCTATCACCATCCTTTCAGCCGCTACCGTCGCATGCCGGTCGATACGTCCGGCCGTGACTGGCTTATGAGCGATCGCTCGATTCCCTTCATGGAAACTGTGTCGGCACAACCTGTGATATGCGAAATGGGTCTTGCGCCAAAGCCGCTGAACAGCGTCGAGACCAGCGAACCGTTGATTTACGCGTTCCACCTGAATGCGATCAAGTTCGCCGATTACCTGTGCCGGCACTCCAAAGCCCGCGGCATCACCCATTACCAGGACGACCTCATCGACGCAGAGATCGATGAGCGCGGCAACATCAATGCGATTCTCACCCGATCCGGGCGGCGTATCGAAGCAGACCTGTTCATCGACAGCACCGGCTTCGCCTCGTTGCTGATCGAGAAAAAGCTGGGCGTAGGCTTTACCGATTGCGCGCAGTATTTGCTGTGCGATCGTGCTGTGACTATTCACGTCCCCTACGAGCAGCACTATCCGGGATACGTACTCCCCTACACGACCGCCACCGCACTCTCGGCAGGCTGGGTGTGGGATATTCCGCTGCAGAACGCTCGCTCGCTTGGCTATGTACACTGCAGTTCCTTTATCTCGGAAGAGGACGCCGAAAGGGAGCTGCGTTCATTCGAGGGAGCGCATGTGGAAAAGCTGCCCTCGCGCATCGAGAAATTCCGGGTTGGCATGCGCGAAAAGGCCTGGGCGGGCAACTGCATCGCAATAGGACCGGCCGGCGGGTTTATCGAGCCGCTGGAATCGACCGGGCTTTACCTGAGCCACCTGGCGAGCGTGGTGCTGGCCGAGTATTTCCCGCGCGACGACGACATGGCGCCAATGGCGATGCGCTTCAACCGGATAATGGCCAACCGCTATTACGAGATCCTCGACTTCATCAACATGCACTATTGCCTCAGCCGGCGTTCCGACAGCGAATTCTGGCGTGAAATCCGGAAGCCGGCCCGGGTGACCGACCGGCTGAGGGCAAAGCTCAACTACTGGCAGACAAAGCCGCCCTCGAGTTCCGACTTCGAGGACCAGTTCTTCCCCGGACAGCCTGATTGTCCGCTCGCCAGTGGAGGGCATCCGGGTGATCACAGGAGCCCGATCGATACCGGTGCGCTGTGGAACCACGAAAGCTACGAGGCGATTCTTTACGGCATGGACTGGCTGAATGCGGAAAGCACGGCCTGGTTCGGCAGCTCGAGACCGCCGCCGCACATGTCACCTCATCTGCTCGAGAGGCTGCGATCGGCTCCGGCCCGATTGCCATTGCACGACGTCTGGCTGCAGCAGGCCGCGGGAATGGGCCGTTATGTCCGGTCCTGAAAGAAAGAAAGTTCTGATCGTGGGCGGTGGCTCATCGGGCTGGATCGCAGCCGCCTATCTCGATGCCGCGTTGAATCGCAACGGCAGCAAGACCGTCGACATCGGGCTGGTCGAGTCGCCGGACATTCCGCGCATCGGCGTGGGCGAAGCGACGATTCCCAGCATCAAGCACATACTTGCCGTTATCGGCATCGAGGAGCGGGAGTTCATGCGCCGGGTCGACGGCACCTTCAAGCAGTCGATCAAGTTCACCAACTGGCTACATGGCGGCGGCGAACATTATTACCATGCCTTCGCCCGCATTCTGCCGACGCCGGTCGACACCACCGGGCCCCGCTGGCTCAAAAGCGATCGATCCATGCCGTTCATGAATACCGTCTCTGCGCAGCCGGTTCTGTGCGACATGAATATCGCGCCGCAGATGCTGGGAAGCTGGGACTTCGGGCCGCCGCTGACTTACGCCTTTCACATGAACGCACTGAAGTTCGCGGATTATCTGTGCGAACTGGCGACGGCCCGCGGCGTGGAGCATCATCTCGACCACGTTACGAACGTAGATGTCGCGGAAACGGGGCAGATATCCGCGGTTAACACCAAGGGCGGCCGCAAGCTCGAGGCGGACCTTTTTATCGACTGCACCGGGTTTGCGGCATTGTTGATCGAGAAAGCCCTCGGCATCGGTTTTGTGGATTGTTCGCAGTGGTTGCTGTGCGACCGCGCGGTGATCATGAACGTGCCCTACGAACAGCACTATCCCGGCTATGTGCGTCCTTACACGACAGCTACCGCGCTTTCCAGCGGCTGGGTGTGGGAGATCCCGCTGCAGGACCGCCGCTCACTCGGCTACGTGCACTCCGGGGCTTTCATCGGCGCCGAAGAGGCGGAGCGGGAACTGCGCGCTTTCGAGGGGCCGCATGCCGCAGAGCTGGACTCGCGGGTGGTTCGCTTCAAGGTCGGTCACCGCGCCAAGGCATGGGCCGGCAACTGCATCGCCGTCGGGCTTGCCGGCGGTTTTATCGAGCCGCTGGAATCAACAGGGCTCTATCTGAGCGATCTTGCGACCGTGATGCTGTCGGAACACTTTCCCTGGGGCGAGGATATGGCGCCGCTTGCGTTTCGCTTCAATCGCATCATGGCCAATCGCTTTTACGAGATCCTCGATTTCATCAACATGCATTACTGCATGAGCCGCCGCGGCGATTCGGAATTCTGGCAGGAGGTCGTGAGGCCGGAGCACATTACGGACAGGCTCGCGGCGAAACTCGACTTCTGGCGGCGCAAACCGCCGTCGAACATCGACTTCGAGGACCAGTTTTTCCCGTGGCAGCACGACACGCCGTTGCCGACAGCCGGCATTGCCGGCGATCACAGGGCGCCCGTCGACACCGGCAGGCTTTTTACGCGCTCGAGCTATGAAGCGGTGCTGTACGGCATGGACTTTATGAGCGAGGAGTACAGGCGGCAGTACGGCACTTCCAGACCGCGCAGCTCCATGCATCGACAGGTGGCCGAGCGGCTGTCCCTGGCGCCGCAAAAGCTGCCGGCGCATGACGTCTGGCTGCAGCGCGTGCTGGGGATGCCCAGGTACGGTTAGACCTCCGGTCAGCCGCCCGGCGCGGCCTTACCGCCGCATGCGTATACAATGCAGGAGCATCTGGCCCGCGCGGTCGACGCGCGGCCCACCAGCGCGCGTCCGCTCGGCAATCGTTTACCGGAAGTTGCGCCGGCAGGATTTACTTGTTGCCGCTTCGCTGGCGCAGCCTGACTATTTATATGCAGACATCGGCTCTCCGCAATCGCAACTACCGTCTGTACCTCCTGGGCAACATCGTTTCCCTTCATGGCGTGTGGGTTTACCGCGTGGCGGTGGGCTGGGAAGCCTGGCAACTGACACAGTCCGAATTGTGGGTGGGCGTGCTGGCTTTTACGCAATTCTTTCCAATCGTGGTGTTCGGCCCGCTCTTCGGCGTTCTTGCAGATCGCTTCGATCGGCGGCGCGCGTCGATTCTGATCAACACTACCGGCACTTTCATCATGCTCCTTCT
The DNA here is from genome assembly GCA_040904985.1 of Woeseia sp. Classification (GTDB taxonomy): domain Bacteria; phylum Pseudomonadota; class Gammaproteobacteria; order Steroidobacterales; family Woeseiaceae; genus IDS-8. Next base: position 2,991 of record JBBDSK010000244.1, on the reverse strand, counting down.
GGCGACATTGATGGCTTTGGGGCTGGTTAATATTTACGTGCTGTGCCTGCTCTCGCTCATGCAGGGAATCGCTGATGGTGCCCACACGCCAGTGCGCCTCGCGCTCGTCCCGAACCTGGTGCAGCGCCATCAGCTGCAAAGCGCTATGGCTATCAACTCGATCGCGTTCAACCTTTCACGGTTCATCGGGCCGGCAATCGCGGGGGTTCTGATTGCAACGCTGGGCGTGGCCTACGCCGTCGCTTTCAACGGTTTTTCGTATATCGCGATTCTCGCCGCCCTCCTCGTGATAAGGATAGAGCCCTTTCGGCAGAGTGCCGAGTCTCGCAGCGACGTTCTGGGCGAGCTCATGATTGGCGTTCGCTACGCCATGGCGCGTCCGGCATTGCGGCACCTGCTCGGCCTCGTGGCCATGGCCTCGTTTTTTGGCAGAGGGCCGCTCGAATTACTACCCGCCTTCGCGGAATCGGTTTTTGATCGCGGCAGTACGGGCCTCGCGATACTGACATCTTCCGCCGGCGCGGGCGCGATTTGCGCCGGTGTAATTATATCGAGGGGACTTTTCCGCCTGCGTATTCGCTACATCGCCGTCGGCATTGCGATTGCGGCAGCACTGATCGTGTTGCTGGGCGTCGCGCCCTGGTTCTGGTTTGGCGTAGCGATCGTGACGGGGCTGGGGTTCATGCTGACGCTCTGCGGCGTCGGTGCCCAGGTGCTGCTGCAGACGCTGATCGATGACGAATTGCGCGGCAGGGTAAGCAGCCTGTGGGGCATGATCGCGTTCGGCGGAACGGCGTTCGGCGGGCTGGTGGTCGGCGCGATTGCGAGCCTCTGGGGACTGCCGGCGACGACGATGGCGATCGGCATCGTTTGCCTGATGCTCACCCTGCAGATCTACATGCGGCGCGTGGCGGCAAACCGGAGCGCCTGAGAACCACGGCTGACGGTATCCGGAGGCCGATTTTCCGACAGGATGAGGCGTGGTAACTTGTAGGCTGAGATTTGTTACGAGACAGCTTATATGGTTCAGACAACTTCACAGATGCTGGCGCTGGGAACAGAGGCGCCGGACTTTTCCCTCCCGAACGCCGACGGCAAGGTCTGGTCGCTTGACGGCGCCGCCGGCGCGGACGCGTATCTTGTCATGTTCATCTGCAATCACTGCCCTTTCGTCAAGCACGTTCGGGAGCAGCTTGCGCGGCTGGGCAAGGATTATGCTTCGCGTAACGTGGCGGCCTTCGCCGTCAACAGCAACGACTACGACGCGCAGCCGGACGACAGCCCGGAAAAAATGCGCGAGGAGGCAAAATCCTGGGGGTATACCTTCCCCTATCTCGTTGACCGGGACCAGAGCGTGGCGAAGGCGTATCGCGCGGCTTGTACGCCGGACTTCTATGTATTTGACGGCAGCCGGCGGTTAGTTTACCGCGGTCAGTTGGACGACAGTCGGCCGTCCAATGACGAGCCCATTACGGGAAGAGACGTTCGCGCCGCGCTGGACGCGATACTGGCAGGTAAGCAGGTCCAACAGGACCAGACGCCCAGCATTGGCTGCAATATCAAATGGCGGCCCGGCAACGCACCGGAATACTTCGGCTGACCGAGAATCCGGCCCACCGGGCATCAATCTCTGGGCCAGGAACGACGCCAGGTTTTCTCGCGCAGTTGCTCACCGTTTTCCGACACGCGACGCGTATATTCGTAGTGAAACGCGTCGGCATCGCTGCGGAATGAAAGATTCGCTTCCCACAGGAGAACGCGGTCCTCCAGCGCGACCTCCATTCGGTGGCTGCCCCTGACGGAGGTGTCCTCCGGCCGCGCGTCTGACGCCCGGTGTTCGATCGTTTCGCGGTACGTTTCGGTGCCCCAGGGATAGCGAGAGCCGCCGGAGTTCGTTGCGGTCACCGTGACAACGCCGGTCTGGGGATTACTGTCGACTGACGATATTTCGCCATAACCCGAACTGGTTCCGGTGTCGAGTGTTTCGAACCCCGGCAGCACCGGGTCGTCGGCAGGCGGCAGAAATCGCGGCACCGGCCGTTCAGCAGAAGGCACGACCGGTAGCCGAAGATGCGAGGCATCCGCGCCGAGGTGCATGTCGGTCGTCATCGAATAAGGCGTCGGCCACAGCATCGGCCATTGAGCGTTATTCACCGCGAGGCGAATCCGGTGGCCTTTCGGGAATACCCAGGACGTGAAGTGCATTTCGATCTCCAGCGGAAACGTTTCACCAGGGGTGATCGGTTCCGGGCTGCGCGCCGAGTGCCTGTGCGTACCGTTGACGCCGGCGCCCGCCACCTGGGTAACGCGGCCATCAGGAGCCACGTCGGACAGACGGGCAAACCAGTTGGCCTGCGGCGCAGTGGCAGCCACCTCCAGGATCGCGCGCGGCAGTCCCAGAATCTCAACGTCCTCTGTCAGCGGCGCGCTGTCGTAGACCAGGCTGAAGGCGTCCGTCGGGCGCTGGTCGTGAGCGACGTCCCCCCACCACATGACCGGACCGCCTGCTTCGATGCCGATCGTCGGTACGTAGCCGAGGTGGTGCACGGTTTCGTCCGGGGCCGCCGGCGCCAGGGTATGGTCAGGTTGCGGATAAAGCACGCGCTCCTCGATGCGCTCGATCGGCCAGCCGTCTTCATAGCGCCAGTGGCCGGGGGCAAACTCGAGGTGCGGTCCGGGCGGGTGCCAGTCGCGAACGTAAACCGCGAACGGCGGCTCCTCCATGATGCCGGTATCGCGGCCCTTCAGCCACTGATCGAACCAGCGGACGGCCTCATGGCGCCATTCCATGCCTGGCTTGGGATAAGGCTCGTGCGGCCAGACGTGCGACCACGGGCCGATCATGGCTTTGACCGGCGCGTCCAGCTTCTCCAGCATGCGCGGCACACTGTCGCGGTAGCCGTCATACCAGCCGCCGATGTGAAACGACGGTATCCGGATCTTGTCATAGCGGCCTTTGAGCGAGGCGCGATCCCAGAACGGCCCGTCCCT
>JBBDSK010000243.1:0-19224 GCA_040904985.1 Woeseia sp. | reverse complement strand
AAGACGATATTTCTGACGACCGGCGCGGAAGCCATCGAGAACGCGGTCAAGATCGCCAAATACCACACGCGGCGCAGCGGCGTGATTTCCTTCTCCGGCGGTTTTCACGGCCGGACCATGATGGGCATGGCGCTGACGGGGAAGGTGGCGCCGTACAAAGCCGGCTTTGGCCCGTTTCCGGGCGACATCTACCACATCCCGTACCCGGTCGCGTACCACGGCAAGACGCCGGAGCAGTCTTTGCGGGCCCTGGACGATCTGTTCCGCTCCGACATCGAGCCGTCGAGGATCGCCGCGCTGGTCATCGAGCCTGTGCAGGGAGAAGGCGGCTTTTACCCCGCGCCGGCCGCATTCCTGCAATCGCTGAGAGACATTTGCAGCGAGCACGGAATTCTCCTCATCGCCGATGAAATCCAGACCGGTTTCGGCCGCACCGGGCGCATGTTCGCGATCGAGCATGCCGGTATTGAAGCGGACCTGATCACCGTGGCAAAGAGCCTCGGCGGCGGCTTCCCCATCTCGGGCGTCATCGGCAAGGCCGAGATCATGGACTCGGTGCCGCCAGGCGGCCTCGGCGCTACCTACGGCGGGCCGCCCCTCGGCTGCGCGGCCGGGCTTGCAGTGCTGGAGATCATAGAGCAAGAACAGCTTTGCGATCGCGCGGTTGCGATCGGCGCGCGCATCAGGAGCTGGGGCGAGGCGTTACAGAAAACGGTTCATTGCGTGGGAGACGTGCGGGCGACCGGGGCCATGGCCGCAATCGAGCTGGTGCGGGACAACGATCCCGAGCGGCCGGACGCGGATCTCACCAAAGCGGTCGTGGCCGAAGCCATGCAGCAGGGCGTCGTTCTTCTTTCCTGCGGTGCGCGCGGCAATGTCATACGTTTTCTGCCGCCGCTCACCATCGCTGACGATCTGCTGGACGAAGCGCTGGCCGTCGTCGCCACGGTGATAGTGAGGCTGACGAAAGAAAGGCTTTAGGCGCGGCCGCAGCGTCACGGCCGCAACGGCCGGTGCCCGGTTTCTGGCATGGCACTTGCTTTGTTTGAGGGCATGACGGAACCGACGAGCCCACGCCGCTTTGCGCACTTTGGCGCGATCCTTTTAACGGCGCTCGGACTGATTCCCGGCGGCGCGCGCCTGCTCGAAATGCCGCCGCGGCTCCTGTACGACGCGCAGATGTACATGGATGTGACGCTGACGCTCTATCCGCTCTACGGGTCGGTGGCGGCGATCATCCAGATCTTTGCGATCGTCGCCGCAGCACTTCTTACGTTTCTTACCCGAAAAAGGCGCATATTCCCCGTCGCGCTCACGGGCACCCTGTGCCTCATCGTCTCGGTTGCCATCTGGTTTTTCGTCGTGGGCCCGGTCAACGCGCTGTGGATGGAAGCGGCAGCCGCGGCGCCGGGGACTGCCCCGGAGCTGTTCCTGGAGCTCCGGTCGAGGTGGGAATACGGGCATCTGGCGGCCTTCCTTGCCTGGTTCGTCGGGTATTGCCTCATTCTTTATTCGGCCTTTCTCTACCGCCCCCATCCTTGAAAAAAATTTCCGCGCACACATAAAAAAGCCCGGACCGGTCCCCCACGACATCGCAGAGGGATCCGTCAGGAGAGTGCGGAACGTCGGCCAGGGCGAGCCGTGGATTTCGATCTGGCTCCCGCGTTGTAAAAAATGCACACGCCGACGTTGAAGGATTTGCACTCCGCGCTGCGGTGGTGGTCCGGAACTTGCTTGTTTGTTATGGGTTTCCGGTTGCACAGAAAGGAGGAGTGTTTATGAATCAGCTTACAAGGCAAAACCCGCGTTGGCTGCACAGTGACATTTTCGGCGCGTCAGACCCGCGCTTTCTCTGGCCGGTTTCGCGGCTGCACCAGGAGATGAATCGCCTTTTCACCGATGCATTTCGCGGTCTCGAGCCTCAGGGCGAAGGAGAAGCCGACTTTACCTTCAGTCCGGTTGTCGATGTCGAGCAGGAAGACGACAAATACGAAATAAGCGTCGAGCTTCCCGGTGTGAAGATGAACGATATCGACATCGAAATGAAGGAAGACATGCTGGTGATTGCCGGCTCCAAGGAGCGGAAGAGGACGACCGGCCAGGGCGAGCAACAGCGCTCCGAGCGAGTCTACGGCACGTTCCAGCGGATATTTCGCCTGCCGGAAGATGCCGTGGAGGACGGGATCGACGCGCGCTTCAGCGACGGCGTTCTGACCGTCTCCATTCCCCGCCAGGAGAGCCGGTCGCGCATCGAGTCGCGGCGCATCGAAATCCAGGATGCTTCGCGGCAACGGGAAGGCGACGGCTCACGCGACAAGGGAAGGCTGCAACAGGAGGACCAGCCGCAGCAACAGGGGGCGCAGCAGCACAAGGCATCGTAGCCCGCATTATGCATGAACGCCAGCCAACCGCACGGCGGCGCCCCGGTTGCGGGGAAGGCCTTGCAGGAGCGTGCGAGACAGGGATGTCGAGCCCGGAGCCCCCATGGATGGTTCATGGCGTTCCTGCAAGGCCTTCCCCGCAATCGGGGCGCCGCTTACCACCGCCGTCTAACGTTCATGAATAATGCGAGTTAGGCAGAACAAGCCGCGTTCGCTGGGTCTCCGAGCCAGTGAGGGCGGCCCGGGTTGGTGAGGGCGTTTAGGGTGCAGAATGTCATGTCCGATAATCTGGTGCGGTCCGGAGTTCCCGGTCTGGACTACCTCTTGAGGGGCGGTTTTCCGGCGAGGCGCATTTACGTAATCCACGGTCCTACGGGCAGCGGGAAGACCACGCTCGGCATGCAGTTCGCGATGGAGGGCGCGCGATCGGATGAACGCACTCTTTATGTGACGCTTGCCGAATCGCGGGACGAACTCGATCAGATAACGCGCTCGCACGACTGGAGCATCGCCGGTGTCAACGTTTTCGCTCCGCAGACGGCAACGGACGATGCGCAGGACAACAAGGACCAGTACACCCTGTTCCACCCTGGAGAGGTGGAACTCACCGATCTGATCAACGAAATCATTGCCAAGGTTGCGGCCGTGAAGCCGGCCCGTGTGGTGATCGATTCCCTTGCCGAAATTCGCCTGCTCGCGCGCGATCCTCTCATTCTGATGAGGCAAATGCGCATTCTTCGCACCGCCCTCACGGAGCGGCACTGTACGGTTCTGCTGCTCAACAACCGGCTCACGGGCGGCAGTTCTCCCGCCAACCTCGAAACCTTCGCGCACGGAATTATCGAGGTCGACTACAGCACGGCTCACTACGGCGCCATCAGGCGCTGTATTTCCGTCGTCAAGTTGCGCGGTGCTGACCCTGTCAGCGGCAAGCACGACATGTCGCTGGTACCCGGCGGTATCCGGATCTACCCGCGGCTCATCGCCGCGCGGCCCGCGTCCCGGGAGGAAGAGAGCCTGGTGCGAAGCGGCCTGGAGGGACTGGATCAACTGTGCGGCGGCGGACTGGAACGCGGTTCGTCCGCGATGATCATCGGCACGGCCGGCACCGGGAAGTCGACAGTGGCGTCGCAGTTCGCGCTCGCCGCGGCCGAGCGCGGTGAACGCACCGCGATGTTCGTCTTCGACGAGACGGAAGAGTCCTGGCGCATGCGGTGGCGCGGGATGAACATGCCGCTGGACGAATACGTCGACAAGGATGTGGTTGAGGTGACGTCCGTGGATCCGACGGAAATGTCTTCCGGTGAGTTTTCTCACATGATCCGCGTCGCCGTGGAACGTCGGAAGGCCAGGATCGTGGTCATCGACAGTTTGAGTGGCTACATGCAGGTACTGCCGGAAAGCCGCTTCATGAAGGTACATCTCTTCGAGTTGCTCAAGTACCTGAACGCGCGCGGCGTACTGTCGCTTCTCGTCGTAACGCAGCATGGAGTACTGGGTTCTACGGTGGAAACGCCGATCAACGTCAGCTACCTGATCGACACGATCCTTCTGATGCGATTCTTCGAAGCCCGGGGCGAAGTGCACAAGGCCGTGTCGGTAGTGAAGAAACGTTTGGGCCAGCACGAGAAAACGATAAGGGAGTTGCGCATTGCTCCGGAAGGGGTGCGGGTCGGCGAACCGCTCAGGGAGTTCGAAGGCGTATTGCGCGGCATGCCCGCGTATGTCGGCGACGGTCGCAACTTGCTCTGAGGCCGCGGAATGATTCCCCCGGTATTGACACGCAACGAGAAAAGGGTACTGATCTTTGCGCCCTATGGCTGCGACGGGCCAATGGCGCAGCGGGTACTGAACAAGCTTGACGTCGACGCGCAGGTTTGCGACAGCCTGGTTCTTCTTTGCCGCGAACTCGAGCAAGGTGTGGGCGCGCTTTTGCTGACGGAAGAAGCGTTGTGGGACGTGGAGTTCGAAAAGTTGCTCGTCCTGCTCGACGGCCAGCCGTCGTGGTCGGCGATCCCGATCGTTATCGCTGCCAATGTCGACGAGAATCTCTACAAGCACGAGCGCCTGTTAGGCAGGCTCGAGAACTACAAGGTCACCTTTTTTGCGCGGCCGGTGGTAGTCGTGAGTCTTGCCAGCAGCCTTCGGGCGGCGCTCGCGTCGCGCCACCGGCAATACCAGGTGCGGGATCTCATGAGCAACCTGCAAACGGAGCTTCGTTTACGCGACGAGTTCCTCGCGACGCTGAGCCACGAGCTCCGCAATCCGCTGGGCGCGGTCAGGAATGCGGTGCAACTCATGAGCATGGCGCGCATCGAAGACCCGGCGCTGCATGAAAGTCGCGACATCATCGACCGCCAGACTCGGGACCTGAGCCGCCTGCTCGACGATTTGCTCGACGTGGCCCGAATCACGCAGGGCAAAATCGTGCTGAAGCCCGAGGTGTTCAGCCTTAACCGGCTGCTCGAGGAGATCGTCCGCGACCAGCGGCAGGCCGGCTCGATGCATTGCAGCATCGAGCTGGAACTGCCCCCGGCAGATATACGTGTCAAAGCCGACCGGTTGCGCATCAAGCAGATTTTTCTGAATCTGCTGAACAACGCGGACAAGTTCAGCGACAAGGGCGCGGTTATCCGCATTACCGCGGCAGAGCAGGACAAGGAGGCGGCGGTTTCGGTAAAAGACCAGGGCATCGGCATTGACGGCGATATGCTCGACAGCGTTTTTCATCTCTTTTCGCAGGCCGCACGGACGACGCACGACACGAGAGGCGGCCTCGGCATTGGGCTGACGGTCGTGCAAAGTCTGGTCCGCATGCACGGGGGCCGAGTGACAGTCTCCAGCGACGGCGAAGGAAAGGGATCGGAGTTCACCGTCTACCTGCCGTGGCTGCGCAGTACCGGCAGGCGGCGGCGAGTGGAACGGGAAGCGGACCCGGCGAAGCCCGGCACAAAGCAGGCGCGGAACGTTCTGGTCGTCGACGACGACCGCGACGGCGGACTGTCGCTCAAGGCATTACTCGAGTCGGACGGGCACACGGTGACGGTGACCGGCGACGGGCAGTCCGGCCTTCTGCAGGCGCGCGCCCTCGGCCCGGACGTCGTAATCCTCGATATCGGGCTGCCGGACTGCAGCGGTTACGAGGTGGCGCGCCTGTTGCGCTCCGACCGCGAGTTTTCCGACACACTGTTCATTGCCCTGACCGGCTACGGCAGTGAACGCGACCGCCGCCGCGCGAGGGAATCCGGTTTCGATTACCACCTGACGAAACCGATCAACTTCGGCGAATTGCGCTCTATCCTGCACGATACCCTGGCGCGTGAGTCGGCGGCACCTGCGGAAACGTCAAGTGTCGAGCGGCGGCTGAAATAATTACAAGCCTTGCAAGGTTTACCGCAATTCAAACGCAGTTTATGCATCGGCAGGTGGATCGGGAAAACCTGTGCGGGCTCCTGCGCGCGTGCCGGGCAAGCCGTGGAGCGCCGCGCCGGTTTCGGCGGCCTTCGCTGGCATAGTAGTTGCATCCTTGCGTCTCCCGTCGTCGATTCGTCAGGACTGCAATGCGCCTTTTGTCTGCTCTTTTTCCGCTACTCCTTCTGTCGCTTGTCGCGATCCCGTTGATGCTCGTGCCAGGCTGCGATTCCGATCGGCCCGAGATGCCCGATGATCCGCTTGCGAGCGACACGCCAGCGCAAACGGACGAGCAGCGCCCCCGAGACCCCGATCAGGGGCAGCGGGCCGGCGAGCCGGGGGCAGACCCGTTGGCGGACACAAGCCGGTCGAGGACGGTTCGGCCGGCGGAAACGCCGCGCACGCCGGGCGCTTACGGTGCCGACATTCAGGCCTATGCCGAGCTGCAGCCAACGGAGGGAAACGATGCGCGCGGTTCCCTGGACCTGGAGGGCGACGACGGCTCAGTCAGGATAAGAGGTACTGTTGCCGGGCTCGAGCCTGGGGAGCACGGCTTCCATATTCACGAAAAGGGTGACTGCAGCGCCCCCGACGCATCGTCCGCCGGCGAGCACTTCGCTCCCGAAAACAATCCACACGGCTCTCCCCAAAGCTCGCCCGACAGTCACCATGCCGGCGATCTCGGCAACATCGTCGCCGGTCCCGACGGCGAGGCTGCCGTCGACATCAACCAGCAGCGCATTATGCTGAGCGGTCCGGACTCCGTGATCGGCCGGGCGTTCATCGTTCATGAGAACCCGGACGACCTGGAGTCACAGCCTTCCGGCAACGCCGGCGGAAGAGTGGCCTGCGGTGAGATCGTGGAAGCAGGATTGCCGGCCAGCGCGGAGTCCTAGCTTGCATTATCCATGAACGTTAGACGGTGGTGGTAAGCGGCGCCCCGCAACCGAGGCTCCGCCAGTGCGGTTGGCTGGCGTTCATGAATAATGCGGGCCAGGCCAGGAGAAGTCGGGCCAGGAGAAGTCGGGCCAGGATCAGCCGGCCGAATCGAGCATCACTTCGCCGCCGACGCAAAATACGGCAGGGAGGCGTAAAAGGCGGCAACCTCACGCATCTGTTCCTGCGTGAGCCCCTCGGCCACCTGTGACATCAGGGGCGCATAAGGCGTGCCTCCGCGCGCGTCGCGCTTGAAAAGCTCGAGCTGCCGCCGGAGGTAATCTTCGTTCTGACCGGCCAGATGCGGGAAATGCGGGTTTTCGGCGACGTTGCCCGGCCCATGGCAGTGCCTGCAGGCAGGAACCCCTTTTTGTTGCAGACCGGCCGCCGCTATGGCGGCTCCCCTCGCGACCCGCTCACGGTCGACCGGAGGTTGCACCGGCAGGGCGACCGGTCTGGTGTTCGCGTAATGCGTTGCTACCTGCCGCATGGCCGAGTCGAACAGCGCCGCGGCAACGGGCTCCATGACGCCGCTCGAGCGATCGCCATTCGCGAAATGCCGCAGCGAGCGGTAAAGGTATTCCTCTTTTTGCCCGGCAAGATACGGAAATGCCGTGGTGCCGCGCCCCATGCCGTCGAAGCCGTGGCAGCGCGCGCACTGTTCGATCGTGCTGCCGACGCGATCGGCCAGTTCGAGATTGGTGATCGCGGAACGCTGGGCCGGCCTGGGTCCGGGTTCGTAGGCAAGTTTCCGGTATTCCTCCACGTCGAGGTCGGGAAGCCTGAGCAGGAAGGAGACCATGTCCCACACCTCGTCGTCCCGCTCCGCCGTTGCCCACGCCGGCATCCCGGTGTACTTGATGCCGTTTTTGACCACCCAGAACAGTTCGCGGATCTTCCAGGCCCCGATTACAGGTGCCAGCGGCGGAGCCCGTGGCGTCATCTCGTTGACCACGGGCGTGTAGCGGTTGCCTGGTTCGCCGTGGCAGGCGGCGCAGCCGATCGAGAAATAGGTAGCGCCGCGAATGATCATGCGCGTGTCGTCCAGCGATGGCACCTCGATGCCTATCGCATGGGTGCGCACCGATTTGCGCATGGCGAAATGTAAAAGCCAGGCCGTCGGCGGGAGGTGGCCGGCGCGAGCGGACACGTTGTAAACGCCGGCGTAGACGAGAATGGCGGCAGTCAACGCGAACAAAACGGCGGCCAGCACGAGATGCCGTACGAAGAGCTTCATTACTTGCCGCCTCGCCGGCTTTCCGCCAGGAGATCGGCGGCCTCGGCCCCGGGCACCTGCAGCAGGCTCCACACGAGCCAGAGGCCGCCGGCGAGATAAGGCAGGCCGGCGCCGGCCAACATCAGGATGCCGCCGACCTGCTGGTCGGCCAGCACGTCGTAGGCGGTGCGGAGTGTCGCCTCGTGGTAAAGCGGGCGGGTCGAGAGCGTGAGCAGCGTCCCCAGCAAGACCATGTGCATCGACGTCAGCAACAGTGCAATGACTCCAGCGCCGCGGCTGTCCCCCGTGGCGGTGGAAGGCCGCAGCGATGAAGTCCACAACAGCAGACCTGCAAACAGAAAGGACGCCTGCTCGGCCACAAAGACAGCCGTCGACTGGCGCGCCAGATGATGCAGCGCCGGCACGTGCCATGCCCACACGACGATGAACTCGAACAGCGAGGCCGGGACCGGCGCCAGCAGCACGGAGGGTATACGCCTGTCGAAAAAGGTCGTCAGCACGAGGCCGGCCGCGAGGAGCGGCGCGGCAATCGCCACCACGGAGACGTGCATTGCCATGTGCGCCGTGAAAGAAGCCTTTGCGAGTTCGGGCATCGGGCCGAACCACGCCAGCGCCAGCACCGTGAGGCCGGAAAGGATCATGACCCATTTCATTGCCGGCAGTCCCCGAAAGCGAACGGCACAGCCGTGATGAAAATGGTCGCGGCGCTGCTCAGTGCGCATAGCAGCAGGAGCACCGAGGCAACAACGCTTTTTTGCCCGCCGGTCCGATGTTCGCTCGATCGCCCGCGCACCCGGGCAGCCTGCCATGCGGCGATGCCAATGACGGCCAGCGTCACGACCAAAAACAGAAGAATCCAGCCGCGCAGCGGCCCGATCGGTGTCGACAACGCTGTGTCGACCGTGCTTTTTTTGGCGCAGTAGACGGCAGCGAGCACGTAGGACGCCAAAAAGTGCAGGCCCCACGCGGCAACAGGAACGGCGAGAAGCCACAAGGGCAGATCGTGCTTTTGCGCGGCGTCGTTCATGTGAGCAGCGGGAAAAAGGCGATGATCGCAATGGTGGCGATCGCCGTGATGAAAAGGAAATGCCAGTACAGGGTGACGTTGCAAATGTCGATGTCGCAGCCCGGGGTCATACGCCCTGCGAGGCGCCGCGCCGCGCAGTAGAACTGCATGATTACGGCCGGCACCAGGTGTACCCCGACCCAGGCCACGAGAAGCCATACGATGGCGTCGTAGGCGTGTGCCGTGGGTTGCATGCCGTGCTCCAGCGGACCGGCCAGCAGTGCGCCGGCGCCGGCGAGGGCGCCCGTGGCCGCCAGCGCAAGGGATACATAAAAGCCGCTCGCGTGGTCGGCCCGGTTGCGATTTCTGGCGAGGCAGGTGAGCAGCCAGGAGGTCGTGATGAGCGCGGCGGCGGCAAGGGGCCAGGCAAGGCCAGGACCCGGGTTCCCCGCCGGCGGGAACTCCTCGTGCACGGTCCAGAAAAAGAAGTAGCCGAACACCAGGCTTGCGAATGCCGTCAGGTCGGCCAGCATCGTGATGAGGATGGCCCACCAGCTCACCGAAGCGGAGCCGGAGCGGTAGACCGGCAGCGTCAGACCCAGCCCGACGTTTTTTCGCGGTTCCCTGGGGATCAGCGCGGTACCGGTCCAGAGCCAGGCAAGGATTACCAGCAAGGCCGCCACGCCGAGCAGCAGAGCGGTCCACCACCAGTGAAAGGTAGCCACAACAAAAACGCCGCCGGTAAAAAACGCCGCCAGCATCGGCATGAACGACGGCCCCGGAACTCGCAGGCATTGCAGCGGTCGCGCATCCGCGACCGTCGATACGATCGTCTCGCGCTTGCCTTCCTCGGCGTCGGGCAGGTAAAAGCGGCCGGCATCGATATCGGCGACGAAGTTCTCCTGTTCCCACAGAGGATAGCGCGTCGATACCAGCGGTACCGAGCGAACGCCCCAGTTCTCCCCCGGCATGCGCTGCAGCCACTCGAGCGTGCCGGCATTCCAGGGATTGCGAGGAGAGAAAGGAACGGCAGACTTCGGCCGAAAAAGGTCTAAGGCCACGAGAAGCACCCCGGCGGCGATCACAAACGCGCCGATCGTGGAGACGAGGTTGAGCGTATCGAGACCGTCAATGCTCCCGTAGGTGAATACGCGCCGCGGCATGCCGAGCAGGCCGGTCATATGCATCGGTAGAAAGGTGACGTTGAAGCCGATAAAAAGAAACCAGAAGGCAACCCGGCCGTTTTTCTCCGACAGGCGCCTGCTTTTTATGAGCGGGTAGTAATAATAGATAGCGCCGATGACCGGGAACAGCATGCCGCCGATGAGCGTGTAGTGAAGATGCGCTACGACGAAGTGGCTGTCATGCACCTGCCAGTCGAATGGCACGATTGCGACCATGACCCCGGTAAGGCCGCCAATGACAAAGATGGCGAGCGCCCCGGCCGCGTAAAGCATTGGCACGGAAAAAATGAGACGGCCCGCCAGCACGGTGGCAATGAAAGCGAAGATCTGAATGCCGGTCGGAATGGCAATGACTTCCGAGGCTGCCGAGAAGAAGCCGAGCGAAATCGCGGGCAGCCCGCTCGCGAACATGTGGTGCACCCACAGTCCGAAGCTCAAAAAGCCGATGCCGACGGCAGAGAGAACGATCCAGTTGTAGGCGACCGCTTTTCTTTGGGCGAAGGTGGGAATGATCATCGCGAGAAGGCCCATCGCCGGCAGGAAAATGATGTACACCTCCGGGTGACCGAAAATCCAGAACAGGTGCTGCCAGAGCAGCGGATCGCCGCCGCGCTCCGGATCGAAAAAGGGCCAGTCGAATGCGCGCTCGAGCTCCATCATGATGTCGCCGGCAATGAGGGGCGGGAAGGCGAACAGAATCATGATGCTGACCACCAGCACGTACCAGGAGAACAATGGCATCAGGCCGAGGCGCATGCCGGGCGGGCGGCACTTGAGGGCGCCGACGATCAACTCCACCGCCGCGGCAATTGACGCGATTTCGATGAAGCTGAGGCCCAGCAGCCAGATGTCGGCACCAACGTCCTGCTGTATCGCCGTCGTAAGAGGCGGATACATGAACCAGCCGCCGCGCGGCGCGGCATCGAAAAAGATGGAGCCGCAAACGAATATTCCACCGATGGCGAAACAAAAAAAGCCGTAAGCGGAAAGTCGCGGGAAGGGCAGGTCTCGGGCGGCGAGGAGCTGCGGTAGCAGCAGTATCGCGAAGGCCTCGAACAGCGGCACCGCGAAGAGAAACATCATGACCGAGCCGTGCAGGGTAAACACCTGGTTGTACAGATCGGCGGACAGAAAATCGTTGTCCGGTACGGCAAGCTGAGTCCTGATGAGCAGCGCAAGAACGCCGCCGAACAGCAAAAACAAGAAAGTGCCGGTGAGATACCAGACGCCGACGACCGTATTGTTGACGGCGGAAAAATAACGCCAGCCTTTCGGCGCGGCCCAGGTGGCGCGCAGGCGCACCTCCTGCTGGCGGCGCGTCTCGTCGCTGGTGCTGCTCATTCGAGCCCTGTCAGCCACGTCCCGATGGCCACAAGCTGTTCCGCCTGGAGCATCGGGTAAGCCGGCATCAGCACTCCGGGTTTGACGGCCTCGGGATGAGAAACCCAGCCGGCAACGGCCCCGATTTCCATCGGCAGCGCGCCGGCGGCGATGTGGAGACGACGACCGACGTGCGTGAGGTCCGGTCCCACCGCTCCCGTTGCCGGGGTGCCGGATACCCTGTGGCAGGCACCGCAACCGTTTTGCAGGAACAGGTCGCGGCCACGTTCCGCGAGCGCAGTGGCGGGGGGCAGGGCATCGCTCGCCTCGTGCTGCAGCCAGGCTTCGAATTCCGCCGGCGGCATGACCACCACGTCGAACTCCATCAGCGTGTGCGACAAGCCGCAGAATTCCGCACAGGCACCTCGAAAAAGCCCTTCCCGGGTCGCCTCCAGCACCAGCCGATTGACCCGGCCGGGCATCATGTCGATTTTCCCGCCCAGCGAGGGGATCCAGAACGAATGTATGACGTCGCTGCTCTCGAGCCGGAACTCCACTCGCTGGCCCATCGGCATGCGTATTTCGTTGGCGGATATCACGGCGGGTCCCGAGTCCGGCTGGTAACGCACGCGCCACCACCAGCGTTCCCCGGTGACGTGAATCACCAGCCCGTCGCCGGCGGCGAGAAGGGCGTTGGTTTGCCGAAAGCCGAACCAGGAAAGGGTGCCGAGCAGAATGAGGGGCAAAACGACCCCGCCGAAAAGCATGAGCCGGCGGCCATTGCGCAGGCTCCGTCCATCCGGCTCCTTGCGCGCGGCGTAGAACGCGGCGCCGATCACGAACAGCCATACTGCGCTGGCGACGGTAACCATCACCACAAACAACCTGAAAACCTGCGCGGCGGCGGTGCCGGCCGGGGCAAGAGCGGACGAATGACCTTCGCAGGCGCCAAGCATCGCGACGATCATCAGGAGCGAAGCCGCGAGGAGGCTCCGGCCGATGCTGAGGGTCACGGTGCGGATGGACAATGTCTGGCTCGGATGGCGGCGCTGCCCGCTGGTATGCAAAATCGATACCGCGGCCGCAGCCCGCGCAGCGCTGCGACCTGCCCTCGGTGCGCTGTAAGTTTTACAAGACCGGCCGGTAATTGATGCCCTCGCGCGCGTCGGCCGGTGTTGCGCGCGCGGGTCCTCGCCAGGCTCGAGCGCCGCTACACGTAACCGCAGGCAATGCCGGCCACCGGGCCCGCGGCGCCGTGGCATGCACATTGCATGGCCTGCTGCTGCGTCACTGAGGCGGAGAAGCGATGGACTTCGTGGATACGAACTGGCTGGCCCAGCTCCAGATTTTCGGGAGCGTGGTGATTGCGGCAGTACTGGGCGCGATGGTGGGGATCGAACGCGAGCTGGCGGACCGGCCCGCCGGCCTCAGGACCCACGCGATACTGGCGGCGGCGGCCTGTCTGCTCGTAAGCCTGCCGGACGCGCTGCTGGAACATTACGTGACGCATGCGGCGCCTGACGTGCTGCGCGCCGATCCCATTCGAATTGTCGAAGCCGTGGTAACCGGCACCGCGTTTCTCGGTGCCGGAACGATTTTTCGCGACAGGCAGAAACACGCCGTCGAAGGGCTCACGACGGCCGCGTCGCTTCTGCTCGTCGGCGCCATCGGCATTTCCGTGGCGCTGAAGCAATTGCTTACCGCGCTTCTGGTCACCGTCTTTACGCTGGCGCTTCTTCGCGCCGCCCGCTTGTTCAAATCGCGACGGTGACGACGGTGCCGCACCGGCGGCACCGTCGAGTTCATCAAGCCACCTGCTGCCTGTGTTTGCCTTCGCAGAACTCTTCAACGGCTTTGGCACAAAAAGCTTCGAGGTCGCCCGGTTTGCGGCTCGTAACAAGCCCGCTGTCGACATGCACCTCCTCGTCGACCCACGTTCCACCGGCGTTCTCGATATCGGTCTTGAGGCTCGGCCACGACGTGAGCGTGCGGCCTTCGACGACGCCGGCTTCGACAAGAATCCATGGGGCATGGCAGATCGCCGCAACGGGCTTCGACTGTTTGAAAAAGTCTCTTACGAATTGCACCGCCTGCCGGTTCTGGCGCAATGCGTCGGGATTGGCCACGCCGCCCGGCAAACACAGTCCGTCGTACTCGGATGCCTTGGCACTGTCGACGGTTCGATCGACGCGAAACCGGTCGCCCTTGTCCAGATGATTGAAGCCCTGTATTTCACCGGACTCGATCGAGATCAAATGAACCTCGGCGCCGGCGCCCTTGATCGCTTCCCAGGGCTGAGTAAGTTCGACCTGTTCAACACCGTCGGTCGCCAGAAAAGCGATGGTTTTCTGTTTTAACGGCTTGTCCATGATGTCTCCTCGAGAATTGTCTATGAACTGCAGAAATTGCGGCCTAATATCAAGCAATAAATCAAGCAATTCCTGTGCCACCTCTACTGCTGACGCCGTCCTCTCACCTGGCCGTCCGCTACCTTGTCGAGCAGTTTCCGGGTGATGGATTGCCGCCAGGAAGCGGCTGACTCCCAGGGGTCGCGGTTGTCCATGCGCCTGATGACATCGTCGAGATGAAAACAGTTGGACGATTGGAGTTGCTTCAGTTCGTCCCAGCCAACGGGTGTTGCAACCGGGCCATGCTCCCGTGCACGGCTGGAGTAAGGGGCGACGGCCGTTGCGCCTCGCTCGTTGCGAAACCAGTCAATGAAAATGCGCCCGCGCCGGCGACTTTTCGACATTGTTGCGATGAAAACGTCAGGTTCCTCGGTGGCCAGCCTGGTGGCGAAGGACTGTGCAAAGGCCTTCACCAGTGGCCAGTCCGCCGTGCGACGAAGCGGCACAATGACGTGAATACCCTTGCCGCCCGTGACCAGGGCGAGGCTTTTGAGTCCCAGCTGTTCCAGGCGCTTCCTCAACACCGCGGCGGCGAGCCTGACCACGCCGAAATCGAGGGTGTCGTCCGGATCGAGGTCGAACACCAGCCGGGCAGGCTTTTCCAGGGCGTCGATTTTCGCGCCCCAGATATGAAACTCGAGCGTGCCCATTTGCACCCCGGCGATGAGTCCTTCGGCGCCGCCAATGTAGAGATATTCGGCTCTACCTCCCTTTTTTTCCGCAATGGCGACGCGCTTCAGCTCGTCCGGAAAGCCGGGCGAGGCGTGTTTCTGGAAAAAACACTTCGCGTTTCTTCCTTTCGGGCAGCGGACAAGCGATACCGGGTGATCCTTCATGAGTGGCAGCATGCGGCCGGCCACTGCGTCGTAGTAGCGTGCGAGTTCTGCTTTCGTTATGCCCTGCTGCGGGAAAATGACGCGGTGCGGATTGGAGATGCGCACGCCGTAATACTCTTCGCGCGCTTTCGGGCTGGCATGGGCGGCCCGCTCCAGCGTTACCTCCTTCGGTTTCTTGTCGGCACGGAGGCCCTTGAAGGCGCCGTGCCGCACATGTCCGCCGTCGGTGAATTCCGCAAAGTCGATTTCGGCCACCAGCTCCGGGCGTACCCAACGCGCCTTCCTCTCGATTGACTTCGTTACCGACTCGAACGGCGACGTCTTCTGCTCGAGAGGCTGCAAGCTGTTGCCCAGTTCGTCCATGGCCCGCTCCGTGAAGCCGGTGCCGACACGCCCGCGGTAACGGAGCTTGCCGTCTTCGAAAGTACCGACCAGGAGCGAGGCAAACTTGCGTCCGCGCTTGTCGGATGGGGTGAAGCCGCCGATTACGAATTCCTGCCGCTTGGTGCATTTGATCTTGAGCCAGCTCATGCTGCGCCGCCCCTGATAACGAGAGTCGGCCTTTTTTGCGATGATGCCTTCCCGGCCGCTTTTGCACATTGCGTCGAAAACTTTCTGGCCGCTGCCGCGTACGTGTTCGCTGTAGCTAACCACCCCGCGCGGCAAGCTGCCGAGCAGCTTGCGCAACGTTGCCTTGCGCTCGACGAGCGGCCGCGCCTTCAGGTCTTCGCCATCGAGTTCGAGCAGGTCGAAGACGTAGTACTCGAGGGGCCCGCCGCCGGACAGGGCCGCTTGCAGGGCGGAAAATCGGGATCCCGCATCGGCCTCGGGAGCGACGATTTCGCCGTCCAGCAGCGCGCTGTCGCAGTCGAGATCTTCAAGAGCCTCGGCCACTCGTGCGAACTTTTCGCTCCAGTCGTGTCCGGCACGCGAGTAACAGCGGACCCGGCCGCCGGCGACCGCGGAGATGCAACGGTAGCCGTCAAACTTGGACTCGTGCAGCCAGTCGCCGCCGTCGGGGACGCTATCCGTCAGTGTCGCGAGCTGGGGCATCTGAAAAGCCGGCATCCGGGCATTCGTTTTTTTTCGGCGCGGTTGCTTTTTTACAGAAGCCGTCTTCCTGCCGGCGTTTTTACCGGCCGAATGTCCTTCCGCTGCGTCTTCCTCCCCGGCGATCTGTTCCATCGTGCGGGCAGTCGCGATGCTCGTATCGTAGGCGCGCGTCAGTTCCTCCGGGTCATGCCCCGCGTAGTCGTCCCGCTCCTTGATCAGAAGCCAGTTTTCCCGCTCCTTGCTATTTTTTCGTTTCATCCGTACGAGCGTCCATCCGCCCTGCATACGCTCGCCTTCTACGAAAAACTTGAGCTTCCCTTGCTCCAGCCCTTTTTCCGTGTCATCTCGCGGCGTCCAGCGGCCCTTGTCCCACAACATCACCGTGCCGCCCCCGTATTCCTTCCGCGGAATCGTGCCCTCGAATTCGGCGTAGGACAGCGGGTGGTCTTCGGTACGTACTGCGAGGCGTTTCTGCCCGGGATCCGGGCTCGGTCCCCTGGTCACCGCCCAGCTCAAAAGCACGCCGTCCCATTCCAGCCGCAGGTCGTAATGCAGGCGACGCGCTGCATGCTTCTGCACGTAAAAGCCAAGCTTGTTACTTCGCGAGCGGCCGCCTTTGCCTGGCGGTTCCCGTGTCCTGGCGAAGTCACGCCGGGCGTTATACTCCGACAACCGCTCCTTTGCCGCCACGGCTCAGGCCCGTTTCCTTTTCTTCGCCGAGGATTTTTTCTTTTTCTTCTTTTGTTTTGATTGTTTTTTTTGGCCGCCGGTGTCCCCGGCTGTCTCCAGGCTCTTTTTCAGAGCCGCCATCAAATCGATGACGTTGTCGCCAGTGGCCGGCCGCTCTTCCCCGTCCGTGGACACCCTCCTGGTCGTCTTGCTTTGCGTCTTGCGCTCGATGAGCTCGCGCATAGCGGTGGTGTAGTTGTCCCGGAAGCGCGATATGTCGAACTTTGCGGTTTTTTTCTCGATCAGCGTGGTCGCCACGTCGAGAAGGTCTTCCTGAACTTCCTCGTCGCTGATTCCGGCGAAGAGCGGCTCGGCTTCGCGAATTTCGTCTTCGTAGTGCAGTGTTTCGAGTAACAGGCCGTCGCCGCAGGGTTTTACCGCTGCAATGTATTCCCGGCCGCGCAGGGTAATCTGCCCCAGGCCGACCCTTTCGGAAGCGCGCAGGGCCTGGCACACGACGCGGTAGGCATCCTCCGCCAGTTCGTCGGCGGGAACGAGATAATAGGGCCGGTCATAGTAGAGCGGCGGGATTTCGCAAGCGCCGACGAACTGGACCAGCTCGAAGGTCTTTTTCGATTCCAGCTTTATCGCATCGATCTCCTCGGGCTCCAGCAGGACGTAGTTGTCCTTCTCCAGCTCATAGCCTTTCATGATCTGGTCGTTGTCGACCGGGCCGACGCCCGGCACTACCTTTTCGTAGCGGATTCTTTTGCCGCTCGGCTCGTGGATCTGGCGAAAGCTGATTCTTGCACCGGTTTTTGTCGCCGAATAAAGCTCGACCGCCATCGCGACGAGCGACAGGCGAAGTTGACCTTTCCAGAGGGGGCGTGCAGCCATTTCAGAGTCGTTCCGGTTATCAGCTGTCACGCGGTCGGGCTGCAATTAATATGCCAGCGCCCGCCTTGATTGTTATCGCCTATTGTCATCCTGATTGCCATCGTTCGAGCTCATCCCGGGAATTCATCACCGGACGGCGCGGTCGCGAATAACGAAGTTGCCAGAGCAACCATTTACCAGGCATTTGTAATTTTTGCCGTCCGGAAGTCGATTTTGCCGGTGACTGGCAGGTTCGGAACCTTGTTGACCTTCAGCCAGTGGTCCTCTGGCAGTGGCACACATATTGCAGCCCGTCAGGCAGCACAACCCGGCACCCCGCCGGTTACAGAGTGAGATCATGCAGACGCCGGAAACATTACAGATCGAATCAGATTACCCCCGATTACTCCTTGCCAGTAATCGGGAACCGTTCCGGATAATCAAGGGGACAAACGGCGAAGTCAGACAGTACGTCCGCTCCATGGGCGGGCTTACCTCTGCGTTGTGCCCGGTGCTGGAACGTTGCGAAGGTGTCTGGGTATCGTGGAACCCGGAGGCGCTTGCGGACGGCGAAGACGTCGACGTTCGACAACTGACGGGGGACGGACTGCCGTTTCCCGTGATGCAGGTCGGCATGCGCGAGTCGGAAGTGAAGACCTACTACAACGGGTTTTGCAATCGCGCCTTATGGCCTCTTTGCCACACTGTACTTCGATGTGTGACTCCGAGGCTCGATTACTGGCAGGACTACCGTCACATCAACGAGCGCTTCGCGGATGCGATCGCGGAACAGGCGGCGCGAAGCGATGTCATCTGGATCCACGACTATCACCTGATGCTCGTTCCGGCCGCCATTCGACGCCGCATCGATCCAAAGCACCGGGTCGGGTATTTTCATCACGTGCCATTCCCCAATTCCCGGGTACTGAAGGCATTCCCGTGGCATCGGCAACTCATAAAGGGTCTCCTGGGCGCCGATTCAATCGGCTTTCATACTGCCGAGTACGCCAGCAATTTTATCGAATGCTGCCAGGAGCTTCTGTCTTGTGACACGCGGTCCGAGCCGGGCAGCATCATTCACGGCAAGCACAAGACGGTTGTTCGAGTGCGCCCCATCGGCGTCGACGCGAAAAGTTTCGCCGCTCTGGCCGACGAACCCGATGTGCAAAAAGACGCTTTCGAGCTGCGCCGCAAACTGCATTGCGAGCGCCTGGTCCTGAGCGTGGACCGGCTCGATTACACCAAAGGCATCCTGGAGCGTGTAGAGGCCATACGGTCGCTTTTTTCACGACTGCCCCAATGCCGCGGCGTCGTCACTTTCATGCAGGTCGCCGTGCCCACGCGCGAGGACGTTCCGGAATACCAGCAGTATCGCCTGAAGCTCGAGGCGGCCGTGCATTCACTCAATGCCGAGTTCGAGCACGGCGACTGGAAGCCGCTCATATACCGCACTATCCCGATGAACAGACGAGAACTGGTGGCGCATTACCTGGCGGCCGATATCGCCTGCGTAACGCCAATTGCCGATGGAATGAACCTTGTCGCATCGGAATACTGCGCCACGCGAACCAATAACGACGGCGTTCTGGTGCTCTCGAACCAGGCCGGTATATCGGCCACTCTCGGTGAGCACGCCGTCTGCGTCGACGTTCGGCGACAGGAGTCGCTGGTGACCGGCATTCTCCAGGCACTGACCATGCACGAATCCGAGCAGACCTGGCGCATGCAACGGCTGCGTGCCCTGGTGATGAGAAATACGACCGACAGCTGGCTCAAGGAATGCCTGAACGATATCCTGCAACCGGAACCGGCCGACGAGGAACAACTTTCCATACTCGCGCAGGGCGCGCGGCTGCACAGTGACGGCGAGGAGCGAGCGCCGGACGGCAAAAGCCGCCAGCCCGGCC
>JBBDSK010000242.1:0-19431 GCA_040904985.1 Woeseia sp. | reverse complement strand
AGTACGTGACGAAACGTCTTGGCGACGAGCCGAGGCTGACAGTCCGCGGTTCTCTCGGTACCGATAGTCAGGCCGACTTCGTGCTGAAGGGCGCCGTACCGCTCAGCGACAGCTTCGCGGTGGGCGCGGCTGTCGCAACCTACAATCGGGATGGCTACGGCAAAAACTTTACAACAGGCGTAGACCACTACAATAAGGAAGTGCTCGCCGGGCGCCTGAGTGCCGAATTCACGCCGACAGACAATCTCTTCTTCAGGTTCTCCGCAGACCGGACCGACGACGATTCCAGGCCCAAACACGGTTATCGCCTGGTCGCCCCGTCCGGCGACACCGTTTATGACACCTTCTCGGGCATCGGCGACGACAACTCCGTCAGCACGGAGGGGGCATCACTGCTCGCCGAATGGGCATTGAACGACAACGTAATGCTCAAATCCATCACAGCCTGGCGGGAGGGGCGTACGGATACGTTGATCGACTTTGACGGTTTGCCCGATCCGTTGCTCGATATTCCCGCGTATTACGCCGACGACCAGTTCACCCAGGAACTGCAGCTTCTCTACACGGGTGAGCGCTGGCAGGCCGTTGGCGGGCTCTATTACCTGGATGCGAGTGCTGAGGGCGCGTTCGACACGGTGATCGGCGCCATCGGGTTGACGGTTTTCACGGGCGGTACTGTGGATACCGAGAGCTTCGCTGCGTTCGCGGACGTAAACTATGACATTACCGACCGCCTTGCGATTTCGGTCGGAGGCCGCTGGACGCGCGATGACAAGACGGCCGACCAGTTGCGGCAAAACTACCTGGGCATTCGCACACCGGTGTTCGGCAACGACGACGCGGTCGTGCTGGGCGCGCCGAGAACCGACTACACGGCCAGCCGGGACTTCGACGAGTTTACGCCGCGCGTCAGCCTTTCCTATGACTTCAGCGATACCCTCACCGCCTATACCTCCTATGGGCGCGGCTTCAAATCCGGCGGGTTCGACATGCGCGGCGACGCGATTGCCTATCCGGCAACCGTTGAAGGCTACCAGCCGGAAATTGTCGACAGCATCGAGCTTGGCCTTAAAGGAACGGTTGCAGATCGCTTCAATTTCGCAACCGCGTTTTTCCGCTCCGATTATGAGGACCAGCAGATCACCTCGCAATTCCTCATCCCGCCGTCGACCGTTGTGAGCTTTGTCGACAACGCAGGCTCCAGCGAGCTGTGGGGGTGGGAATTGGAAGGAACGGCGTCGTTCTCGGAGATGGTCGGCGCCCGGATGGCACTGGGCTATATCGATGCCCAGTTCAACGAGTTCGTGACCTTCAACCCGGACACGGGGCAGCGCGAAAACCTGGCCGACCAACGGGACTTCCAGAACACGCCGGAGTGGACCGGCGCACTGTCGCTGGACTTCCACTTCCCGCTCGCCGGGCGCGGCGACCTTACTTTCATCCCCGCCGCAGCTTATCGCGGCGAATCGCAGATGTTCGAGATTGCCACGCCCGGATTGGACCAGGGCTCTTACTGGCTGTACGACGCGAGCCTCGTATGGACGTCCAACGACGCCCGTTATCGTGTCGGCCTGCACGGCAAGAACCTGGCCGACGAGGAGTACCGGGTGGGCGGCTATAACTTCAATGCGCCGCTGACCGGCAATGCGCTGATAGGATTCTACGGGCCCCCGAGGACCTGGACCGCGAGCTTCGAAGTGAAGTTCTGAGCGCGACCTGCGGGGAGACGTCGCGCGGGCGGTTTAGCGCTTTTCAATCGCCCGCATGACGGCATCCTGCGGACGCCAGTTCCCTGGGCCGCACCACTTCGCCAGTCGACAAGGCTTCTTTCAGTACCTGGTTCAGCAAGTCCAGGGAGACCGGCTTGACCAGGTAATGGTCGAAGCCGGTTTCTTCTGCACGCTTTCGGTCTCCATCACTGCTGTAGCCGCTTATGGCGATGAGGACCAGTCGCTCGAGGCCGGGGTGGCTTCGCAGACGCTTCGCTACCTCGAATCCTTCGATGTCCGGCAATCCGATATCGAGCAGCACCGCATCGGGCCGGAAGCGGACGGCTTCGTCGATACCGCTTTCGCCGGTATGGGCCAGCCGAACTTCGTGGCCAGCGCTGCCGGAAAGGTAAATGGCCAGGCCGTGGGCGGAGTCGGTATTGTCGTCGATAATCAACAGCCGCTTCCGGCTTCCTTCGATCAACGCAGCAGCCGGCTTCCGCTCCGGCCCAGGCGGAGAAGACGCGGCGCTATCGACCAGCGGCAGCTTTACGACGAATTCCGACCCGCAGCCGGGACCGTCGCTTTCGGCATGAACGCTGCCGCCATGCAACTCCGCCAGCGCGCGCACCAGGCCGAGTCCGATACCAAGACCGCTTTGGGTACGTGCGAAGCCCGTGTTCGCCTGCGTAAAAAGCTCGAAGACACGTTCGAGCATATCCTTCGGAATCCCCGCTCCAGTATCTTTCACCCGGACGGTTAGCCATCGGTCGGGATCGCTCTCATCAACGACTGCGGACAGTACGATGGTCCCGCCTTCATCCGTGTACTTGGCCGCGTTCGTCAGGAGATTGCCGAACAGCTGGGTGAGGCGCACCGAGTCGCCGTCAATGCAGACCGGCTCGCTCGGCATGTCGATATGCAGCGTATGCTGGCACTCGTTCACCAATGGACGTACGGCGTCGACGGAATGGTCGATCACAGTCTGAAATGTCAGAGTCTCGCGCTGCAGCTTCACTCGGCCGCTCGAGATCCGGGAAACATCGAGCAGGTCATCGATGAGCCGGGTAAGGTGCAGCAACTGCCGTTGCAGCAGGTCGCGGGCCCAGCTCAGTTTGCCGTCAAGCGGTGTAGAACCGCCAAGCAGTTCGACTCCGCTTTGCATCGCGGCCAGCGGATTGCGCAGTTCATGTCCGAGAATGGAGATGAATTCGTCCTTGCGCCGTGCGTCTTCCTTCAGCATTGCCTCGGCGCGCTTCCGCTCGCCGATTTCGGAGATCAATTGCGCATTGGCCTTTGCGAGCGTGCGGTTGAGTTTCTGCAGCTCCCGCGTGTTCTCCGCTTGCAGTCGTGCATGAGCCTCTGCCAGCTCCGTGTTCGTTTCGGCAAGCCGGTCGTTGAGCCGCGCGAGTTGGCGGCGCTGCAGGTCAAGCTGTACGAGTACCTGAACCTTGCTGCGCAGAATCTCGGGCACGACGGGCACGTACACATAGTCGGCCGCGCCCATCTCGTAGCCCTTCAGTCGGTCGAAATCGGTAATGTGGACGCCCGTCACGAAGATTATCGGCGTCTGGCCGTGGCCCGGATGCTGGCGCACCAGTGCCGCCGTCTCGAAGCCGTCCAGCCCGGGCATGCTCACGTCCAGCAGGATAGCCGCGAAGCGCAGCATCTCGAGCTTCTCCAGCGCTTCCTCACCGGAGTGTGCGAGAACGAGATTCTGCTCCAGGTTCTGGAGAATCACCTCGTAGGTCAGAAGCCGCTCCGGCTTGTCGTCAACCAGCAGAACGTTGGCCCTCTCCATAGCCGTCATCGGTGCAGCCATGCCCGTAGCAATGTGAGGAGCTGCGTGCTGTCGACCGGTTTGGCGATGTAGTCGGAGGCTCCGGCCTCCATGCACTTCTTGCGGTCGGCTGCCATCGCCTTCGCCGTCAGCGCGATGATGGGTAGCCGCGGTTTCGGGCCAGCCCGGATCCGCCGCAGAGTCTCGTAACCGTCCATTTCAGGCATCATGATATCCAGCAACACCAGCGACAGGTCGGACGTTTCTTCGAGCAGTCTTAACCCGTCCTTGCCGCTGTTCGCGGAAATCGCGCGCATTCCATGGGTCTCGAGGAGCGTCGACAAGGCAAAAATATTTCTCACGTCATCGTCGATTACAAGGATGTTCCGGCCGGCAAGCGGATCACGGCCGGCCAGCCCCTCGAGAATTTCCCGCTTACGCCCGGGTAGCTCGCTGAGGGGGCGATGGAGAAATAAAAGCGATTCATCCAGTACCTCGCCAAGAGACGAGGCCTGTCTTACCACCATGCCGTTGGCAGCCTCGCCGAGGCGGACCGGAGAAAGAGCCTCCGCCTCTGCGTAGACGAGAATCGGTATCTTCCGAAATGCGGGGTCCGCCGCGGCCTTGCGCAAGAAGTCCTCCGCTGCATCGCCAAGGCCGTTGCCAAGCACGACGCAGTGAAACCGCCGGCGCCGCAGCATTTCCGTGGCCCTGGCCGGGCTCTTCGCGACCGCCAGGTCTATGTCGTCATCCCCGAGAAGTAGAGCAAGCTTCCGTGCTTCGGAAGGTCTCCTTTCAACGAGCAGCAGGCTGCGCCGCGTCGTTCGGACGAATTCCAGTATGCGATCCAGATCCTCGCGCAGCCCTTCGGCCGCGACGGGTCTTCTGCAGCCTGAATACGCGCCGCGCAGGCGGGCCGCGGCACAATCCTCGCCATTTGCGATGACCTGCACCGGAACATGCCGCAGCTGCGGGTCATGCTTCAGCCGGCTCAGCACGGTCCAGCCGTGCGCATCCGGGAGAACCGTATCGATGCTGATGGCCACCGGGTGAAAGCGGTGCGCCAGGGCGACTGCCTCCGCCCCGTGTGCCGTTGCGACTATTTTCAGGCCACGGTCGTGTGCCGCCGATCGCAGCAGCACGGTGACTTCGGGATCGGCCTGGACGATGAGCAGTACGTCCTCGCCGGCCGCGATCCGGTCTCGGTCGTCTGCTACCGCCTGGAGACCCGTTGTCGGCGCCAGCCGGGATTGAAGCAGGGCCTCTCCCCGTTCCGCAGGCGTTGCCGCCAGACGCTCCTGAACGACCGCGGAGCCGCTATAGGTGGCGGGCATATAGAGTGTAAATGTGCTGCCGCTTCCGGGAGTGCTGTGAAGCCGGATCTCCCCGCCAAGCACCTGCGCCAGCTCCCGGCTGATGGCAAGCCCGAGTCCGGTGCCGCCGTGTTTTCGAGCAGTGCCGGCGTCCGCCTGCTGGAATGCATCAAAGATGATTTTCTGCTTGTCCGGCGGGATGCCGATGCCGGTGTCGGCGACTTCGAAGGCTACCACCTTCCGTGCTTCGTCCAGAATCGGGTGACCGCTTGTCCATCCCTCTGTCGCTGCGATGACGCGAAGTTTAACGCTGCCGCCTTGCGTAAATTTGAATGCGTTCGACAGCAGGTTCTTCAATACCTGCAGCAAGCGCTTCGGGTCGGTGTGGATCGAGTCGCCGACCGAGTCGTCGAAACTGGTCGTAAACTTCACATCGTTGCCTTG
Source organism: Woeseia sp. (assembly GCA_040904985.1). Taxonomy (GTDB): domain Bacteria; phylum Pseudomonadota; class Gammaproteobacteria; order Steroidobacterales; family Woeseiaceae; genus IDS-8. The sequence continues at coordinate 14,185 of JBBDSK010000242.1, read as the reverse complement.
CGCTTCATGGCGGAAATTACGCTCCACAGCAGTTCTGAGGCTCGCGAAGGTAAGGTCTTCCGGTTCGACGGTGACCGTGCCTGATTCGATTTTCGACAGGTCCAGAATGTCGCTGATCAGATTCAGCAAATCGGTGCCGGCGGCGCGGATTGTCGAAGCGTATTCAACCTGCCTGGGACTGAGATTTTGCTCGCCGTTCTCGGCGAGCTGCTGGCCGAGGACCAGAATGCTGTTTAACGGAGTCCGTAGCTCGTGGGACATGTTCGCCAGAAATTCCGACTTGTAGCGTGACGTTAACGCGAGTTCTGCTGCCTTGTCTTCCAGCGCGCGCCGTGCGTGTTCTATCTCCTGATTTTTACGTTCGACTTCGACGTTTTGCGCGGCCAGAAGCCGCGCTTTCCGGGCGAGTTCCGCGTTCGTCTTCTGCAGCTCCCGCTGCTGCGTCTGCTGCTCGGTGGCAAGCTGCTGCGACTGGGCCAGCAGGTGCTCCGTCCGCATCGTCGTCTCGATATTGTTGAGGACGACGCCCACGATATCCGCAAGCTGCTCGAGAAACGCGATATGCGACGCTGTGAACTGACTGATCGAAGCGAGTTCGACCACGGCTTTGACCTGCCCTTCGAAAAGCACAGGCAGCACAATCAGATTCTGCGGCAGGGCATCGACGATGCCCGATGCGATACGGATGGAGTCCGGCGGAATTTTGCTGATAAAAAGCGGCTTTCTTTCCTTGGCGCACTGGCCGATCAGGCCCTCGCTGAAAGCGTATTCCCGCGGGCGATTGCCGCTGCTGCTGTCGGCGTAGGACGCGAGCTGCCTGAGCGTCGGGCCGCGCGACGTCTCGGTAGCCACGTAGATGACTCCGTGCTGGGCACGGACAAGCGGCGCAAGCTCCGACAACAGCATCTCCGCCACGGCTTTGAGATCGCGTTGCCCCTGCATGGTGCGGCTGAATTGGGCGAGGTTTGTCTTGAGCCAGTCCTGCTCCGTGTTCCGTTCCGTCGTCTGGCGCAAGTTGCCGATCATCGCATTGATATAGTTCTTGAGATCTGCCACCTCACCGCTGGCATCCACCTGGATGTATCGAGTCAGATCGCCTTTGGTGACCGCGGTAGCAACGTCGGCAATAGCGCGAACCTGGGTCGTGAGATTTGCCGCCAGAAGGTTGACGTTACCGGTCAGGTCCTTCCAGGTGCCGGCCGCGCCCGGTACGTTGGCCTGCCCTCCAAGGCGGCCCTCTACGCCGACTTCGCGGGCGACGGTAGTAACCTGGTCCGCGAAGGTCGCGAGCGTCTCGGTCATACTGTTGATCGTTTTCGCAAGGGCTGCTACTTCACCTTTCGATTCCACCGTGAGCTGTTGTGTCAAATCACCGTTCGCAACCGCCGTTACGACCTTGACGATGCCGCGTACCTGGTTCGTCAGGTTCTCAGCCATTACGTTGACGTTGTCTGTCAGATTCTTCCAGGTTCCAGCCACGCCCGGAACCGTTGCCTGGCCGCCTAGCTCGCCTTCCGTGCCGACTTCACGCGCCACCCGCGTTACCTCTGACGCGAAGGCGTTCAACTGGTCCACCATCGTGTTGATCGTGTTCTTCAGTTCGAGGATTTCCCCCTGAACGTCAACCGTGATCTTGCGTGACAGGTCTCCCCGGGCAACGGCCGTTGTTACCTCCGCAATGTTCCGGACCTGACTGGTGAGATTGCCGGCCATGGAGTTGACGTTATCCGTCAGGTCCTTCCATGTTCCTGCGACGCCGGGAACTTTTGCCTGCCCCCCGAGGTTTCCTTCCGTACCCACCTCGCGCGCGACACGGGTGACCTCGGCTGCGAAGCTGTTGAGCTGATCGACCATGATGTTGATGGTGTCCTTGAGCTCGAGCAGCTCCCCTTTAACGTCAACGGTGATCTTCCGCGACAGATCGCCGCGTGCTATGGCGGTTGCCACCTCAGCAATGCCCCGGACCTGGTCCGTCAGGTTCGTAGCCATGACGTTCACGTTGTCGGTCAGGTCTTTCCAGGTCCCCGCAACGCCTGGAACGGCCGCCTGGCCCCCGAGCCTGCCCTCCGTACCCACCTCGCGCGCGACCCGGGTCACCTCGGAAGCGAAGCTGTTGAGCTGATCCAGCATCGTGTTGATCGTGTCTTTGAGTTCGAGCATCTCTCCTTTTACGTCGACGGTGATCTTGCGCGAGAGATCGCCGCGGGCGATCGCCGTCGCAACTTCGGCGATACCGCGCACCTGGTCCGTCAGGTTGTCGGCCATGATATTGACGTTATCGGTCAGGTCCTTCCAGGTGCCGGCTACGCCCGGCACAAGGGCCTGGCCGCCCAGCTTTCCTTCCGTACCGACCTCCCGAGCCACTCGCGTCACCTCTGCGGCGAACGACCTGAGCTGATCCACCATCGTGTTGATGGCCTCTTTGAGCTGCAGCATTTCACCGCGAACATCGACGGTGATTTTTCTCGAAAGGTCCCCGCTTGCCACCGCGATCGTGACTTCCGAGATGTTGCGGACCTGTGCGGTAAGATGGTTCGCCATCGAATTGACGTTGTCAGTCAGATCCTTCCAGACGCCGGACACATCATCCACCTTCGCCTGTCCGCCCAAAGTGCCCTCGGCGCCGACCTCGCGTGCCACGCGCGTGACCTCGGACGTGAAAACCCGCATCTGTTCGATCATCGTGTTGACGATCTGCGCCGAATGAAGAAATTCTCCTTCAATGCCGCGGCCTTCGATTTGCAGAGGCACCGTCTGCGACAAATCTCCCTTTGCGACCGCTGCGATGCTGCGGGTTACCTCGGTCGTCGGCCACAGCAGATCGTCGATCAGGCCATTGACTGCGCCTTCGATCGTGTTCCAGGAACCGGTCTGGTGCTGGCACCGCAGGCGCTGGCGCGTCTTGCCCTGTTGACCGACGGATTCGCTGACTTTGGCCAGTTGAGTGGCAAGATGATCGTTCGCGGCGGCGATGTCGTTGAAGCTGTCCGCGATCTTGCCGGCAAGACCGGTCAGGTCCGCGGGCAGGCGAGCTGAAAAATCGCCATCTCGGACGGCTTGAAGTGCGGTGAGCAGAAGGCGCGGGTCGATTTCGGTGTCGGACCGGCCAGACCTGGAGGGGACGATGCCAGGCGCGCGGGTGTCCATAGTTATTATCCGTACCAAAGGTGCGGATGGCCGCCGGGGGGTCAAAACAGAGATGCCGGCAACACGGTTGCCCCCAACGGTCTCCGTACAGAAGAAAACCGGGGGGAGACATTACCCGGAGACGGGCACGAGCACAACCTCGTCAGGGGTGTCGGCAGGCCCGGCGGGCCTCAGCGCCGCTTCACGGCCCCGATGCGGCCAGCGGTGGCCTCGAGCCAGGCGTAACCCAGCACCGCGAGTGCGAATGGCACCAGGTAATAGACGATGCGAAAAACGATGATTGCCGCAAGCAAGCGGCTGTCGGGAACCTGGTGCCCGAGCAGTGCCACAAAGACGAATTCGGTAACGCCGAGGCCGCTGGGAATGTGGCTCCATATTCCGGCAATTGCGCTGATCATGAGTACCGGCATCACAGCCATCCAACTGACCGCGCCGCCCAGCAACCAGGTGATGACCGCACCGATGCTGGCCCAGCTGACCAGAGAGAGTGCGATCTGCAGGGCGGCAACGCTCATCGTCGGCAAGAAAAGCTCGCTGCCTTTCCAGCGAACCGCAGTGCCGCCCCTGAACGCGCACAACGCGATGTAAGAGAGCGCCGCGATGAGGAGCAGCACGCCGATACCGCGCATGAAAAAATCGGTGACGCCCCAGCCCGATGGCAGCGCCGGCGGCTCCCAGACAAGTACGCCTCCGGCAATCAGCAGGTAGCCCAACCAGTTCGTCACTACCGATAACGCGATCACCTGCGTAATGGACATGCCGGAGAGCTTGTACGGCATGTAAAGGCGGTAGCGAAATGCAAGCCCACCGATAAGCGCTCCCAGATTGAGCGAAAAGAAGTAACCGGTCCAGGAGATGAGCATGGTGCGCCCAACGGAGAGGCTGTGTCCGGTGGCGAAGCGGCCCACCAGATCGAAGCTCGCGCAGGCAAGATATGCGGGAACGGCAATGGCGAACGCCGGCGCGACGCCCGAGACGTCGTAGGAGCGCAACGCCTGCAGAACTTCCGCCCAGTCCATCTCCCGGGCTTTGCTGATGATCAGCAGAATCATCAGCGCGACAAATGTGAGTAATGCGGCCCGCTTCAGGAAGGTAAGCGTCTTCTTTTGCATGATTCTTGCATCCGCTTTCGCTGCCGTCCGCCTGCCCGGGAGCCGCCAGCGCCCGATGCGCCGCCACTACTAATGAACCAGAACTGGAGGATACCCCCTTTGAACACGCTCTACGGACGTCCCGCTGTCACGAGCGGGCAAGGCTTATGAGTGGGTGGACCAAAGGTAACCAGCTGCGCCTGCTCGAAAATGGCGAGGAGTATTTTCCGCGGATCTGTGAAGCCGTCAGGGCTGCCCGTAAAGAAGTCGTGCTCGAAACGTTTCTCTGGTGCGAGGATGAGGTCGGGCTGCAGCTGCGGGATGTACTGGCGGAAGCTGCTCAACGCGGCGTTCAGGTTAGGGTTCTTGTCGATGGCTACGGTTCACCAGGGTTTTCCAAAGAGTTTCTCACCCCTCTGGCGGATGCCGGGGCGGAGGTTCGTTCTTTCGATCCGCGGCCCAGGTTTTTCCGCCTCCGCACGAACCTGTTGTGTCGGATGCACCGCAAGATCGTTGTCGTCGATGCCGCCGTCGCCTTCGTCGGCGGCATTAACTTCAAGAAGGATCACTTGCGCAGTTTCGGTGCGCGGTCGAAGCAGGATTACTCAGTTGAGGTGACCGGGCCGGTGGTGAAAGATATCCATAAGTACTGCCGCTTCGGCCATGACGTGCATGCCGGCTCCTGGCGCAGACGCTGGCGTTACTGGCTGCGCCGCTTCCCGCGAGAAATGATGAATCCGCAGGAAGGTGCGCAGGTTCTTTTCGCCATCCGGGACAACGCGGAACATCCAACTGACATCGAGACGATGTACCGTGTCGGAATCCGCAATGCACGAGAAAGTGTTGTCATCGCCAACGCCTATTTCTTTCCTGGCTACCGGTTCATCAGGGATTTGCGAGCCGCGGCTGAACGCGGTGTCGACGTCGTGCTGATCATGCAGGGCAATCCGGACCGGCCGGTAAGCGTCGGGGCGGCCTCGCTTCTTTACGACGATTTACTGTCAATGGGCATCCGAATCGTTCGCTACACGGAGCGTCCGTTGCACGCGAAGGTCGCGGTGATCGACGACCGCTGGGCCAGCGTTGGTTCGAGTAACCTGGATCCTTTCAGCCTCGGGCTGAATCTGGAAGCCAATCTGTTCATTCTTGACCCTGAATTCAACGCGGTGCTCAGGAACAATCTGGATCAGCTGGTGCGTCATTACTGCGAGGAGCTGTCGGCGGACCAGGTGCCGCGAAGAAGCCGCCTGCGCCGCCTGCTGCTGACTTTCGGCTATCACGTCACGAGAAAAATGCCTTCCTGGCGCAGACATGTACTGTGGCACGAGCAGCACATCCGTCCCGTCCGGCCGACCGGCTCGGGGGAAAAAGCCGGCTGAATCTCCGGCACGTCGGCAAGTCGCTCCGCCCCACGGCAGGCTGGAGCACTGCCTGCAGCACTATTCAGCCCGTGCTGCGGCTACTCGAGCTTTGTTGCCCCTGCCAGTTCCGCGGCTTCAGTCAGGTCGCGTATAAATCGGTCGAATTCCTGCTCACGATTATCACGCCGCCGCAGAAGGGAGGAAGGGTGCACCGTTACCCTCACAAGAACGCCCTCCGGCGCCGCCAGTGAGTGGCCACGGGCGTCCCGTATCAGCACCGGCTTCCGCAGTACCGATCGAGCCGCGGTAGCGCCCATGGCAACGACGACCGACGGTTTTACGCGGTCCAGCTCTTTCGCCAACCACCAGCGGCACTGTTCCACCTGGCCGACAGAGGGCTTTTGATGAATGCGCCTCTTGCCCCGAGGGCGAAAGCGGAAATGCTTGACGGCGTTGGTGACGAAGACTGCGTCGCGCTTGATGCCCGCCGCCTCGAGCGCCCGATCAAGAACCCTCCCCGCCGGCCCCACGAATGGCTTGCCTGCAAGATCCTCCTCGTTGCCGGGCTGTTCTCCCACAAGCATCAGTGGTGCATGGCGCGGTCCCTCGCCCGGCACAGCGGTGGTTGCCGGCTGCCAAAGCTCGCAGCGCCGGCAGTCGTCAAGTCGCCGCGGGCGCTGGTCCGGGATGACGAAATTTTCCGAGGTCGCTGTCACTGCCGCAGGCGCACCACGGCGCTCCCTGTCCCTCTGTGACCGCCGCTGTCGATCGGCTGAGGCTCATTGCGGCAAAGCATCTGGTGCTCCTGGTTATTGCGGGACGCGGCCCCTTGCAAATCGCGTGCCAGACGGTAAGCGATGGACCAAAGATACAATGCGGGCGGACAGCACCTCTCAACGCCACCGCCTCGCTTTTCTCGGTCGCGGCGCGGCCGGGGACAGATTGCGATGAACGTTGCCGCTGAAAGCTCTCGAAAAACTCGCGCCACACTCGCGCGCCGGACGCGTAAAAAAACAAAACTCGATGCCGCGCCGGCCATTTCACGGGCAGCGCGCAAACTTTGGCGCCAGGGTATACGTGCAGCATCCGATCCAGCTCGATAAGTCAAGAAAAAGAATTGCTTCTCAGGGGTTGAATTGCGCGCCGTTTGATGCAACTTTTACCGTGCTGCTGTCAGATTTACCGGGGCGAATTTTTATGTGTCGCCAAATGATGACAGAAGCAAAAGCGGCGTATAGCAAAGGATAAAGACAGCGTTATGCAGTGAAAGGTTCGGGTACCGAACGACGTCAGGACCCGTAACAAAAATCGGGACTGGCTAAGCGCGAGACCGCGGTGAAAATTGTGCGTCGCGGCACTTGAAACCAAGCAAGAAAAAGGTGGTTCTGCCAGGGACAGGCTGACTGCTTCAATGGGATTGGGGGAAGAATGCGATTTATTCTGGGGCTGCTGCTGGCATTGATGTGCGTGCCGTCCAACGGCGCGTCCGACCGTACCGCTTACCTCGCTGGAGCGGCTGGGGTGCCTATACAAGTCTTCGACCTGCAGGCGCCGGATGTGTCGGAGCACTTCCGTGCCTTTCTGTCGGAGGTTCCGATGACGAACGACAGGCCGCTGCCTGCCGCGCTTATTGACGATACCGTGGCATCGCTGTCCTTCGTGAAAGCCGTCACTGCCATCGACGAGCCCTCGTACTTCGTTGCGGCGTACATTCAGAAGACACCTCTTGTCGCGCTCGGAGGTGCGGATCGCCAACGTTATCTGCAGCGATACGGCGAGGACGTTTTTCCGCAGCAGGTATGTCCGGTATTCCTGAATCACGCTAATGCGACTGTGCCGCGCCTGTTGAGTACGGCGGTGAACCTGCCTGCGGCATACTTCGACAGCGCGCAGGGCAGCGCAGAAAATCTTGATCGCTTGTTTGCACTGACGGAGGCTTCTCATTGCGGTTTCATCGCGCGCGAGCTGGCCAATCCAACTGTCGTTCCGCAAGGCCTCGACCAGCGCGAAATACGAATGATCCTCGAGGCTCTGGGTGACTTCGAGGCGACTGCCGTCTTCCGGTCGGTCAGAGGCCCATCGCTGCACGCTGATGAAGCCGATGTCCTGTTCGCCGCCAGGTTGCTGGCGACTTTCTTGCTGGACAGGGAAAACGCTTACACAGCCATCCCGGCGCTGCTGCACGAATACGAGCGCATCGGCGTCAATGCGGCCCACCGGGACCTGCAACGCATTCTGGCGTCTGCGCGATTGGCCAGGCATGCCGTTCGCGAAATCCTTGGAGCAAGCGGAATCTTCGGCCTTCCGCAGAATTTGGAGACCGTGAGGGCCGCACTGGAAAAAGCGCAGGCAGACCAGACGCTGAATCTCGACGATAGTTTGGCAAGCCGGCTTGTTGCGGCCATCGGCCCCGCGATTCAGCTCATTCAGGGGCAGCAAGTCGCGAGTGCCTTTCCGGGACGCGCGGACTCTCCCGAACCGCAGGCCGATGTTGTCGCCAGTCCGCTGGTGACGCTGACAGGAATCAGCACCCTCAACTGAGCGGCCCTGCCGCGTGCCGCCGGGAAGGCCGATACACTTGCCGGCGGTGCTCGGGTCGATCAGCCCGGCAATCGTGACCACCCGGTTGCCGACGTAATTATCACGTCCGCCTGAACGCTTCCCTGCCCGCGTTTATCTTCCACTGCTTCCACTGCTTCCCTACCGCGCAGCCGCAGCCGCAGCCGAGCTCTTGCTGCTCCATTCGATTGGCACGGCGTTTGCAAGTACCCACGCAGGTGCGCCGCACCCATCTTGCTAAACATCACACTGGAGGTATGTATGAAGAAGACAGTAGCGCTAATGGCAGGGCTGGCCTTGACGGGCAGCATGGCAAGTATCGCGCAGGAACAGGGAAGTCAGGATTACGATCCGAACAGAGATATCGTGACGGACACGGAGCAGGATCGCGGCACCGGTATGGAACAAACCGAGAGGGATACGCCGGTACAGAGCGAGTACGGCACGGAATCCCAATCCCAGAGCGATACGACGACTGACCCGTACGGCACCGAGTCCCAGAGCCAGACCACGGATCCTTACGGGACGGAGACGGAGTCGCAGACGCAGACGACTGATCCTTACGGTACGGAGACGGAGTCGCAGACACAGACGACTGATCCTTACGGTACGGAGACGGAGTCGCAGACACAGACGACGGATCCTTACGGCACGGAGACGGAGTCGCAGTCGCAGACGCAGGATCCGACCTATGGCGCCGAGACCGGAATGGAAACTGGTCAGGACGTTACGGCAATGACTGCTGAGGAATTGAGCGGCAAGACCATTGTCACGGACGACGGTGAGGAGATCGGAGATATCGGCGAGGTCGGTTACAGCTCCACGCATCAGGAACGCGTCGCAACCGTCGAGGTGGGCGGATTCCTGGGCGTAGGGCAGAAGCGCATCGCGATTCCGCTGTCCGAGCTGCAGTCTGCTGAGCAGGAAGGTCAGGTCAAGACGACGATGACCCGGGACTCTATCGAGTCGCAGCAGGAGTTTGAGGAAAGCGGCTTTACGCCCGACCAGCAAAGCCAGTAAGGCAGTAATAGTAAGGCAGTGATGGCGCGGGTTCCTCCCGCTAAGCCGACACCAGTCGGAACCCTGCAGCTGAATTGGCGGCTGCAGGGTTTTTTTTTGCCTTGTCACCGGCAACTCCGGTGCCTTCATCCACCTGTGTGCTGGCACGATGATTGCAAGATGATCCTGCGACGTCTCGGCTGAAACCCGAAGCCGTTTGCGACGCCGCCCGCGAGGCTGGAAGAGCCTGGCCGCCCAGGGCGCAACACCACGGACGAAAGCGGCGCGCGGCGTTAAACAAGCTCCGGCGATGCTGTATTGGCAGCTTTTTGCCTCGGCAGCCGCCCGCTGGGGCGATGAGTATTTTTTTCACAGCCCTCGGCAATTGTTGCGCAGCGACGTGCAGGGGCGATCGGCAGCGGCGAAAGAGGTCCGTCGCACCGCGAGCAACCCAACCCACGAAACCCAGACCTGAGGAACGACCATGAATGATCCCATTAACGATCCTATGAGCGATGACCAAGGCCAGCTGCAGCGGCAATCTGCGGGACGAAGTGAAAACGGAAAAGAGCGAGCACGACAGGCAGCGCATGAAGCGACCGAGAGCGGCAAGCGAAAGATGCAGGAGGGCAGCGAGCGTGCAGCGGGGGAGGTTGATGACCTTGCCGATGCCGTCGGCAGCGCTGCATCGCGTTTGAGCGAGCTCGAGCACGAAGGGCTCGCTGACTATGCCAGCCAGCTGTCGGAGTTTCTCGGCGATATGTCACGCAAGCTGCGGAACAAAAGTGTCGACGAACTGGCGCGCGACGTAGGGAACATCGCGGACCGAAATCCTGCGCTGTTCATACTCGGTAGCGTCGCGATAGGCATCGGCCTTTCCCGTTTCGCAAAAGCAGGCCGCGGGCGCCACGAGTCGCAACGTCTCGGCACAGCCGGTGACCAGGCGGAATGGCGAGGACAGGAAAGCGGCATGTTCAGGACCGAGAGATCGGAGACCGAGCTGGACAGCCAATCAGGCGTTACCAAGCAGATGACTCCCGATGCAACCGGAGGTAGTGGACTATGAACAGGCGAGACCATGAATCGACTCCAGGGAAAGGACCAGAGCACACCCGTCCCCTGACCGGCGACGGAAATGGCGGAGGGTCCCCGGCTCACGAAATCGGTGTGGCAAGTCATGAGAGGGCCGGCGTACATGATAGTCTGGAACCGCAGAGCGACCAGTCCGTTCCGGGCCTGGTGAAGAAGCTGGCCTACGAATTGTCTACACTGTTCAGCCAGGAGCTGGCGCTGGCCAAGTCCGAGATGACCCGGGCAGTGCACAATGTCAGTAGCGGAGTCTCCTCGATGGCTATGGGCGGCGGCGTCTTATACGCGGGCATTCTGTTTCTGCTCGGCGGAATCATGTTGTTGCTGGCGTACTGGGTGATCCTGCCGGTAGCTGCGCTGATCGTCGGTGCGGTCGTGACCATTGTCGGTGCGATCATGCTGCGCACGGGTAAAAAGAAAATGGAGGCCGATTCGCTGAAACCCGATCACACGATTGATTCCCTGCACAAGGATGCTGAGCTCGCGAGGAGGAAAGCGAAATGAACGAGCGCAACAATATCGACACGAACAAAGACCCCGCCGAGCTCGAAAGGGATATAGACCGTACCCGCGGCAGGCTGGGGCGGACGGTTGACCAGCTTGAAAGCCGGCTGTCACCGGGTCAGTTGCTGGACCAGGCCCTGGGCGTCGCGCGGGAACACGGCGGCGACTTCGCCACCAACCTGAGCCGCTCGGTCCGCAACAACCCAATGCCCGTTATCCTGACGGGCGTCGGCCTCGCCTGGATGATGGCATCGTCGAACGAACCGCGAGCGCCGTCGCGAAGCTATGCAGGCGCTTCTTCGGAAATGTCCGGCAAGGCGAGCGGGGCCAAATCGAGACTGCAGAGCGGCGCGGAATCCGCAAAGACAGCAGCAGGCTCTGTGACCGAGAGTGCCGCGCGCGCGAGGCATTCGTTGCAGGACTCGGCAAGTCATGCCGGAGAAAGAATGCGGATGGAGCGGGAACGGCTCAGTCATGGCTTCAGGAACCTGATGGAGGAGCAGCCGCTGCTGGCGGGCGCGCTGGGGATCGCGGTCGGCGCCGCCCTGGGAGCGGCCTTTCCGAAAACGCAAAGCGAGGATCGGCTCATGGGCGACGCCAGCGAAAGCGTGGCGGATTCGGCGAAGGAAAGAGCCCAGCAAGCCTTCGAGGAAGCCAGAGACCATGCTGCGGAGGCGGTTGGTTCATCGTCCGGGCAGGAAACGCCGCGAAGCGGTCAGCAGGCGGAAGGCGAAGATGGCGCCTCCCGGTGGCAGGACTCTCAGGGCATCTAGCCGATGTCTGGCCGCCGGTGCTGAGGCCGGACGAGGGAAGAAAAGTTTCTGCAGGCGCGGACCCGTCCGCGCCCGCGGACGATGTCTGCGAGCGGGGATTTCATCCCCAGTGCTGCCTCGTTGTACAATAATGACTCGCGGCCGTGTTCAGCGGCCGGCCGGTAGCAGTGCGCGCTCTCCGATGCAGTTTCGGCTGAGTGTCTTCGCATCACAGTCGCCGGCCGTCAGCGAACTACATTCCTAAATCTGCAGGGCGATTGCGGTCCTGTCGTTTCTTGCGACGAAGCGCTATGCCGCGGCACCCCAAGGTAAAACAGCAAGGGAAAACAGCAAGGGGAAACAGGAATAACGGCACGGGATAAACGTATGGAAACAGATAACGAGCAATAACGCAGAGGAGCCAGGTAGTGGATTACCCGCGTCTAGCCCTTCAATGGCGCACCGAACCGGTCACCGCTGTGGAAAGTTCAGGCACTGCTTCTGCGGCCAAATCGCCGTCGGCGAATCTTCTGTGGGGCTATAACGAGCCGACCGAGTGTCGGGACGATTGGCCGGGAGAGCGCCGGCCGGACCCCGAGCCGACAGAGGAGATTGCCTTGGCTGAAGTCTCTGCCGGCGACGACTCACTGGCGGAGGACCAGAAAGAAGAGCCGCCGCGGAGCAGTGCGGAAATAACTTACCCGGTTGAGACTCGTCGATCAAAGACTGCGGCAGAACCGCGATTACCGCCGCTGTCACCGTTACAGGTCCACGTTGCCGACGATGAAGACAATTCTGCCGAGCTCGTTGACCTGATCGTCGAGCGTGCGCCGAAGCGTCGCTCTGTCTACGCAGGCGAAATCCTGGCGAACCGCTACCGGATAGTGGAGAAGATAAGCCATCACGGTATGGGCATCGTGTACAAGGCTGTCGACCGGCGCCGCAAGAATGCAGGATCTCCCTCTCCGTGGGTAGCCCTGAAGTTCGCGGGCTCTGCAGATCACGAGCCTCTGCCGACGTCCAGCTACCTGCGCCAGGAGTTCGTAAAACTTTCGCAGCTTAACCACCCGAACATCGTAAGCGTGTTCGATCTTGACCACGACGGTGGCCTGGACTTTCTCGTGATGGAGTGGTTGGACGGAGAAACGCTGTCCAGCCTTTTGACGCGTATCAACAGCAAGCGGATAGCTTTCGGAAAGGCGCAGGAGATCATTCGGAGAGTCGCTGAGGGGCTTGAGCACGCCCACGAGAGAGGAATCGTGCACGGGGACGTCAAGCCATCGAATATTTTTCTTTTGAAGAACCGCAGTGTAAAGCTGCTGGATTTCGGATCGTCGGGTATGGTCTCGGCAGACGGCGAAACGGAACCGAATTGGGCAACCCGAGCTTACGCCAGCTGCGAAGTGCTGGGGGGAAGCAGCCCGCAAGCGCACGACGATGTTTTTGCTCTTGGCGTTACCGCTTATTGCCTTCTGAGCGGCGAGCGCCCATTCGGTAACGCGGATGCGACGGAGGCTCGAAGAAGCGGCCTTGTGCCGAGGCCCCTGCCGCCCGACGCGCAGGAGTTGTGGCCGGCAGTCGCGCATGCTTTGCGTCTCGATGCGGCGGATCGTCCTGCTCACGCGAGTAAGTTTCTGCTCGAATTCGACAACCCGCCGGCTGACACGAGCGAACCGGCCGAAAGCAACCAGCTCGAGCGCATCGCATACGGCGCGGTGGCCGTGGTGCTATTGCTTGCGCTGGTGGCATGGACAGTAAGCTCGGTCGGCAGGGACGCGTCTGCTGACGCCCGGGATACGCTCAACAGTGCACAGACGGCGCTGGCCGAGGGTCGCCTGGTCGAGCCATCGGCTTTAGGGAGCGTAAAGAACGGGGAAAGCGCCTACTCCCTCTACTCAACGGTACTGGAGTCCGACCCTGACAATGCCGAGGCGCTCGAGGGCCTGGACCGAATCGTAGAGGTGTATCTGACCCGCGCCAGGGATGCGCTCGCGGCGGATGATCCCGATGCGGCCTCGGAGAGCCTGTCGGTCGCGAGGCGGGTAATGCCCGATCACTTTGGTGTTGCAGTGACCGCGGACGTTATCTCCAGGTACGGAAAGGATTTACTGACGGACGCCCGCCATGCGCTGAGAACGGATCCGGACCGCGCAGAATCACTGCTGATCAGAGCGGCAAACGTTCTCCCGCCCGCCGATGGAGAGCTTGCTGCGGTCCGGCAGGAAATCGAAAAATACCGGGTGAACGAACGGCTCGAGTTACTGCTAAGCGGCATCGACCAGCGAATCCTCTCGGAGCGTCTCACGGTTCCACAGGGCGACAGCGCCGTCGATCTGTTGCGGCAGGCCCGCGCCCTGGCGCCCGAGGACAGACAGGTGGCTGTCGCTGCGGATCGGATCGCAACGGCCCTGCTTTTCCAGTCGATGTTTGCCGTTTCCAACGGCAATATCGAGGACGCGCAAAAATTCATTGACTCCGCCAAGGCGCTCAACGTCCGGCATCTGGCGCTGGCGCGAGCTCAGTATGAACTGGCCAAGGCGCGCCACGACGCGGTCCGAAGCGGAAACTAGGGAAGCTCTGCCAGGGATCTGCCAGGGAAAATGGCACTTAAGCCAAGCACCCGGTCTCGCACCACGGCGACGCAGGCATCCCCTGCGGGAGGTCCTTTGGCGGAAATAAAGCG